>JAFDWD010000337.1 GCA_018268695.1 Actinomycetota bacterium
CGCTCCGAGCTCACGGCAAGCGTCGCGTCCGCCCCGTCGCCATGCGCCTCGATCCGCATCAGCGCCCCGATCTCTTCGGTCACCGGGTTGCAGACGACGAGCACCTCCTCGCCGGCGTTGACGCCCATGCACTTGCGGACCACCGTCCGCACCGCGCTGTCGAGGTCTGCTCCAGGCACGGGCCCAGCCTAGCCTTTGGGGTCGTCGTCATGCCGGTGTCGGAGCGACCAGCCCATGAACCACACCAACCCGACCAGCACGATCCCGAAACCGATGAAGGGCGGGAGCCAGCCTTTGTGGCGGCCGATCCCGAGCACCAGGACGATCCCCGCGTCCGCCACCAGCAGGCACCCGACCAGCACCGGCCGCAGCGCCGCGAACCCCAACGGCTTGACCCCTCCGGGACCTTGAGCCATGCCCCCAGCATGGCAGCGCGATAATCCGCCCCGTGGCAGAGGGACCGATGCGGGAGCCCGGCAGCGATGCCGGATGGCAGGTGATCGACGCGGCGGTGGACGCGGCGCGCCGGAGCATCGGCGACGACCTGGTGTCCGCGTACGCGATCGGCAGCCTCGGCCACGGCGGATTCAGCGCCGCCGCGAGCGATGTCGACCTGGCGCTCCTCACCTCCGACTCGACCGAGACATCGCCACACGTCGAGCTGATCGAAGCGGAGGTCAAGCGGGCACTCCCCGACGCACCTCTCGTGGAGCGCCTCTCCGTCTTCCACGTCCCGTGGTCGCACTTCGCCTCGCCCCCGCCAGGGTCCCGGTTTCCCGCGATCGACCGGCGGGACCTGATGCAGTCGGGGGTGCTGGTCTTCGGCGAGGACCTTCGGGACGAGCATGGCGTCGAACCGCCGGCCGAAGAGATCCTCGATCACGCGATCTCCGCGGCCCTCGCCCGCAACACCCCAGAGGCCCTAAGTGGAGAGGTCGACGCGCTCACCCCGGAGGCGATCAACTCCCGCACGACCCCGAAGCTGGTCCTCTGGCCGGTCCGCCTCCTCCACACCATTGACACCGCGAAAGCCGCGGGCAACGAGGAGGCCGCCGCCCACTACCGCGAAGCGACTGACCCGCCACCCCGGCACCTACCGCTGGTCGAAGCGTCCCTCGAGTGGCGCGCCGGAGCCATCGGCGACGGAGTGGCCGCCCACACCATGCTTCGCCAAGAACTACTGCCCCTCTACGCCGAGATCTACACCCGCCTCGCCGACCGACCGGACCTCCCCCACGCCGAACGCATCGCCGCCCGCGCAGCCGAACTCGCCGCCGCGAACCCCTAACCGGATCGCTATCCTGCGCTCCCCTGCCGGAGTAGCTCAGCTGGTTAGAGCAGCGGAATCATAATCCGCGTGTCGGGGGTTCGAGTCCCTCCTCCGGCATCAGTCCTAGAGCCAAACCCAAAGCTGAAGCCGGTTCGAAAAGCTCTCGGGTTAACGCTCAGGCTAACAGCGTGTAGGCGCGACGCACCCTGGGGAGGTCTCGCCGGACTTGAACCTAAGCCTGGGTTGTCGCAGGGGCCAAGACGAGATCCGTTTGGTCCTGGCTCGATAAATGCCATCGATCCGACCGACCGAGGCTGCAGCTAGGAACCAGTCGGCCCCGGTCCCGTGCGTCCGGGCCACAGCGCCTCGACCGGGTCCGCCCCCGCCTTCAGTTCCCCCAGGATCGACTCGGCACGGGTCCGGCGGTCGAGGAAAACGTCGACGAGATCGCGGCCGTCGAAGCGTCCCTCGATCGAGACGCTCAGGGCATCGACGGCGATCGATTCGACGAACGGCAGGACCTCCCCGGCGGCCCGCTCGATCGCCGGGCCACCGTGGACGAGCGTGTTACGCAGGCGGCGGGCCCGGGCGTCGATCATCTTGAACTCCCGCATCAGATCCGATGCCCATGCTGCCGCTGCCGGGCCAGCCGCGAGCCGCCTCTGAGCGGTCTCGATCCGCTCGCGCACCGCCGAGTCGACCGGGACTCGGTCAGCTAGCCATCCGAGTCTTCGCGCCACCCCCTGGGGGTCGAGCCGCCAGGAGGAGACGCCGAGATCGAATCCGATGACATGGTCCCAGCGAATCTCTTCGTGGGCGTTCCGCAGGCGCTTCTGCTCCTCGAGCCCGAGATCGGAGATGTCGGCGATCGCGTTGAAGGCCGACCAGGCGATGTCGACCATCTCCGCCCGCATCCGCCCGAGCGCCCACGGCAGCCGTAGATGCTCGTCGACGAGACGGCCAGGGCCCGACAGCCCGGCCCAGCCAGCGACCCGCTCGACGATCCGGTCGCAGAGGATCAGGCGTCCAGGCGCCCACGTCTCCCGCGCCCTGCGGAGCCAGATCAGCAGATGGGTCGCCTCGCGCATCTCCGCGTCGAGGACTGGGAGGTGCGGCCCCCATCGCCCCGCGTTCCGGCGGATCACCTCCGAGGTGGCGTCGGTCGACATCGCGACCCTCTGGGCGGACGTCGGCGCGAAGGCCGCCGGGGCGGCGAAGGACCAGGCGCCGTGGCGACCGTCGACGTACATCGAGAAGGACTCCTCGACCACCCACGGGGACTCGGCGTCGTGGAGGTCGGCGAGGGCGACCAGGGCCTCCGCCGAGCTCCGGGCCGACGCCTCGGCCTCGGAGATCGCCACCTCCCCGAGATCGATCCGGACGGCGACGTGCGGGACCTCTTCGTCTTCTTTAGGTCGCGGACCCGGCGGAGGCAGCGGCCCTTCCTCCCGAGCCCCGGGATCGAGGCGCGGGAGAAGCAGCCCGATGCTCTCCAGGTCGCGGTCCAGCTCGGGCGGGAGCAAGTAGGCGGCATGGCCGGTCTCGACCACCGATCGCAACCAGCCGACATCGTAGAGCGTCATCCGCGGACCCACCTCGAGCACGGGCGGCGAGATTCGGCGGGCGAAGGCGTAAAGAAGCCAGACGGCCGCCTCGCCCCGCCGCGGGATCGAGGTGATCGCCGCCGAGGCGAGCGAGAGCCGCTCCTCGATCCCCGATCCTGCTGGTCGGTTGAGGTCGCCCTCGGCCGGTATCTCCCCGCGCTCGATCGCGAGCCGCCTCGCGTTGTCGCCGAGGATCGCGCCGAGGCGGTCCGCCAGGGAATCCTCGCCGTGGCCGCGGGCCTCCGCCAGGCGCAGGAGGGTCCGCGCGGCCGAGGCGCCCTCCTCCGGACCGCCCGCCGAGAGGAGGTCCGACCATGCGGCCTTCAGGGAGTCGTCTGCGAGGACGCGAGCCCGCACGGCAGCCACGGATCCGGCGAGGCTCCGGCGCAGGGACTCGTCCGGAGGCCGGCGTCCGTCTCCGAGAGCCGCGCGGGAGCGCCGGAGTTCCTCGACCGGGCTGCGACTCCCCACTTCGAGCACCTCGCGGAGGTGGGGGCCGAGCGCGTCCGAGGCGGCGCGGAGGTCGTCGATCAGCGAGACCCGGTTCCGCGGGCTGGCATTCCGCCACTGATGATCGTCGGCAAGCCAGGAATCGAGCTCGTCCAGGACGTCGAGGATCGGCGGCACCGCGACGAGGAGCCTCTCCCTCGTGGCGGCGCGGAGCGCCTTCCGTACCCGCCGCAGGCCGTCCTCGTCAATACCGCGATCACCTGCCATCACGGCAAGCCTGCCGAGGAGGCACCGTCCCAGCGCACCATCGCCGGCAGGGTCGCCACCTGGCTACGGACTACGTCCTCCATGTTTTGCTGCCGCTCGCCGCGGGTCACCGCGTACATCCAGCTCGGCACCCCCGGCATGAGGCGGGTTGCGTAGATCTCGTCCTGCAGCTCACGACACTCCGCGATCGTCGGCATTGTCCCGCTCGTGCGCGCGCCTTCAAGCAGCAGGTCGGCCCGCTGCTCGAGCCGCCTCTTGCTCCTCGCGACCTGCGCGTTCGCCTTGGCGATATCGAGCACGTCGAGACACGCCGGCAACACGGGAACGCCGAGGCGCAGCAGGTACTCACCGAGCGAGAGACCGAGCACAACACCAAGGACGATCGTCGCGAGGAACGCGAGCCCGGCCCCCCATCGAAGCAGATCGGTGTAGGTCGCATGGTCCTGTCGCGCCCAGGTGATTATCGAGCGCTGGCAGAGCAGCACGTCGAGCGGATGCCGGGCGGGGCGGGCGTCGGGGTACCAGTCCCGGAGGCCCTCGTCGTCCCGTCCCCGGCCCCAGTTGCGTACGTCCTCGGGCGCCGGTCGGGCACCGACGGCGCTCGTGTTCCAGGGAAGCTCGAACACCCGGGTGTCGAAGAGCTCCTGCGCGAGGGTGCCGCAACGACGCTGCCGTTCCTCGCACCCGTCGAGCACCGTCCGGCCGAAGACGAGCCAGGCGGCGGCGATCGCCGACACGTACTCCTCCGTGGACGGCACGAGGAGCGCCAGGAACACACCTACCGTGCCGATCAGCAAACCGACTCCGACCCGCAGGAGGCGCCAGCGGCGGGCGACCGCATAGCGGCGTCGGAACGCCCGCGCGAAGGCGAGGGCCTCGGGCTCGTTCTGTCGCTCGGAGATGGACGATGCTGTCAAGGGCGCGGCATCCTCGAGCCGAACAGCTCCCGCCACTCCTCGACCGCCGCGCGATCCTGTTGGGCGTCCTCAAGCCGGACGGCCTTCTCGGCGATGCGCTGCCAGCCGCTCAGCGTCTGCGCGGCCATGGTCCGTTCGGCGGCCGACATCATCCCGTTGACGACCGGCCCGATCCCGGCGGGGTCGGGCCAGTCGTCGCTGATCTGCTCGGCGGCGCTGGCGAGGAACCACGTGATCTCGTCCTGATAGCGGCCGAACGGCGTGCTCACCAGGCCGTGGGCCATGACCTCGAGTAGGAACGACGGGTTGATCGGCTCGTCGAAGTGGCGGTTGATGCCCTTGATCATCTTCACGAAGGGCACGAACCGCTCCTCGCAGCGGCCGTTCATCTTCGTGCTCTGCTCATGATGGACCTTGGGGTTCGTCGAGATCCAGCTGGAGCGGTCGGCGTCGGGGATCTCCCAGCCGCCTCCCGCACGTTTGAAGGCCGGGACGACATCGAAGGACGCGACATCGTCCGCGTCGCCGAACTTGATCGTGCAGGCGAATCCGTCGGCGACGACGTTGGCGTATTTGGTCTCCAGCACCTTTCGGAGCTCGGCGAGGACCGCGGAGGGGTGCTGGTCACGGAGGCCTGCCTGCTGGCCCGCAGGGTCGATCACGACGAAGATGTCGACGTCCTTGAGCCTCTTCGTCTTCGTGTTGCGCCGGTAGCTGCCGGTCAGGAAGTCGTCGTCGAGCTGCCAGCTTGACCTGACCACGCTGCGGATGTCGGCGTGCTTTGAGGACGCGAAGTTCTGCTCGGTGGTAGTGATCTCGAGGGTGCTCTTGCACTTGGCGAAGGCGTCATCGACGTAGGTCATATATCGATCCTTATCTGAGGTAGCGGGCGCCGGCGCTGGCGTGCGGGGCCTCGGCCAGCGTGCCGAAGGAGGTCGATCGCAGCCCCTCCGTCGAGGCGCGCGTCCCGGGGCCCCAGCCCGGCTGAGACGTGTGTGCGGAGCGGTACGTGCAGAAGAGCTGGTACGTGGTACCCGCCGGGACCGAGCTGATCTTCGCGTGGGCCCGCGCCATCGCCGCGCGCGAGTTTTCGAACTCGCCCTCTCCCGTTGACTTGTAGGTGACGGGAAACTCGAAGATCGGCCTGACCTTCCCGTCGGGCCGACGGCACTCGAGCACCACCATCTTGAGCGACTGCTCCTCGATCCAGGCCGCGATCGCGCTCTGGTCCCGGTCCCATCGGCTCGGGCCGTCGGGTGTGATCCCGAGCAGGGCGAGGACGTCGCCGATCGTGCCCATGATCACGTCGCTCAGGTAGGTAGCCGTTTGCGTGTAGGTATAGGTCGTCGTCGCGGTCGCGGTGCTCATGCGGCCTCCCGAGCCCAGCGCGCGAGCGCGTCAAGGTCGACACCGGCGCTGGCCTTGGCGGCGGACCGAGGCTGCGCGGTCGGCTCGTCGGCCGAGAGGTGGTCGTGCCCCTTCACCGTCGTGCGGACGAGCGTTGCCATGGGCTCCACCTGCGGTATGTGCAGCGTCCAGTCGCTCGCGCCAGCGGCTCCCGGTACCGGGTTCAGGTTCTCCTCGACGCTCAGCGCCGGACCGCCCGACACCGTCGTGATCCCGAGCCACAGCTCGCCGGCCACGAGCACCAACGGATGCTCCTCGAGATGCCCCCCGGAGATCATCATGCGGGCGAGCCCGTCGAGCGGGTCGAGCGCCACCTCGACATCGCGGCGCTCGAAGGAGGCGCTGCGCTCGAGCGTGTCGCCCACCAGGTCGCGGACGGTGTGCCAGACCTCCGCCGCGTTGCGCTTCGGCGCGGAGGCGATCTCCCTATGCCGCTGCACGCTCGACCTCACTCTCCTCCGCGCCCTTCAGGCGTCGGGCGGCCGCAAGCAGGTCGGGGGTCCGCAGCTTGTCGGGATCGAGAACCGTCGCGCGGCTCCCGGCGAGCGCCTCGGTGACGACCTTACGGATGCGCCGGCCGTCCAGCCCGACCAGCTCGCGGGCGACCTGGGCGAGGTGCGGGTCTTGGGCGAGAAGACCGAGCTTCCGGTAGCGCTGCCCGAAGTCGGCGAGCGTTCGCCGCAGGATGGCGAGGGCCCCGGCCTGGTCGGGGAGCGGCACCTCGATGCTCACGTCCGCGCGCGAGCGGAACGCTTCGTCGAGCGCCAGCGTGAAGTTCGAGGTGGCGATCGTGACGAGGTGTGGGTGGGCGCGGGCGTTGCGATCGAGCGCCATCAGCACGGCGTCGGTCGCCCGATGAACGTCGGCGGGATTCGCCGACAGCGACGCGGCGCTGCGCGCGACCGCCATCGACTCCACCTCGTCGAGAAGGACGATCGTCGGCACCCCGTCGTCGGCGAGCATCGGGATGTGCTCGCAGAGCAGCTCGAAAACACGCTGCTGCGACTGGCCATGCTCGGCGCTCATCAGACCATGGGGGTTGATCTCGATCAGCCGCGCCGACCCGCCGGCGAGCGGCGCCAGCTGCTGAGCGACCCCGCGCGCTAGCGTCGTCTTGCCCGTCCCCGGTGGCCCATAGAGCAGGACCAGCCCGTGCAGCGACGTCGTGTCGAAAGGGAGTTCCGCGCGCAGGCGGAGCGCCAATGCGGCCTGGTTCAGCAGCCGGTCCTTGATCTCCTCGGCCGCGACGATCGAGCCCCAGGCCGCCGACAGGTCGGGGTGGGGCAATCGCCTGTTCTCGGTGATGTACTCGCTGACGTTCATGCTCGTCTTTCAGTTCGTTCGGGTGGATTGATCGATGCGCGGCCGATGCTTCGAATCCCGACTCGTAGAAGACGTAGCTACGACGCGCCTGTAGGTAGCTATGCATACGCCGCGGACGGAACCGCCACGCCACCGGCGCGGAAAACGGCCAAATACGTGGGTCGTGGCCGACCCAGGCCGGGGCTTGAGGGATTACGCGACCGCGCGGAGGCGATAACGGCCCGAGCGACCGCCGACGGCCTCGACGGCCTCGGAGCGACTGACCTGGGCCAGAAAGGTCGCGAGCGGGTCTTTACCGGCCACCACGACATCCTCGGCGCGGAGCATCTCGAACCACTGGCGGTAATGGACTTCCTCGCCCGGATGGAGGTGCTTCTTCAACACCTCGACGGCGACCTCGCGCAGCCTCTGCCCGCGAAGCGCCCCGCCAAGGTCGTGGATCGTCGCCTGCGGCGAAACTCCCAGCACCTCGGCCAGAGAGCGCACCAGCCGCTCGTCGGCGACGACCTGGTCGGCGGCCTGGTCGGCGAGCTCCCTCAGTCGCTGCGCCCGCTCGCGTCCCTTCTCCAACCGCACGAGCATCTGCTCATACTCCCTGCGGAGACTCTCGGTCATCGGGAGTTCCACGGCACCGGCCACGGGTGCCATGTTCCCGCCGGTCCCGGACAGATGACCGCAGGATCCCGACATCCCGTACCCCGCCCGCATCTGTACCCGACGGGCACCGCACCCACCGCTGGCTTGCGCGGGTTGAGAGCCGTGCAGACGCGTGTTTGTCCGGGGCTCGCTACTCCGATCGGTCACTCCTCGGATCAGGTGGCAAATCCTCTCCGCGACGCCACGATCCGACAAGGCGGGCGCAGCAGGCGGTCCAACTCGCATTTCCTCGCCCGACTCCAACAACTGCCATCGAGCCTTCCGCTCGCCGCCGTGCTGCCGCGACACACGCTTCTCGTCGCCAGGCCGTAGGCCCCAAAGGCGACTCTCAGGCGCGAGTGTGATTCGCTGCCGCCACGCCGACCGGGTCGGACGACGGGATTAGCTCCAGCCCTTCCCCGAGGCCCTCATCGAGGAGGCTCACGTAGACACGCAACGTAAATGCCGGGTCCGCATGCCCGAGCCACTTGGCGACCTGCTTGACGTTCCTGCCTTCGGCGAAAAGCAGAGACGCGCAGGTATGACGGAAGGCGTGGAAGGCGATCGCAGCCTTGCGGCCCTTCCGTGAGAGTCCCTCGGCGGCCGTCCCGCAGATCGCACAGGACGGGAGAGAGAGGTCGTCGGTCGACGGCGCCAACGCACCCCGCCGCCCGCACAACGTCGCGTCGCCGCCGACCGGTGCGAGATGCCGCCGCCCCGAACGCATCACCACCTCACGTAGCTCGACTTCGGCAACATCGGGGCCGACCTGGACGTAGAGACCTGCGTCGATCGCGGCAGGTGCCAGCACGCGCCGGTAGACGTTCCCGGGTACGAGCGGCGTGCCCACCGCCGATGCGAAGACCGGCGAGTCATCGCCCTGATAGGTGGCGTCCCTGTGGGCGGTCAGTCGATCGACCCACGCAGGGGCGAGCGGGATGTCCCGTTTCCCCTCGTCGCTCTTCAGATACTTCTTCCGCCGCCCTTTGTAGATCTGCTCTCGCACCCTGATTCGCGGCTCGTCGCCGACCAGGACGACGTTCTTCCAGTTGAGCCCGATCGCCTCTCCGATCCGCAGGCCGGTGACGGTCAGGAATTCGAAGAACAGCCGCCAGTCGGGATCGACGGCATCGAGGAAGGCGGCCAGCTCGCTCCGCTTGAGGGCCTTGGCGCGCTCCTCGTCTTCGTCCTCTGCGACGTTCTTAGGCGGCGCCGGGATCCTCACGCCGGTCACGGGGTTGAAGTCGATCAACCTCTCTTCGATCGCGGTGTTGAAGAGCGGCGACAGCGCCCCGCGCGTCTTCTTCATCGCAGCATGGGACTTACCGGCGTCCAGCATCGACTTGTAAAGACGACGCACCTCCGCTTGGTCGATCTCGGCCATCGACAAGCTCTCCCAGAGCGGCAGCGCATCGTCCCGGATCGAACGCCGGTACTCGGTGCGGGTCTCCTCCCCGAAGCCTCGCTTGGTCCGCCCGGCGTAGGTCTCGATCCAGTCCGCGAAGTACTCGCCGAACTTGACCTTCGACTTCGGTCTGGTTTCCCCGGCGTCCTGGCGACCTTTCGCCGCGCGCGCCTCCTCGAAGGTCCGGTAGGTCTCGAACCGCTGTCGGCCGCGATGCCTTCTCGAAACGGCGTACTTGCAGTGGCAGCGACCCTTGCCGTTCACGTTTGGGCAGCCCTGCACGTGACGCCGGTAGATGCCGGGGATCGAGGTCTTGGTCAGCTTTGCCATGCAGTCTCTCCTTGCGTCTCGTCTTGGATCACCGCCCGGCGCTTCGGATCGCGCCGAACTCCCGTCCCTCGCCCGTCCGGCGGCTTTGACAACCGCAGAACCGCGCCGCCCGCAGTGGCCGGAACCCGAGCCGCAGGCGAGGGCCGCAAGGAGCCCCGGCGTAGCCGGGGCTTGAAGGCCGCGAGGACGGCGCAACGATCGCGGGCGCCAAAGCCGCCGTCCACCGGGTTTCCGTAACACCCGCGCAGCAGCGGTCAGGTACGCAGCCCGCCACCCTGCACCAACCAACGGTCGAGCTCCGAGCGCCGCGCGATCAGCGCCGAGCCGTCGTGGTGGACCGGGATGCGCCTGGCCGAGACAAGCGCGTAGACCCGCGAGCGCGGCGCGTCGATATAGGCGGCGATCCGGTCGGCGCCGCGGAGCCAGCCGTCCTTCGACGCGGACTCCGAGCGCTCGCCGATCAGCTCGGCGGCGCGCCTGGCGATCTGCTCGATCAGCTCCTCGTCGACCTCCACGCGAAGCGCGGCCATTCAGCGCCACCCCCTCATAGCTCGATCTCCACCGTCTGCCCCCGCTCGATCGCCGGCGCCCGCTCGATCCCGAGCTCTCGTTGCGCGCGCCTGACCGAGTCCTGCGCACGGATGCGGTCCGCGCGCGCCGCCCGGTCATTCGGCTCGGGACCGAGAGCGGAGTCACGGTCCCGGATCCCGTTCGCGAGGCGGAAGGCTTCGATATCGCGCACCGCTCCGTCCCAGGCGACCCGCTCGCGACCCCTGGGCGGCCTCTCCCCCAGCTCGGCGACGATGTGGTCGGGCACCGAGACCCGCGCGGCGGCCAGCGCCAGGTCGACCCGCCGGTCGAGGACTGCGGCGACCGCCGCCCTCTCCGCCCGCGCATCGTGGACGGTCGGCGGAAGCCCG
>JAFDWD010000338.1 GCA_018268695.1 Actinomycetota bacterium
GGTCGCGATCATCCTCTCCGTCTCCGGCGGCGTCACCTTCAACCTGATCAGCCAGGCCAACCCCTCGACGATCGCCGCCAACATCGCCCTCAACTTCCCCGAGTCCTCCGGCCTCGCGATCAACCTGCTGATCGCCACCGGCCTCGTCCTCTTCGTGATCACCCTGGCGACGAACTTCATCGCTCGCTGGATCATCGCCCGCTCGGAGGTGAAGTAAGTGACGCCCCCACCCGACAACGCGACCGCCGTCGCCGACCGCTCGATCTTCTCCGCCCAGGAGGGTGGCGGCGGGGCGCTGCCGAACTGGGCCCCGTGGGGCGCGGTCGTCGGCTCCTTGGTGTTCGCCGGCGTGATCGAGGCGGCGCTCGGCTGGTTCACGATCGCGCTGATGCTCGTCATCGGCCTACCGATCGCGATCGTCGCGATCTACGCCTGGTCGCGGGCCGTCGAGGGTCGGCGTCGCGCCAAGGACCGCGCGATCACGATGGCCATCGCCGCCGCCTTCGGTATCGCCATGGCGCCGCTGATCTCGCTCCTCTACGAGGTGATCAAGCGCGGCGCCGCGGGCCTCAACTGGGAATTCTTCACCACCACCAGCCGCGGCGCCATCACCGGCGGCGGCGCCGAGCACGCGATCGTCGGCACGCTGATCATCACCGCTTGCGCCGTCGTCATCTCGGTCCCGATCGGCATCATGGCGGCGATCTACATGAACGAGTACGGGCGCGGGCCGCTGCGCCGCGCGCTCACCTTCTTCGTCGACGTGATGACCGGGATCCCCTCGATCGTCGCCGGCCTCTTCGCCTACGCGCTCTTCGAGCTCTTCTTCGGCCCCGGCATCCAGATGGGGATCATGGGCTCGATCGCCCTCTCGGTGCTGATGATCCCGATCGTCATCCGCTCCGCCGAGGAGGTCCTGAAGATCGTCCCGAACCACCTCCGCGAAGCCAGCTATGCGCTCGGCACGCCGAAGTGGAAGACGATCGTCAAGGTCGTGCTGCCGACCTCGTTCGCCGGGCTCGTCACCGGGGTGATGCTGGCGAC
>JAFDWD010000339.1 GCA_018268695.1 Actinomycetota bacterium
CGCATACCCGATCAACGGGCGCGGCGCCCGCTTTCTAGCGCGACTCCCTCAGGGACCGAAATGCACTTCCGACGGTGCCCAGTCGACCCCGCGCCCGCTGGCGAGGCGGTAGTCGTCGGCCCCCGTGTTGGCGAAGGCGGGGGCGCATTCGATGCTGCTGCCCGGCCGCGCGGACGGCCAGGCCCCTTCGATCATGCAATAGGTGTTGTTCTGGAAGGCCGCCTGAGAGGCGTTGGTGTCGGTCCAGAACCGGTAGATCGCGTTTTCTTCTACCCGCGTGCCCGCCGCGACTCCTTCGCGCAGGGCCAGTTGCGACGTCAACCCGTCGCCCCAGACGGTGTTGTGGGAGATCACCGCGTTCGTGTAGGGGCCGAAGATGTGCACGATCGTCGGCTGCCCGCATCCGGGGGCGCTCGACGCGCACGGTTCCTGGTCGCGAAGGAAGAGGTTGTCTTCCACTCGGATCCCTTCGACCGGCCCGCAGACGCCGGAGCTGCCCGACCCGCAGAGCGAGTTCTGGTCCTTGACGAAGAACCCCTGGCAGCGGTTGTCGTGCAGGTAGTTCTTGCGGAAGACCAGGTTGTCGCCGGTCCAGACCGCCTGCAGGCAGTCGGAGTGATTTCCGTTCTCACGGATGCCGGTGAACTCGTTGCCTTCGACCAGGAGGCCGACCCCGTCGCCGTTGCCATCGTGGTAGCGATTGGCGCGGATCCCGTCCTCGCCGTAGGGGCCTTCGAACTTGTTGCCGACGATCTTCACGTCGTTGCAGGTGGTCGAGTCCGAGTTGCAGGCGTCGACCCCGAAGTAGCCGCCGGTGATCTTGTTGTCCTGGATCGTGATCAGGCTCGAGCCCTCTTTGACTTCGACTTCGTCGGTGACGTTGAAGTAGGCGAGGGTGAGGCCGGTGCCGGAGATGGTGGCCCCGCCGATCGACGCGGCCCCTGGGTCGGTCGCCCGCAAGGTCACTCCGGGACTCGCCTTCGAACCGCTCAGGTTGACCGCGCCGTAGCTGCCGTCGGCGAGGCAGACGACGGTGCCTGGAGCGCCGGAGCTGACCGCGCTCTGGGCGGTGGCGACACTGCTCGCGAAGGTGGTGCAGGCGGCCGGGGGAGGGGTCGGGGCGGGCGGGGCCGGCGGGCCGCCGGGAGTCTGGGTGGCCGGTGGGGTGGAGGTCGCGGGCGATTCGGTGGTCGGCGCCTTCGAGCCGGCGGGGGTCTTCGAAGGAGTGCCTTCGGTGCGGCCCTGTGAGCCCTGGTGCTTGGAGCCCTTACGGTGATGTCGCTTGTGACGGTGATGCCTGCGCGCCTTGTGGTGTGCCTTGCCTTGGGCACGCGCGCGGATCAATTCGTCGAGCCCGATCCGCTTGCCGGAGCTGCTCACGACATTGCCGTCGAGCCCGACCTTGGCGAATGCAAGCGAGCTCGCCACCAGGAGAGCCACCAGGCTGAAGAGGGCGATCGCGATCGCGCGCAGGCGCGCGCGCCGTCTTTTCTCGCTGCTGATCATCGGTTTCCTCCCGCGATTGGTCATCGCATCTGTCCTCGGCCCGTCTCCCGGATCGGCCGAGGGGTCTTTGCGTGGGGATGGACGTTTGTCCTACGCAAATCCTTGGACGAATATTCCTATGTGGCGGGCACCGTACCCAGGTAGCACACGCTGAAGCTAAAAAATTGGTAAGGAGCTATGCAAATTGCGGGTAATTCAGGGAGCCCGGCACCCGATTTGAGTTAGCGCGCGGCGTAATGCTGCGCAATCTGCGTGGCCGAAAGGGCGGTGTTGTAGATCGCCACCTCGTCGAGGCTGCCCGGCGCGAACTGGGTGGTCCCGCCGCGCGACATGAAGTAGAGCGTCGAGTTGGCGAAGGCGCCGGCACCCGTTCCGCTCGAGCCCTTGCTGACCGAGACGGCTTTGCCGTCGACGTAGGCGAGGATCTGGTTCGCCGCCGCGGCCGTCGTGTCGATCACGATCGCGTAGTGGTGCCAGGTGAGAGTGCTCGGACGGGTGAAGTAGATGTTGTTGCGGGAGGTGCCGCGGCCGATCGCCACTTCGAAGCGCCCGCTGGAGGTGCTCGAGGCGGGGTTGATCAGGAAGCCGCCGTTGTTGTTGTTGAAGTTGTTGGTCAGCTCCAGGACCTGGTCGTTGTTGCTGCTGAACAGGAGTTCGTTCCAGCGCAACCAGAATTCGATCGTCACTTTGGAGGTGCCGGAGAGGTTGACCGCGGCGCTCG
Source organism: Actinomycetota bacterium (assembly GCA_018268695.1). Next base: position 2,228 of record JAFDWD010000339.1, read on the forward strand.
CGTAGTCGTTCGAGCCGTCGAAGGTGGCGGCGGTGTTGTTGTCAGAGGTCAGCGGATGCGACACGTTCAGGGTGACGCCGTTGAAGGCGGTCGCGTTGGCGCTCCCGACCGAGTCGGCGAGGGTGGTGCCGGAGGCCTCACCGAGGCGCCAGTAATCGACCAGGCCGGGGGTGCCGAGGACGGCCGCCTGGTAGGGGCCGCGGACCACCACCGGCACCGTCGTGGTGCTGGTCGCGCCCGAGTTGTCGGTCACCCGCAGGCCGACGTTGGTCGTCGCCGCGGTGGTGTAGGTGCGGCTGGTTTTGTTGGTCGTCCCGGTGTTCGTCTCGTAGGAGCCGTTGCCGTCGAGATCCCATTCGTATTTGGTGATCGTCCCGTCAGGATC
>JAFDWD010000033.1 GCA_018268695.1 Actinomycetota bacterium
CGGCCGCCTCCCGGACCCGTTCGACGTCGTCCATCATCCGCGTGCAGAGCGCGCAGATCTCGTCCCACCCTTGCTCGTCGAGGGACATCTGCACCCAGGCGAGCCAGCGGTCGTCGCGGGCGTCGAAGGTGCCTTCGAGCACCGCGCTTTCGGCGCGCGCCATCAGAGCCTGCAAGGTGACGCTGGTGATTTCCCGGCGTCGGTCCGGGTCGACGGTCTTCCATTCCGCGGTGTCGAGGAATACGCGCGCGACTCCCCGGTAGACGTTTTCGACCGCGCCACGGCGGACGTGGTGCTCGACAACCTCGACGCAGCCCGCTTTCAGGAGCTTGCGGAAGTGGTAGGCGACCTGGGACACGGCCGTGCCCTCGTCGAGATGGTTGAGCAGTGTCCGCGCGTAACCGCCGCGAACGAAACTGACCGCGCTGACGTCGAATTCGTTGGCGATCTCCAGCATCCGTACGCGCAGGGGGTGACTGAGGATTTCAGCGCGAGTCTTCTGAAATTCACGCCGGGGCCGACGACCACTTGCGTCGAGGTCGTTCATCAATCGTCTTGAACGTTTGATTTATCCACTTCACTCGATGTGTACCACGTAAAGGGCCGGTCGATGGGATGAAATCCGGTCTCTGGCCGAACAATGCTCTGGAAAAAGGGCGCCTTTTTGTCTGTTTTACCCGCCGGAAATCAAAATCTGGATGGCGGGGAGGGGGTGAAGGGGAAATGAAGATGTCCGTGATCTCGGCACTGGTACCGGCGGCTGGTCCGAACAAGTCGAACTAAGGGGGATGGCTTGTGGCCCCGGCCGGAGGCGATCGCTCCGGCCCGGGCCGTCCCCTTGGTGGTCCGTCAGGCCATGATCGTGGTGGCGCCGGCGTCCACGGCCAGGTTGGCGCCGGTGATGTAGCTCGCACCGGGGGAGGCGAGAAAGACGATCGCCGCGGCGATCTCGGTCGGGTCGGCGCTGCGGCCAAGCTTCGTCAGGCCGCGGACGAAGCCGACCTGCTCCTCGGACATCGACGAGGCGCCGCCGGTTTCCGTCGGGCCGACGGTGACGGTGTTGACGCGGACACCCGCATCGGCGAACTCGCTCGCCCAGGTCCGGTTCAGCGACGCCAGGGCCGCCTTGCTCGCCGCGTAGGCGCTGCTGCCCGCCATGCCGAGCTCGGCGACCATGGTGGAGACGTTGACGATCGCGCCGTCACGGCCCGCCATCCCCGGCGCCAGCGCGGCGGTGAGGAAGAACGGCGCGCGGACGTTGACGTCGAACATCGCCTGGTAGGCATCGAGGGTCTCGTCGGGCGTGGGGGCGAAGGTGAAGATGCCCGCGTTGTTGATGAGGATGTCGACCGCGCCGACCTCCGCCGCCAGCTTGCCGATCGCCTCGAAGTCGGCCAGGTCGGCGGCGACGAAGTGGGCCCGGCCACCGGCGCCCTCGATCTCGGCGACGGCCTCGGCCCCGCGCGCCGCGTCGCGCCCGCTGAGCCAGACCTCCGCGCCGAGCGCCGCCAACTGCCTCGCCACCTCTCGTCCGATCCCGGAGGTGCCGCCGGTGACCAGTGCCTTCTTGCCCTCGAGTTCCATCCTGCGTCCTTTCGTCGAAACTGGATTATGAGATCCAAACTGGCACATAGATTATGGATTGTCAAATCCAGAACTGTCGGTATCCTCGGTGGATGGCGACGGACGCACCACGGCTGACCAAGAAGGGGGCGGAGACGCGCGGGCGGATCGTCACCGCGGCGGCCGAGCTGATCTTCGAGCGCGGCGTCGCCGGCACCGGGATGGAGGACATCAAGGAGGCGGCCGGAGTCTCCAGCTCCCAGCTCTACCACTACTTCGCCGACAAGCCGGCGCTCGTCCACGCCGTGATCGCGCACCAGTCCGACGC
>JAFDWD010000340.1 GCA_018268695.1 Actinomycetota bacterium
CAGCTCTACCGCTACCGCCACCGTGAGCTGCCCGACTTCGAGCCGGTCGCCGCGTGGCTCGAGGCCAACCGTCCACCCGACGTCCCGCCTGGGATCCTCCACGGCGACTTCCACGTCGACAACTGCCTCTTCGAGGTGGCGCCGCGGCCGCGGCTGGCGGCGATCATAGACTGGGAGATGTCGACGATCGGCGACCCGTTGCTGGACGTCGGACTCTTCCTCGGCTTCTGGGGGTCGGAGCGTGCGGAGCCGCTCGGGATGCCGTGGGTGCAGGCGATCAGCCGGGTGGAGGGCGCCCCGGGACGCGCCGAGCTGGCGGCGGTGTACGAGCAGCGCAGCGGCCGCTCCCTTGAGCACCTGCCCTACTACATGGCGCTCGCGTTCTGGAAGCTGGCGGCGATCGTCGAGGGCGCCCACGCGCACTTCGTCGCCGGACGCACCGACGCCCCCTACGCGGCGGCGCTCGAGCACGACGTCCCCGCCCTGCTCGCCGAGGCTCGCTGGTTCACCGAACAGGAGGAGAGATGAAGGAACTCGAAGGGAAGACCGCGCTGATCACCGGGGCGGCCCGCGGCCAGGGTCGCACCCACGCCGTCGCGCTGGCTCGTGAGGGCGCGAACGTCGTCGTCACCGACCTGCACCAGGAGCAGCTTGGGCCGGTGCCGTACCCGCTTGCCGTCGCCGACGATCTGGCCGAGACCGTCCGCGCGGTCGAGGCCGAGGGCGTCAAGGCGCTCTCGCTGACCGTCGACGTCCGCGATGCCGACGCGGTCGACGGCGCGGCGGCAGCCGCGGTGGCGGAGTTCGGCAGCCTCGACGTCGTCTGCGCCAACGCCGGCATCTGGGCCGCCGCCGAAATCGCCGAGATGACCGAGGAGCAGTGGCAGACGGTCATCGACATCAACCTCACCGGGGTCTTCCACACGGTCCGGGCCGCGGCCCGGGAGATGAAAAAGCAGAACTCGGGGCGGATCATCTGCACGGCCTCGACCGCGGGGCGGGCGGGGATGGCGAACTTCGGCAACTACGTCGCCGCCAAGTGGGGAGTGATCGGGCTGGTCAAGTCCGCGGCGTTGGAGCTGGCCCCGCACCACATCAACGTCAACGCGATCTGCCCGGCCTGCGTGAAGACGGACATGATGTTCGAGAACCAGGCGCTCTACCACGTGTTCCGCCCCGATCTGGAGTCGCCGACCACGGCCGACATCGAGGCGACGATCGAAGAAGCGCTGCACAAACTGCCGGAACCGTGGATCGAGCCGGAGGAGGTGTCGGCGATCGTCGTCTTCCTCGCCGGCGAGCGCGGCAAGCACATCAGCGGCACCGGATTCGACATCACGATGGGCGCCAGCGCGACCTGGACGGCGTGATGGCGGCGGCGGTCCTCACCGAGGAGCGCGACGGGGTCCTGCTCGTCACGCTGAACCGGCCGGAGGCGCGCAACGCGGTGGACGGCGCCCTCGCCGAGGGGGTCGCCGCCGCGGTCGAGCGGCTGGAGGCCGAGGACGGGCTGCGGGTGGGCGTGATCACCGGCGCGGGGAAGGCGTTCTGCTCCGGCATGGACCTGAAGGCGTTCCTGCGCGGCGAGACCCCGCACGCCGGCGGCCGCGGGTTCGCCGGCATCTGCGAACGGCCACCGGTGAAGCCGATGGTCGCCGCGGTCGAGGGGTTCGCCGTCGCCGGCGGGCTCGAGATCGCGCTCTCCTGTGATCTGATCGTCGCCGGCCGGGGCGCCCGGCTCGGCATCCCGGAGACGCAGCGGGCGCTGATCGCGGGGGCCGGGGCGCTGCTCCGCCTGCCGCGTCGGATCCCTCACCACGTGGCGATGGAGCTGGCGCTGACCGGGGAGCTGATCGACGCCGCGCGCGGCTACGAGCTCGGCCTGGTCAACCGGCTCTGCGACGACGGCGATGCGCTCTCGGCGGCGCTCGAGCTGGCCGCCACGATCGCCGCCAACGGGCCGCTGGCGGTACGGGTCTCGAAGGAGATCGTCGACCAGCTGGTCGAGCTGCCGGAGGCCGAGGCCTGGTCGCGCCAGCAGGCGTTCATCGATCGCATCATGGAGTCCGCGGATGCCCGGGAGGGCGCCGCCGCCTTCGCCGAGAAGCGCGCGCCGGTCTGGACGGGACGGTGACGGGCGCCCCGGCAGACGCCGCGATCGAGGCGATCCGCCGCGGCGGGACCGTCGCCCTGCTCGACGACCAGGGCGTCGGGCACCTGTTGCGCGACGCCCGCGGGACGAGCCCCGAGGACGTCGTCGCGATGCTCGACGCGGGCGGCGGGATCTTCAGCGTCGTCCTCACCGCCGAGCGCTGCCAGGAGCTTCGCGTCCCCGAGCAGACCCCCCGCGACCTCCCCGCGGCCAGGGGCTCGCGACGGATCGGGGTGTCGGTCGACGCCCGGGAGGGGACGACGACGGGGATCTCGGCGGGGGACCGGGCCAACACGGCGCGGGCCGTGGCCGATCCCGCGACCCGCGCCTCCGACCTCGTGGTCCCCGGCCACGTGCCGCCGTTGATCGCCGCCGACGCCGGGGTGTTCGCGGTGCGCGGGGTGCCGGAGGCGGCGCTCGACCTGGTCCGGCTCGCCGGTGGCTCCGGCACCGCGGCCGTCTGCGCGGTGCTCGACGAGTCGGGACGGACGGCCTCGGCCGGGGAGGTGCGGGCGGCCGCCGCGCGCCTCGGCCTGCCGCTGACCACGGTCACCGAGGTGGCCGCCCGTCGGATCGCCGTCGAGCGCCCGGTCCGGGCCGTCGCCCGCCGCCGCGTCGTCACCCCCCAAGGAGCCTTCACCGCGGTCAGCCTCCGCAGCGACGAGACCGGCGAAGAACACGCGGCGCTGGTGCGCGGGGAGGTGGCGGCTCGAGCCGAGGTCCCGCTGGCGATCCGCACCTCCTCGCCGGTCGATGACCTGCTCGTCAGCCTGCAGCCGTCCGGGGAGAGCAGCCTGGTCGCGGTCCTGCGGCGGTTCGCGCGCGCCGAGGAGGGGATCCTGATCCACCTCCGCGACGCCGACCCGGAGGACCCGCGCGCGTTCGATCTCGCCGCCGCGACGCTGCTCGAGCTGGACCCGGTCTCGGTCCGTCCGCTCGACGCCTCCCACGCCGGGCCGCTGCGCGAGCGCGGCATCGAGGTCGCCCGCTCCCGCACCGCGCCCCGCCGCCGCTCCGGCGGTCGCTGCGGCGAGTTCGACTACGACGTCGACACCGCGATCTGACTAGGGAGCGAGGAAGACGGCGGTGGTGTGCTCGGTGTCGAGGAACTCTTTGACGCTCTGGATCTTGCCGTCGCGGACCTCGAAGACGAAGTGGTAGAGGTTGTTGTAGGTGCGGCCGTTCTTCACCTCGGCGTAGCTTTCGGTCTCGACCGCGACCCGGTCGCCCTCGGCGGTCCAGGCCAGCGGGGTGAGGCGGATCGCGCCGCCCTCGACGCCGGAGGAGATGCCGCCGAGCATCTCGCCGAAGCCCTGCTTGTCTTTGGTCCCGGAGATGCCCTCCATCGTTCCCGCCACCCACCAGGTGGCCGACTCGTCCATCATCGCCAGGATGTCGTCGACGTTTCCCTTGCTGAAGACCTCCATGAACTCGGTGACGGTCGCTTTGTTCTGAGCCTCCTGGCTCGTCCCGGTCTCGGCAGTGCTCATCGCTCCTCCTAAAAGGCCGGCCCGGCTTCCCTTGCCGCGCTTCGTTATCGGCTCGGATCGACGCTAGCGGCGCCTGCCTCGTCCCCTCGCCGGAGGCCGGCGGGCCTTTGGTGGTTAGTACAAACGGCGCCGCCGACCTTCTAGGGTGGGGCGCCATGGGGCCGCTGCAGGGAGTCAAGGTGGTGGAGATGGCGGGGATCGGGCCGATCTCCTTCGCCGGGATGATGCTCGCCGACCTCGGCGCCGAGGTGACGCGGATCGAACGGCCGCGGAGCGCGGGGCTCGCCTGGGGGGCCTCGCCGGTGCTCGACCGCGGTCGGGACGCGCGGCAGGTCGACCTCAAATCGGCGGCGGGGCTGGAGGAGGCGCTCGGGCTGATCGCCGCGGCCGAGGTCCTGATCGAGGGCTTCCGGCCCGGGGTGATGGAGCGCCTCGGGCTCGGCCCCGAGGAGTGCCTGGCGCGCAATCCGGCGCTGGTCTACGGCCGGATGACCGGGTGGGGGCAGACGGGGCGCTACGCCCACACCGCCGGCCACGACATCACCTACCTGGCGATCTCCGGCGTCCTCCACATGGTGGGCGAGCCGGGCCGCAAGCCGGTGCCGCCGGTCAACCTGGTCGGGGACTTCGGCGCGGGCGGCACCTACCTCGTGATCGGCGTCCTCGGCGCGCTGCTGCACGCGCGGGCGACCGGCATCGGGCAGGTCGTCGACGCGGCGATCACCGACGGCGCCGCCAACCTCGCCGGGATGCTGCACGGCTTCCTCGGGATGGGCGCCTGGCGCGACGAGCGCGGCGTCAACCTGCTCGACGGCGGCGCGCCCTTCTACGACACCTACCAGTGCGCCGACGGGGGGTGGGTCGCGGTCGGCGCGCTCGAGCCGCAGTTCTACGCGGCGCTCCTCGAGGCGCTGGGGA
>JAFDWD010000341.1 GCA_018268695.1 Actinomycetota bacterium
CATGAGGACCGTCCCGTCGTCTACCCTTAGGTGCTCGTGCGCATAGGTCTTGTATCGCCATATTCCTGGTCTTTCCAAGGGGGCGTCAACCGGCACGTCGAAGCGCTCGCCGAGGAGTTCCTCGGCCGTGGCCACGATGTGCGCGTCCTCGCACCGGTCGATCCGCCCGGTGTGATCAGCCGTGCCACGCACAAGGCAGCCGCACCGGAGCTCGATCTGCCGGACTACCTGACGCCGCTGGGGCGCACCGTCGGCTTCGGTGCCAACGGCTCGGTCTCCAACTCCTCGATCCTTCCTTACTCCGGTTACGTGATGCCGCGTCGGGCGGTCCGCGCCGAGGAATTCGACGTCCTCCACGTCCACGAGCCGTTGGCGCCGCTGGTCGGCTGGAACGCCGTGCTCGCCGCGCGGACGCCGGTCGTCGGCACCTTCCACGCCTACTCGACCAAGCCGTTCCCCAACTACGCCGCCAGCGCGATGGGCGCGCGCCGCATGTTCAACCGCCTCTCGGCCCGGATCGCCGTCTCCGAGGCGGCCGCCTGGACCGGGATGCGCTGGTTCGGCGGCGAGTACACGATCATCCCCAACGGCGTCGACGTCGATGCTCCGCCCGCGGGTCTCACCAAACCGGGGGAGGAGCTGCAGATCCTCTTCGTCGGCCGCCCGGAGGAGCGCAAGGGGCTGCCGATCCTGCTGAGCGCCTTCAACGCCCTGGTCGAGCATGTGCCTTCGAAGCTGACCGTGATCGGCGCCGAGAAGGAGGACGTCACCCGCTGGCTGGCCGATCCCGAGCTGATGGGCTCGATCGACGTCCGCGGGCGCGTCTCGGAGGAGGAGCTGTGGGCCGAGCTGCATGCGGCTGACGTGCTCTGCGCGCCGTCGCTCTCCGGTGAGAGCTTCGGCATGGTCCTGACCGAGGCCTTCGCGGCCGGCACGCCGGTCATCGCCTCGGGGATCGCCGGCTACAGCGACGTCGTCACCGACGGCGTCGACGGCCTGCTGGTGCCGCCCGGCGATCCGCAGCGCCTCGCCGAGGAGTTGCAGCGGGTCGCGCATGAACCGCAGCGGCTCGCCGCGATGGGCGCCGCCGCCCGCCACAGCGCCAAGCGCTATGCCTGGCCGCGGATCGCCGATCAGGTGACGACCGTGTACGAGCGCGCGCTGGCCACGCCGGCGCCGGTCGGCGCGGCCGCCCGCGCCGCCCACTGGGTAGGCCTTCGCCCGGCCGACGGCAACCGGCCGATCCCGCCGCAGAAGCTTCCTTCGCTCGACCCGGCCCCGGTGGCCGAGGGCAAGCGCGGCCGCCGCCTCGCCCGCCGGGCCGGCTTCGGCCTGGCCACCGTGCTTGGCGCCTTCCTCACCTGGGAGGCGCTGAAGCGGATCGGCCTCGACGAAGTCGGCAAAAGCATCGTCGAATCCGATTTCAGTTGGGTCGTCGTCGGCTTCGCCCTGATGTCGATCTCGATGTTCTTCCGCGCCGCCTCCTGGTACTGGATCACGCGCGCGGCCCTGCCCGATCGTCCGGTCCGCCGTCGCGACGTCACCTCGGCGACGATGATCGGCGTGCTGATGTCGGCGACCTTGCCGGCTCGTCTAGGAGAGCCCGCGAGGGCACTCGCGCTTTCGCGCCGGACCGGCAGGATGCGGGAGACCTTCCCGGTGCTGCTCGGAACGCTGGTGTCGCAGACCTTGCTGAACCTGGTGGCGTTGGCGCTGCTCGGGGTGATCATCGTCTCGACCACCTCGCTCTTCCACTCCGGCACCGAACACCTCTTTCTCTTCAGCCTCGTGCCGCTGATCCTGCTCGTCGTCGTTCTCGTGGCGCCTTTCGTCATGCGGCAGACCGGCAATGGTCGGCTCGCGCGGATCGGTGCCGCCGCGCACCGGGCGATGGTCCAGGTCCGGGCCGGCCTGAAAATCTTCCGCGACCCGCGCGAGGGAGCCGCCGCCGCGGCCGCCCAACTCGGCGCCTGGGCGATCCAGCTCTCCGCCTGTTGGGCGCTTCTCTACGCCTTCGGGCTCGACAGCCAGGCCGGGATCGGTGCCGCCGCCGCGGTGCTCTTCGCGGTCAACGTCACCGCCGTCGTCCCGGCGACCCCGTCGAACATCGGCGTCTTCCAGCTCGCCGTGATCAGCGTGCTGCACACCGGCTTCGGCGTCTCGACCGCCGATGCCCTCGCCTACGGCGTGATCCTTCAGGGCGTCGAGATCGCCACCGCCGTCACTCTGGGCCTTCCCGCCCTGGTTCGCGAGGGCCTCACTTGGAGCGACCTCCGCGTCCAGGCCCTCTCGACCGCCCCCGTGCACCTCGATCCGCACCCCCGCCCAAGGCGGCGTTCGGATCGGAGTCACAGCAGCGTGGCGTAGGGCTCCGGGCCGCTCCGGCCGTCCGAGGGGCGGTGCCCTGGGCGTCTCATGGAGATCCTGGCAGGCTGTGACCTCCATGAGACGCCCAGGACGGGAGGGAGGGCGGGGTCACGACGCGCTGCGTGCATCTGGTCCCCTATGGGGGCCCAAATCCACGCTGTTGTGCAACACGCACCGGATTCAGGAGTTCCCACGTTCTCACGCACGGAAGCGTGGACTTCGTGACATCTCCCGCACGTCTCCCGGGACCACGTCGCACTTCCTCCACACCTCTCATACCCCGGCCGTCTCGGCCACGGCCACGGCCAGCCCCCTGCACGCTTGTCTCGCTATGCGAGACAAGCGTGCAGGGGGCGCGGGCGAGACGGCCGGGCTCGCCGCCATGCCTTGCGTCC
>JAFDWD010000342.1 GCA_018268695.1 Actinomycetota bacterium
GTCCCCGGGCGATTAGCTCAGTTGGTTAGAGCGCGTCTCTGATAAGGACGAGGTCCCTGGTTCGAATCCAGGATCGCCCACTCGGCCCCGTACACTTTTCGGTTCAGACCACGTACGCGGGAGCGCCCTGTTGCAGCAGATGCAGATCTATGGAGTGAGCTTCGACATGGTCGGCAAGCAGCCGATCGTCTTGTTGAAGACGGTCGACGGGAACCGCTTCCTGCCGATCTGGATCGGGCACCCCGAGGCGGCGGCGATCTTGATGAAGCTGCAGGGCGCCTCGACCCCGCGGCCGATGACCCACGACCTCCTCTCCGACATGCTCGAGAACCTCGACGCCAAATGCGAGCGGGTGGCGGTCACGGAATTGCGCGACAACACCTTCTACGCCTCGATCACGGTCAGCGTGGGGGGATCGGAGATCGAGATCGACTCGCGTCCCTCCGACGCCCTCGCCCTCGCGGTCCGCGTCGCCGCCCCGATCTTCGCCGCCGAGGAGGTCATCGAGGAGTCGGCGATCGAGTTCGAGCACGAGGTCGAGGACACCGAGGAGGTAGTCGACAAATTCAAAGACTTCTTGGACGAAGTCAGCCCCGAGGACTTCGCCAGCGGCGATTCTTAGGAAGCGCCTGCGGGAGACAGGGCTAAGTGGAGTATCTGCTCCACTAATTCCTCGAAGCTCATTCCCGCCGCCTCGGCGGACTGGGGGAGGAGGCTGGTGTCGGTGAGGCCGGGGATCGCGTTGACCTCGAGGACCCAGGGGCCGTCGTCCCCGAGGATCAGGTCGACTCGTGCGAAGCCCTCGCAGCCGAGGGCGCGGCAGGTGGCGAGGGCGGCGTCGGTGACCGCGGAGCGCTCGGTGGGGGAGAGGTCGGCGGGGCAGACGAAGTGGGTGCGGCCGATCTCGTAGCGGGCCTCGAAGTCGTAGGGGTCGCCTTCGGCGGGGATCGCCTCGACGATCGGCAGGGCCTCGCCGCCGAGGACGGATACGGCGACCTCGCGGCCACTGACGAAGCGCTCCAGCATCACGCGATCGTCGTAGGAGAAGGCGGCGACGAGGGCGCCCGGCACCTCGGCCGGGGAAGCGGCGAACTTGACCCCGAGCGAGGAGCCACCGCGGCTCGGCTTGACCACGATCGGGAAGCCGAGCGTGCTCTCGAGGTCGGTGAGCGCGTCGGCGGCGCCGAGGTCGCGGAAGGCGGTCTGGGTGAAGGCGAAGAACTCGGGGGTCGGGATGCCCGCGCCGCGCATCGTCGCCTTCGCCATCACCTTGTCGATCGAGCGGGCGCAGGCGGCGGCCGCGGGCCCGGTGAAGGGGATGCCGAGGATTTCGAGCAGCTCCTGCGCGGTCCCGTCCTCGCCACCGACGCCGTGCATGGCGACGAAGGCGACGTCGGGCTTCTCGGCCCGCAGGCGTTTCACGAGGTCGGCGCCGACGTCGATCGGGACCACCTCGTGGCCGAGCCGTTCGAGCGCGTCCTCGACCCGGGCGCCGGAGCGGAGCGACACGCCGCGCTCGAGCGAGCGGCCGCCCTTGAGGACGACGACCTTCACCCGTTGGCTTCCCGACGAAGTGGGACCACGTTGGTGGCCTCGGAACTCTCGTCCTCCGGCTCGGGAGCCTGCGCCTTGGCCGAGGTCTCGGAGGTCCCGGGCGCCAACGCCTCGTAGAGCTCGACCTGTTCGCGGATCACGCGGCCGATCCTCGAGATGCCCTCGCGGATTTCGGCGTCGTCGACGCCGCTGAAGTTCAGGCGCATCGAGTTCTTGCCGCGGCCGTCGACGTAGGCCGCCTGGCCGGGGACGAAGGCGACGTCGGAGCGCAGCGCCTTCGCCAGCAGGTCGCCGGTGTCGATGTAGTCGGGCAGCGTCGCCCAGATGAAGAGGCCGCCCTCGGGCTCGGTCCAGGTCGCCTCCGCCGGGAAGTGCTCGGCGAGCGCCTCGAGCATCGTGTCGCGACGGCCGCGGTAGAGCCCGACGAGGTCTTCGACGTAGTCCTTCCAGCCGCCTTTGGAGAAGTACTGACGGAC
>JAFDWD010000343.1 GCA_018268695.1 Actinomycetota bacterium
CAGAGCTCACGCGAGACGCCGTCGATCTCCACCACCCGCACCCACTCGCCGTATTTCTCGCCGAAGAGGGCCATCGCGCCGAGCGCTTCGGCCTCCGCCCGCTCCATTTCCAGCCAGCGGACCGGCGCGCTCGCCGCGATCCACTCGTTGACGCGGTCCTCGACGTCGCGCAGCTCCTCCGGCGACAGCGACTGGCCGTGGGTGAAGTCGAAGCGCAGTTTGTCGGGACGGACCGCCGAGCCCGCCTGGCGGACGTGGGTGCCGAGCCGCTCGCGCAGCGCCGCGTGCAGGAGGTGCGTCGCGGTGTGGTTGCGCATCGTCGCGTGGCGGGTCTGGCGGTCGACGACGGCCTCCACCTCGGCGCCCGCCGGGATCTCCTTGGCCTCGATCGCCACCACCTGGTCGCCGCCGACGCGGTAGACGTCGACCACCTCGGCCTCGTCGCCGTCCCAGCGCAGGAGGCCGGAGTCGGCGACCTGGCCGCCGCCCTCGGCATAGAAGGGGCTCGTCTCCAGCTTCAGGAGCGCCCGGTCGCCGCCCGGCTCGAACGCGGCCACGCCGGTTGTCGCGGTCAGCGTCTCGTAGCCGACGAAGTTGCTCGGCGAGGTCGCGGCGGCGAACTCCTGGACGCGCTCGTGGGTGTTCTCGGAGCCGTGCGCGGTCGCCGCCCCGGTGCGGGCGCGGGTGCGCTGCTCCTCCATCAGCTCAGCGAAGCCGTCGTCGTCGACCGCCAGGCCCTGCTCGGCGAGCAGCTCCTTGGTCAGGTCGTAGGGGAAGCCGTAGGTGTCGTGCAGTTTGAAGGCGTCGGCCGCGTCGATCCAGGAGGTCTCGGACTCGCGCGCTTCGGCGACCAGGCGCTCCAGCATCTCCTGCCCGCGCACCAGCGTGCGGCCGAAGCTCTCCTCCTCGTCGTTGACCCAGCGGGCGATGTTCTCCCGCTCGGCGCGGAGCTCCGGGTAGACGTCCCCCATCAGCTCGATCACCCGCTCGGCGAAGCGGCCGAGCCACGGCGCCTCGAGCCCGAGCGTGTTGCCCTGCTGGATCGCCCGGCGCATGATCCGCCGCAGGATGTAGCCGCGGTCCTCGTTGGAGGGGACGACCCCGTCGGCGATCAGGAAGGCGGCGCCGCGCGAGTGGTCGGCGACGATCCGCATCGCCCGCGTCACCGCCTCCGACTCGTCGTAGCTGTGCCCGGAGAGCTCCTCGGCGAGGTCGATCAGCGGCCGCACGTGGTCGACGTCGTAGACCGACTCGACGTCCTGGAGGATCGCCGCCATCCGGTCGAGCCCCATGCCGGTGTCGATGTTCTTGGTCGGCAGCTCGGTGAGCGTCCCGTCCTCGTGGAGGTCGTAGGACATGAAGACGTGGTTCCAGAACTCGAGGAAGCGCTCGCCCTCGTCGCCGGGGCGTTCGTCGGCGGTGCCGAAGTCGAGGCCGCGGTCGAGGTAGAGC
>JAFDWD010000344.1 GCA_018268695.1 Actinomycetota bacterium
GCGCGCTGCTCCAGCACCGCGGGGGCTGAGCGTTGGCGAGAAGGCAGACGAAGATCGTCGCGACGGTCGGCCCGGCCTGTCGCGACGAAGAGACGCTTGCCGGTCTGATCGAGGCCGGCGTCGACGGCTTTCGGATCGATCTCGCCGATCCCGACGTCGGTCCGGGCGACCAGGCATCCCTGATCGGCCGGATCCGCAGGCTGGCGGAGACGGACGGACGGCAGTTGACGGTGCTGGCCGATCTGCCACCGCGCCGCGCGATATCCCGGCACCATGGTCTCGGCGACCTCGACTGGGTCGACTTCGCGGTCGCCCAGGGGGTGGATCTGCTGAGCGTCCCCTTCGTCGGCTCGGAGGCCGACCTGGCGCGGGTCGCGGCGCGCCTGGACGACCACCGGTCCGACCTGCCGCTGGTCGCCAGGATCGAGCGGCGCTCCGCCGTGCGTGGGATCGACCGGATCCTCGACGCCGCCGACGGCATCGTCATCCCGCGTTCCGAGCTCGCCCAGGAAGTCGAGTCGACCGAAGTCCCGGTGATCCAGAAGCGCCTGATCAGGGCCGCCGGGAGGCACTCGAAGGTCTCGCTGACGATGAACCAGATGCTCGGCTCGATGGTCGCGGCGACGCGGCCGACCCGGGCCGAGGCGACCGACGTCGCCAACGCGATCTACGACGGTGCCGACGCCCTCGTGCTCTGCGAGGAGACGGCGATCGGGGCCCATCCGATCGAGGCGGTGCGGGTGATGGACAACATCGCCCGCGCCACCGAGCCCGATCTGCCGCGGGCGGACTGGCTCGCCTCGCGGACCGGGAGGGTCCACGCGGACGTCGCCGACGCGGTCGCCCACGGCGCGGTCGGGGCCAGCTACCGATTGAGCCTGAAGGCGCTGGTCGTCCCCACCGCGTCCGGTCGTACGGCGCGCCTCGTCGCCGCCCATCGGCCCGCCGTCCCGGTCCTGGCGCTCTCGCCCCGCATCCGCACCGTGCGCAGGCTCGGCCTGCTCGCCGGGGTCACCGCGGCCCTGGGCGGGGAGGCGGAGGACACCTCGGACCTGCTCGAGGAGTCGGCGCGGCTCGCCTGTCGCTGCGGGGTGGCGGCGTCCGGCGATCTGGTCGGGATCACCGGCGCCCTCCACGGCCACGGGTTGGGGACCAACCTCTTCGGCGTCCACCGGGTGCCGTGAGCGGCGCGGATTCCTATCCGATCGAGCGTCAGGAGCTTGTGTCGGCCGCCCGGGCGCTGGTCGAGCGAGGGCTGGTGTCGGGCACCGCGGGCAATGCCAGCGTCCGCATCCCGGCGGGGCGGTTGATCACCCCGGCCGGCGCCGATCTGGGTCGCCTTCGACCTGCCGATCTGGTGGTGGCTCCCGCGACCGAAGCGGCGCCCGGGGGCGTCCAGCCGTCCTCGGAGCTGCCCCTCCACCTTGCCATCGGCGAGCCCGCGATCGTCCACACCCATTCGCACTTCGCCACCGTGCTGTCGTGCTTCGGCGAGGAGGTGCCTGCCGTCCACTACCTGATGGCCCGGCTCGGCGGCCCGATCCGCGTCGCCCCGTACGCCACCACCGGCACCGACGCGCTCGCCGCCGCGGCCGTCGAGGGATTGCGGGAACGGGCCGCCGTCCTGCTCGCCAACCACGGCGCGGTCGTCGTCGCCGACACGCTTGCCGAGGCCACCGACCGTGCCTCGCTGCTCGAGGAGAGCTGCGCGATCGCCTACCACGCCCGTCTCCTCGGCGGGCCGCGGACCCTCTCGATCGAGGAGCTCGCGCAAGTGTCGGAGAGCCAGGAAAGAAACGGAAAGAAAGAGGTGCAGGCAAGCCCATGACCCGATCGACCGCCGAAGCGAGTGATCTCGCCGCCCCGACCGCCGCCGACCAGCTTGCGATCGACACGATCCGCTGCCTGGCGATGGACGCGGTCCAGCAGGCGAACAGCGGCCATCCCGGCCTGCCGATGGCGATGGCGCCGGTCGCCCACGTCCTCTACAGCCGGTTCCTGCGCTTCGACCCGGCCGACCCCGGCTGGGTGGATCGGGACCGTTTCGTCCTCTCCGCCGGCCACGGCTCGATGCTGCTGTACGGGGTCCTCCACCTGGCGGGGTACGACCTGTCGCTGGAGGAGATCCAGAGCTTCCGCCAGTGGGGATCGCGCACCCCGGGCCACCCTGAGGTCGGGGTGACGGCCGGGGTCGAGACGACGACCGGTCCGCTCGGGCAGGGGTTCGCGAACGGTGTCGGGATGGCTCTCGCCGAGCGGTTTCTGCGCGAGCGCTACGGCACCGACTTGATCGACCACCGCACCTTCGCGATCTGCTCCGACGGTGACCTGATGGAGGGGGTGGCCGCCGAAGCCGCGTCGCTGGCCGGGCACCTCGGCCTCGGCCGCCTGGTCTACATATATGACGACAACGGGATCACGATCGACGGGCCGACCTCGGTGGCCTTCTCCGGCGAGGACGTCGACGCCCGCTTTCGCGCCTACGGCTGGGACGTGCGCGTGGTCGAGGACGTCAACGACCTCGGGGCGCTGATCGGCGCGATCGAGGGGGCCGTCGCCGAGGGCGCTGCTCCCTCGTTGGTCAGGGTCCGCTCGGTGATCGGGTATCCGGCGCCGACGGTGAAGGGCACGCCCGGCGCTCACGGCGCCCCGCTCGGCGAAGCGGAGATCCGGGCGACGAAGCAGCTGCTCGGGTTCGACCCCGACCGGAGGTTCGAGGTGCCCGCCGAGGCGCTCGCTCCTTACCTTGCCGCCCGCCGGCGTGGGCACGCGGCCCAGGAGGAGTGGTCGCGGCGCTTCGGGCGCTGGGCCGACCGATATCCGGAGAGGGCCGCGGAGTGGTCTCGCGCCTGGGCGGGTGAGCCCGAGCCCGGCTGGATCGAGGCCCTGCCGGTCTTCGATCCGGCCGAGCGGCCGAAGCTGTCGACCCGCGCCGCCGGCGGACAGGCGATGGCCGCGGTCGCCTCGCGCCTGCCGACCAACCTCGGCGGTTCGGCCGACCTGGTCGAGTCGACGAAGACGGCCCTTCCCGGGGCGGGGGACTTCACCGCCGCCGAAGCCGGAAGCAACGTCCACTGGGGAGTGCGGGAGCACGCGATGGGGTCGTGCGTCAACGGGATCGCGCTCCACGGCGGCATCGTCCGGCCCTACGGTTCGACCTTCCTCGTCTTCGCCGACTACATGCGGCCGGCGATCAGGCTGTCGGCGCTGATGGAGTTGCCGGTCGTCTGGGTCTTCACCCACGACTCGGTGGCGGTCGGGGAGGACGGTCCGACCCATCAGCCGGTCGAGCACCAGGCGGCGCTGCGGGCGATTCCCGGACTGACCGTGATCCGTCCCGCCGACGCCAACGAGACGAGCCAGGCCTGGGGGTTCGCCCTCGGCCATGACGGCCCGACCGCCCTCCTGCTCAGCCGCCAGGACCTGCCCGTCCTCGACCCGACGGCGGTCGCCGGCCGGGTCGCCCGCGGGGCGTACGTGCTCCGGCCCGAGCCGGACGCTCTCGACGTCATCCTCGTCGCCGGCGGCTCCGAGGTCGAGGTCGCCCTCGATGCCGCAGCGGGCCTGAGTGAGGCGGGGATCGGCGCCCGGGTCGTCTCGATGCCGAGCTGGGAGCTGTTCGACGCCCAGCCGCAGGCCTACCGGACGAAGGTGCTGGTCCCCGGTGTCCCGGCGGTCTCGGTTGAGGCAGGCATCGAGCAGGGCTGGTCCAGATACGTCGATGCGAGCGTCTCGATCGAGCGCTTCGGTGCATCCGCCCCCGGCCCCCGCGTCCTCGACGAGCTCGGCATCACCCCCGGGGCCGTGGTCGCGAGGGCCAAGGAGATATTGGCCCAGGCATGACGGGACGACATCACCGTGGCGGACAGGTCGCGGCGTCGAGGTAGAGGTCTCCCCGGGTGAAGAAGAGAGGGCTGGTCCAGACCTCGTGCCCGTCGGCCTGACGGGCGTGCAGGTAGACCGCGCTCTCGCCGGGCGGGGGCTCGACGACCAGCTCGCCGGTCAAGGTGAGCGGGAGATCCGCGGCGCGTGCGACGGGCTCGACCGTGAGGTGAAGCCCGGCGCCGCCGAGCTCGCGACGGAACGCGCCGGAGAGGAGGTCGGCGCGGCGGACGACGAAGCTCTCCTCGAGCCCGTCCTCCGCGACTCTCGCCTCGATCGCGATCTCGGCATCGGCTCCGGGCCCCAGGCGGAGGACCACACCGACGTCGTTGCCGTAGGTCCGGGCGTTCCAGCGGACCGTCTGGCCGTCGAGCGCGACCGTCTGCTCGGGATGGAGGACGGCCCACGGGTCCGCATCGAGAACCTCGGCGCCACGCACCTCCGCCGCGCCGGTCCAGGAGGCCCAGCGGTAACGCTCGCGATGGCGGGCCCCGCCCCAGCGGACGCGCACCAGGTCGACCGCGGGTCCGCGCTCGGCGATCAGGTCGCGTCGCAGGAGCTCGCCTTCGCCGTCCAGCAGCGTAAGTGCCTCCCAGGGTGCATCACCGTAGAGGGCGTAGGTGAGGAGGACCGCCTCGCCGCCGACCTCGCGCTCGTCGCCCATCCACTGCTCTCCCGCTCGCAGCAGCGCGACCGCACGCGCACCGGTGGTCGCCCAGGTGCGCCGCGCTCGCAACGTGGCCCCCACCGCGGCGTGGCCGAGCTCCGGTGCCAAGACGCCCGTGAGTCCGCCGCGCGCACCGAAGATGTTGGCCCCCGGCGCTCCTGCACCGGGCCGCCCGCGGTGCTCGTCGCTCGCCGCGCTCGCGCCGACGCGCAGCCCGCGCGCGAGTGCTTCACGCAGGAACCAGCCGCCGGTGCCCCAGGTCGAGTGGACCTCGAGCAGCCGCTCCAGTTCGGGGTGGTGCCAGTCGAGGATCGCCCGGCGCCCGCCGAGGTGGGGGATCAGCAGGTAGTCCTCCGGCCGCTCCGCGTAGGCGGCGTACAGCTCGGTTATCGGCCAGTGCTCGGGGGTCGGCGCCGCCGCGGTCATCGAGTCGTGCCACTCGAGCGAGCGGGCCAGGTGGGTGTCGTCGCCCAGGAACACCACGTTGTGGTCACCGCCGACCCCCGCGTTGCCGCACCACTCGACGCCCGGATAGACGACGAAACTGCCCTCCTCCTCGGCGCCGCGGCAGAGGTCGACGACCCGCTCCCAGGCGGCGGCCCTGATCTGGAAGTCGTTGGCGGTGTAGCCGAGCACGTCGAGTCCCCCGACCCGACGCGCGTAGTCGAGGTTGTAAGCGGTGTCCTGGGTGCCGACGGTGTCGTCGGAGTGGGCGTGGAGGTCGGCGAAATAGGCGCGCTCCCCGGGCAACGCGCCGTCCTCGACGACATCGAGCGGCAGGGTCGTTGCCAGCCGTCGGCCTTCGGCGAGCTCGGCCGCGATCAGGACCACGTGCGAGCCGACCGGCCGCCCGGACAGCTCGAAGGTCGCCGCCGCCCAGCCGTTCGCGGGGAGCTCGCCGACCGCGTCGTCGACCGTCACCCGCGCCGGCGCCTCCGAGACCACGTTGCCCCAGCGGTCCTCCAGGTGGGTGTGGAGCGGCGCCTTGGCGCCCGCTCGGATTACCCGCGGCCCGACCGCGATCAGGCAGGCCGGCGGTCCGGCGATCACGTCGACGCTGACGTCGCCGACGTGCCCCATCCGCGAGGTGCCGAGAACGTCGGCGAAGAGCCGGAAGGTGAAACCGTCCTCGACGAAGGTCTGCACGCGGGTCCCCGGCCCGCCTCCGCGGCGGTCGCCGAGCCTGATCTCGATCTCGTCCCCGGGCCGCAGGAAGCCATCCTCGAGGTGGATGAGGAGGGCCTTCTGGAAGGGCCGCTCGCCACCCTTGACGTCATATGAGACGACCGGTGCGCGAACCGAGCCCAGGCTCTCGGGGAACGCCCCACCCAGGTCGCCTCGTCGGACCACCGCCGCCGTCGCGTAGTCGCGGCCCCGGGGGTCGGTCGTCTGCAGGTCCCAGTCCGAGTAGTACTTGAAGCAGAGCTTCAGCCAGCCGCTGTCGGCGATCCCGGAGCGGCCGACCCGGTAGCGGAGCACCAGCTCGGTGATCTCCCCGGCGGTCAGCCTCGCCGCTTCCGTCCACAGCTCACCGAGGAAGGGCAGATCGCCGAGGGCGGCGACGAACTCGTCGCCGACCCCGGGATCGCTCGCGTCGTGGAAACGACGCTCCGTCGGCCGAGGGGAGAGCAAGGCCGCGCCTACTTCTTGTTGAACGTGGGGACACCGCCCGCGGAGGCGATCACTTCACCCGCGAGTCGGCTGGTCCGCGCCCAGTCGATGAACTTGAGCAGCGCCGGCGGGCTTTCCTGGCCGTTGCCCGGCAGGACGATGAAGAGGTAACGGGAGAGCGGATACTTCAGCGGTTCGACGCTGATGTTCTTCGGTTCGCAGGCGACCCCGTTCACCTTCAGCCGCTTGACCCTCCGCGACTGCCAGGCGAGGCTGGCATAGCCGATCGAGTACGGGTCCTGTTGCAGCGCGTTGACGACCAGCCCGTCGGCGCTCAATGCGTTGACGTTGGAGGCCAGCGGTTCGTTGTTCATCACCGCCTGGAGGAAGAAGTTGTAGGCGCCGCCGTTGGTATCGCGCCCGACCGGGTCGATCGTCCCGGTGATGCCGGAGCCCGGGAGCTGGCTCCAGTCGGTGAGGATTCCCCGATAGATGTCGTGGGTCTGCTGGATCGTGATGTTCGACAGCTTGTTCTTCGGGTTGACGTCGATGCAGAGCCCGTCGAGGTACATCTTGATGTAGGTGGTGCCGGCATCGCTGGGGAGGGGCGTGCGCCCCTGGCCCGCGAACTGGCTCCTGCCTTCCTGGACATCTTTGACCCCCGCGTTGCCACCGTCGGCGGTGTAGAGGAAGTGGACGTTGTGGTTGACCTGCTTCGTGTAGGTCTTGAAGAGCGCTTCCAGGACCGGCTGGGGGGCGGTGCCCCCTGACCCGATCAGGGTGACGGCGCCGGCCGAGGACGGCGCGAGGAGCGCCGCGCACGCGACCGCCGCAGCGGCGAGGGTCTTGATTCTCATCTGTCGGTGTTCTCTTTCTGCCGGGCTAGGAGGTCGGTCCGCGCAGAGTGCCGGCCGATCATCGATTCGTCAAAGACATGAAAGAGCTAGGAGTTATTACATGATTGAATAAGTTGCCGATGGAGCTCAGGCAGCTGCGCTACTTCCGCTCGATCGCCCGGACCGGCAGCTTCAGCGCCGCGGCGGAGGAGGAATTCGTCGTCCAGTCGGCGCTCAGTCGCCAGATCCGCAAGCTCGAGGACGAGCTCGGCGTGAAGCTCTTCGAGCGCACCACCCGGATGGTCAGGCTGACCGACGAGGGGTCGCGGCTGCTCGGGTACGCCGACCGGGTTCTCACCGACGTCGATCTGGTCGTCGCCGAGGCGGACGCGCTACGCGGGGTCGTGCGCGGC
Source organism: Actinomycetota bacterium (assembly GCA_018268695.1). The sequence continues at coordinate 7,410 of JAFDWD010000344.1, forward strand.
AAGGTCGCGGTGGGGATGATGGAGTGCCCACCCGCGACCCTGGACATGGCCGTCCTCCTGCGCGAATTCCACGCCGCCCACCCGGGGGTCGAGGTGGCGTTGCGCAGCGGTGGGAGTGACCGGATGCTCGACGACGTCCGCGGCGGCGATCTCGATCTCGCCATCCTCGGCCTGCCGCCGACGCCGCTGGACGACCGGCTTTCCGCCCGCCCCCTTCTGGTCGAGGATCTGGTCGGCCTGGTTGAGGCCGATCACCGGCTGCGCCGGCGCGTCCGAGCCTCCTCGCTCGCCGACGAGGTCTTCGTCGACTTCCCGCCCGGTTACGGCCTGCGGGAGCAGACCGACCACTGCTTCGCCGAAGCCGGCATCGACCGCAAGGTCGGGTTCGAGGTGGTGCGGGTGGAGGAGATGATCCGTTTCGCCGGCCTCGGCCTCGGCATCGCCGTGCTGCCGCGCTCGATCGCCGCCGCGATCGGCCGGCGTGCCCGTCGCCCACGGACGGTCGACATCACCGGCGCCGACCTGCGCCGCACCGTGGCGATGGTCCACCGCCAGGACGGCCCGCGGTCGGCGGCCGCCCGGGCCTTCTTCGACCTCGCGTCGATCCCACTGCCGCAGCCGGCCTGACCGATCTTCCCGATCAAGTTGGCGCTCTTCTTGACCCATAAACTCAAGAAAGGCTATACTCGCGCTCTTTGCAGCGATCCACGACCCACCAGGAACGGCTTGATACGTCTGGGCATCATCGATAGCGACGCGGCTTTCGTCAGCGCGATCCTCGCCGAGGCGGAAGCCTCGGAGATCCAGCTGGTCGACGTGCCGGTCGGCCCGCTGCGCCCACAGGCGATGAAGGCGAAGCGGCTCAGTGCGGCTCTCCTCAGCCCGGGCTCGTGCGGCCCGGACTTCTGGGCGGATCTGGAGCGCCTCCTCGAGGCGCTTCCCGAGCTCAGCGTCCTGGTCTGCTCGGGAAAGGCCGATCTTTCTTCCCGGGTCAGGGGGCTGCGACTCGGCGCCGACGACTGGATCACCAAACCCGTGGCGGCGAGCGAGGTGCTCGCCCGGGTCGAGGCCGCGCAGAGGGCGAGGGCACCGAGGGCCTGCGAGCTCGAGATCCCGGCACGGCAGCGTGGCGAGCTTGAATTCTGGGCGGGGGAGTTCGACGCGAGGGTCGCGAGGATGCCGCTCGGCATGACCGCAAAAGAATTCGAACTCCTGAGCTTCCTGGTGCACGGTGAGGGCAGGGTCCTCGAGCGCCGCACGATCTACCGGCGAGTATGGGGCAGCCCGATGTCCTCCGGAGATCGCTCGGTCTACACGTACATCCGCAAGGTCCGGATCAAGCTTCGAAGGGCTTCTCCGGAATGGGACTACATCCACTCGCTGCCGGGGTTGGGCTACCTCTTCGAGCCGCGGCCCGCGAACCGAGGCGTCCATACCCTCGCCGCCCGTCCGTCGCCGGCCGGCGCTTCCCTCGCGCTCAGCCCGGCAGCGTGAGTGGCGAGGGCCGTCTCGTAGGGGGCCCACCGCCCGGCCTCTCGGGCCGGGCGGTGGGCAAGGGCGGGCTGAACGTTGTGGGCAGCCTTCCCTGTGTTATCGCGGCCACCCGGCAAAGTGCCGCGATGCGGATAACAATACAAAGTTGATGGATTTAGTCAAGTAAGAGCGGCGCCGGTCTGTCCGGCCGCCGGCTGCCGCGCCGCGGGTCCCGTGAGCTCGTCCGCCATGGCGATCAGACGTTGCCGCAGCCAGCGGTGCCCCGGGTCGTCCTCGGAGCGAGGGGCCCACAGCATCAGCTGGTGGATCGGCCGCAACGACATCGGTGGCTCGAGCAGCCTGAGAGTGGTGCGCGGCGCCATGATCCAGGCCAGTCGCTCCTGGATCAGCGTGATCATGTCCGAGCCGCTCACGAGGATCGGAGCAAGTCCCATCGCCGTCGTCACCTTGGTGTTGCGCGCGATGCCGAGTCGGTCGAGTTGCGCCTCGCCCGAGGAGATCTCGTGGCCGCACGAGGTCGCGAGATAGGGCAGCGAGCTGAACTGTCGCAGGGAGATCGTCTCCCCGACGGCGGCGTTGTCGGCATCTACCGCGCAGACGAATCGGTCCTGGAAGAGCTGGACGTTGGGAAAGGATCGATGCTCCGTGAAGACCGCCCTCGGCATGATCACGAGATCGGCCTGGCCGCGACGGAGCCGGTCGGTGTAGTCGTCGCCCGGCGGGATCAGGCGGATCTTGATGCCCGGAGCGTCGACGTTCAGCCGGTCGATGAGAGGGTTGACGAAGGTGAGCGACGTGTAGTCGCTGCCGATGACCGTGAACGTCCGCTGCGTCTGAGCGGCATCGAACCCGTCGGTGGCCGAGAGGATCATCTCGACCCTGTCCAGCGCTTCCCGCACCGGCGCCATCAGCGACAGCGCCAGCGGGGTCGGGACCATCCGTCGCCCGTCGCGTACGAGGACAGGATCGTCCAGCAGATCGCGTAGCCGCCCCAACGTCGAGCTCATCGCCGATTGGCCGACGTGGAGTCGCTGCGCCGCACGGGACACGCTGCCCTCCGACATCAGAGCGTCGAAGGCGACCAGGAGATTGAGATCGACCCGGTTCAGATCCACGCGGGCACGCTAGCGCGAACTATTGATCTCATCAATACGACGCATGGACAGAGACTGTTTGCGCGGTGCGGAGGGGCGAGCCTACGATCCGGCTCATGGAAGGCGAGCGAGGAACGGTATTGGCGGCCGGCGAAGGGCGGCGCATAGTCGGCGGCCCCCTCGACGTGACCGTCAAGATGACGCTCGACCATCCCGCCTTGACGTCGACCTTCGAGGTCATGATCGGTCCCGGCTTCGATGTCGGTGCCCACGTTCACGACCTGGGGGAGGAGGTCTTCTACATCGTCGACGGCGAACTCGACCTGTTCGCCTTCGAGCCGATCGATCGCACCGTCGCCGACTGGCATGAATGGGAGTCGCCATCGGGCGAGCGCCCCCGTCGCGCCGGCCCCGGCGCGTTCATGTTCGTGCCGCAGGGGACCCCCCATGCGTTCAGCAACCCGACCGACCTCCCGACCAAGGTCCTGTTCCAGTCATCGGTCCCGGGGGGACACGAGAACTACTTCGACGAGCTGGTCGCGATCCTTGAAGCCGGTCGTGGTACGCCTGACCCGGAGCGCCTCGCCGAGCTCCGCACCAGGTACCACATCGAAGAGCTCACGTCGCTCCGTTAGCTTCAGCCGGCCTCGCCCAATATGAATCCTGAGGCAGAGAGGCTCGGCCCAGGACCGGCGCTGTGCGACCGAGCTTGTCGGGTCGCAGGGTCGGGTGTAGCCTCGGATCGAGGCAGGGCCATGCCGATCAGGAGGCAGCAAAAATGGCAGCCGAAGCCAAGAATTTCTCGTCGCCCGACGAGACCCGGCCGTTCCAGGGGAACGGACAGGCAAAGGCCGTGGAGCTGGCCGGTCACACCGTCCTCGAGGGCACCTTCGAGCCGGGCTGGAAGTGGTCTGAGAACGTGAAGCCGATCGCCGGTACCGACTCTTGTCAGGCGGCGCATTTCGGCTATGTCCTCTCCGGCTCGATGCGCGTCTACATGGACGACGGCACCGAGCTAGAGATCAAGGCCGGCGACGTGGCGGCGATCCCGCCCGGCCACGATGCCGAGGTCACCGGCTCCGAGCCCTGCGTCATGGTCGACTTCGGCGAGATAGGCGACTACGCCAAGGCATAGCCCGGCATCGAGCCGGCGGCCGGACTGGCTGCGACGGCTCACCGAACTGGGAAGTTCACCTTCGGATACCGAGGACGATCGGCTCCGCAAGTCGGTGCTGGTCCTCTCCTCGAGCCTGATGGCCACCCTCGCCTGTGTCTGGGTGGGGACCTACGCGGTGCTGGGGCTCTGGCTCTCGGCGGCGATCCCGCTCGCCTACCAGCTCGCCTCCGTGGCGAGCATCTACACCTTCGCGCATACGCATCGCTACCACCTGTTCCGCACCAGCCAGCTGCTGATGAGCCTGCTGTTGCCCTTCGCCCTGCAATGGAGCCTGGGCGGCTTCGCCTCGTCCTCTGCCGTCTCGCTGTGGGCCTTCACCTGTCCCGTCGGCGCCCTGCTGTTCGTCGGGGCGCGCCAAGCGGTTCCGTGGTTCGTCGCCTTCGCCGCATTGATGGCGACCTCCGGGGCGATCGACCCCGCCCTCTCGGCCGGCGCCCCGCAGATCCCGGGCGGGGTGGTGGTGTCGTTCTTCGTGCTCAATCTCCTCGGCGTCACCACCACCGCCTACGTGCTGCTGCAGTACTTCGTTCGCGCGCGCGAGCGCGCCCTGGCCGAACTCGGGGTCGAGCGGGCGAAATCCGAGCGCCTGCTGCTGAACGTCCTGCCGGAGTCGGTCGCGATCCGCCTCAAGGAGTCCGACCACCAGGTGATCGCCGACGGGTTCGGCTCCGCGACGGTGCTCTTTGCGGACATCGTCGGCTTCACCACGCTTGCCCAGACCCTTCCTCCGGACCGTGTGGTCGTCCTGCTCGACCGCGTGTTCGCAGGGTGGGACCGGCTCGCCGACCGCCACGGGGTCGAGAAGATCAAGACGATCGGGGACGCCTACATGGTGGCCGGCGGGATTCCCGCCCCGCGCGAGGATCATGCTGAGGCGATCGCCGACCTGGCACTCGAGATGGGCGCCGAGGCGGAGCGTTGCGCAGGGGGGAGCGGGGTGCCGCTCGAGGTGCGGATCGGCATCGACACCGGTCCGGTGGTGGCCGGTGTGATCGGCCGGGCGAAGTTCAGCTATGACCTCTGGGGTGACACGGTGAACACGGCGAGCCGGATGGAGTCCCACGGCGTGCCGGGTGCGATCCAGGTGACCGAGCGTGTCTACGAACTGCTGCACGAGCGCTATGAGCTGCGGCGACGCGGGACGATCGAGGTGAAGGGGAAGGGACCGATGGGGACCTATCTGCTGCTCGGAAGGCGCGGCTGATCCAGGGGTGACCCCTTGCGTCACCTACGGCCGCGATCGCAAATCCGCCTACGCGGCAAGCTCACTACGAGAATGTCGTCTCCTCGCACCTTGGATCGGCGCCGGGAGCTGACCTGCCGGTGGCGCGCTCGAGCCGAGGTGGCGACTGGTGGAGACCCCTCGCGTGTGAAGCGTCGTAGGGCCCTGCGTGAGCGGCTCCGTGGGGCGGTATTTGGCTCAGGGCGCGAAATCTGCCCGGGGGGGCGTTCGGCCCCGTTCGGAGGCGTTGGGCATCGTTTGACCCTTCGGTTATGAGTCCGAAAGCCATTCCGTCTCTCCCGGTTCGTGCTGTTGCAGGGATCGCGTCGCGCCGGTCGGGTCCGACCGCCCCGTCGTCTCGGGGAAAGAGCTAGGGGGTCAGTTGCCTTCGTGTCCGGGAGAGGGGATCGTCCGTGTCGGTCAAAGGTGAGCCGACCGACTCGATCCCGCTTCTGTCCACGTCAGGACCCGGCCCTTCAGTTCGAGAGACGCCGCGTCCAGGTCCGTTCCGCGGGCGAGGACCACGGCGGATCCGTTGACGCACGTCCCGACGACCGGCTCTCCATAGGCGATGCGTTCCTCCCCTGACCAGCCGATATGGCCGGCGTCGGTAACTACGACCACGTCGAGCCGCAGGAGTTGCCCGGGACGATCTGCTTCGCCGACACGGCAAGAATTGGTGCGGCCGCTGAAGGCGCCCCGCGCAACGACATCCCGGATGAAGAGATCCTGAGGTCGCCCTTCTTCCGCCGCTGCAGCGACCCACGACTTGGAGATGCCGAATGGCTTCCGGATGATCGCCTTCGGCGATCCAACTGGCCAGACCCGGCCGCTCGGCTTCCCGCATACGTAGGCGATCTGCCTACCCGACGAACCTACCGCCGCGAACAACCGAAGGTGGTCGTTGGCTATGAGGGTCCGACCCGGCCGAGCCGCGCACGGGTTCTCCCCAGGGCTCGCGTGGGGCCTGGAGGGGAAGAGGACCATCACGCAAATCACAACTGACAGTGCCATCAGGACCACCCAACAGGGCCGACCGACCGCGATCGATCTACTCATCCTCATCCCCCTCTTCCTTGAACCATGACCTGTACTCAACGGTCAGGCGGCCTTTAGAGGCCGCACCGACCTCCCGATCATCGAGCACTCGCGTGACGGAGCGGTGAGCCGGCGTCTGGTCGGTTGCGCCTGGTTCAGGAGTGTGCGTGGCGATCGGTTCCCGAGATCGTGATATATGACCAATCCCCTGATAGGAATAGGGCGGTCGGGAGAAGTCGAGCGTTTGCTGGGAGGCCAAACGTGTTCAGAGAACTGTCCTTGTTTGCGGAAGCGCGTTCACATCGCGCCTTGATCGGCTCGCTTGCCATCGCCCTCACCGTGACGCTGCTCGCACCCGCCGGCGCCGCGGCCCTCACCGGACCGCAGGTACTGACCTTCGGCGACTATCCGGAAGGCACCGAAATCTCGACCCAGTACGAGGGACAGGGCATCCTCTTCGACGAAGAAGACGGCCTCTATCCAGAAATCCGCTGGGACGAGAGCGCCTACACCAACCCCGTGTTGAGTGGGACGTTCGGCTTCGGCTCGACGATTGGTGCTCGGTTCGTCGCTCCGGGCACGACCACGCCCGAGGCTGTCGAAAACCTCTCGATGGACGTCGGCTACATAAACGAACCCGGTTCGACCGTACTGACCGTCGAACGCACGAGCGGGCCGACGACGATCTTCGCGGGCGAAGAAGGCTTCAATCACCTCTCACTGGCCGCCGGCGACATCACGGGCTTCACCGTCGAATCCGTTGGAGGTGAGCCGGCCGGCTGGACCCTTGACAATCTTGGGTACACGATCCCCACGCCTCCATCTCCACCTCCACCTCCACCTCCTGCTCCTGCGGCGGCAGCGGCGCCGGCGGCCCCGTCCTGTCCGACCTACGAAATCTTCGACACGCGCGGTTCGGGTGAACCCGATGAGATCAGCAAGCCGGGGAACAAATTCATGATCGGCTTTCTGCAACGCCTCCGCGCGCTGAAGAAGCCGAGCTCCGTCTCGTTGCACGCCAATCCGTATCCCGCAGTCGGCGTCGTCTCCTGGGACCACTGGAGTCAGGACCTCAACTTCCTCGGAGCGCTCTTCGGCGTCCATCAGCTGGGCGCCTACCACGACAGCGAGGAAGAAGGCCGCAAGGAGGTGCGCTCGTTCGTGGAAACGGAGATCGCCGGGGCCTGCGGCTCCCGATCGAAGATCATCCTGCTCGGCTACAGCCAGGGCGCTCAGGGCACCGGTGACGCCTACTCGGCGCTGAATCTGGCCCAGCGCGACCACATCGCCGCCGTGGTCCTCTGGGGCGACCCGCTCTACAACCACACCGACGATCCCGCCGACCGCGACGCAAGTCTGCCCTCAGACGGCTCGCTCGGCACTCGCAAGCCGTTTCCGAACGATGCGAAGAGGGGTCAGGGATCGAGGGTGTTCTCCTATTGCAACGAACACGATCCGATCTGCCAGGAAGACATGCTCTGGCCTCAGAATCGGGCCCTACTGCTCCACTACAGGACCAAGGAGCACTCCCTCTACTACACGACCGACGAGTCAAAGAACGACGGCAGCGCGGTCGCCTCGTATCTCGCCGGGGGTGGGGGCTGAGCGCGAAGGGTGCCCGAGAGACCATCGCCTGCCTCCCCCTCGGAGCACTGCTCACCTGACCCAGGTGATCTCAGGGAAGCCCGATCTTGCGAAAGCCGCATGAAGCGGGGCTCCGGGTAGCTTGTTGGTGCTCACCGAGGCCTCCCGTTGTGTTCCCGCGGGGTTCTGGGACAGTGTCCAGTTCCACGGGAGGAACAGATCGAGCGCTTCGACTGCTCTGTCTAGACTTGCCTGCGGATGGCCTCGAGGTTGAAGTTGGCGCTCAGCGTCGAATCGGATCACGTGCGCCTTGCCCGCCTATTGCGGCGCGCGCACGGTATCGCCCTCGACACGGGTGTCGCGCCGGAGGCTGTGCGGCGGGTCGTGTCCGAATCGTGGGGGCGATCGGTCGCCGCGGGTGTCGACCCGGATCGTCCCGCACGGCGGATCCTCGACTCGAGGAGTACGACGGCGCGGCTCGCCGTGCATCCCGTCGGTCCACTGCTGGCGCGGATCAGTGCGCTGCTGCGGGAGACGCTCGTCGAGACGGGATATTTCATCGCCTTCAGCGACGCCGATGGAGTGCTGCTGTGGACCGAGGGCTCCTCGCGGGCGCTGCGCAGCGCCGAAGGGCCGCGCTTCCTACCGGGGTTCCTTTGCAGCGAGGACGGTGTCGGCACCAACGCGATCGGCACCGCACTTGCTCTCGACCAGCCGGTGCAGATCTACTCGGCCGAGCATTTCAGTCGTCTCTTGCACGGCTGGACTTGCGCCGCCGCGCCTCTCCACGATCCCGACACCGGCGAGCTTCTGGGTGTCGGGATCGTGGA
>JAFDWD010000345.1 GCA_018268695.1 Actinomycetota bacterium
GAGGCGGCCTTGCGCCAGATCTCGGCCGCGGGACCCTCGTAGCCGGAGGGCGCGCCGGCGCGCAGCAGTTCGTCGAGAAGCGTCGGAACGTCGTTCGAAGTCGTCATAGACGGGGGAGTATGGCGGAGTCGCAATTTCCGGCCGTCTACTCCTCGCGCTCGGCGGCGACCAGCTCGGCCTCCGCCTCGGTCATCGTGTTGCGGGCACGCAGCTCGTCGCGGCGCTCGTCGTAGCTGGTGTGCTCCCGCGCGACCAGCAGCGCCAGGAGCGTCGTCGCGATCGCCAGGGTTGCCAGGGCGGGGATCTGGGTCGCGACCGGGACGAGGACCAGAAGCAGCGCCGCGCAGACCGGTTTGGTGTGGTTCCAGTCGCCTTTCTGCCGGTATCGGAAGGCGACCAGGCCGAGCAGGTAGAGCGCCGGGCCGCCGCAGAGGCCGACCGCCGTCTCCCAGTGCAGGTGCTCGTTGGTGTGGGCGAGGACCTCCTCGAGCCCGAACGCGGTCAGCACGATCCCGGCGACGAGGAACAGGTGCAGGTAGGTGTAGGAGTCGCGGGCGAGCGCGTTCTGGGCCTGGCCCGGCTCCGCCGCGGCGAGGCGTCGCGCCGAGACCAGGGCGACGACGTCGAAGTAGACCCACCAGAGCGCCGCCGCGACGGCGACGCCGAGCACGGCGGCGACGCCGATCCCGAAGTCGAGGTGCCCGGCGGCGCCGGTCCCGATCTCGACGATCGACTCGCCGAGGGCGATGATGATGATCAGCCCGTGGCGCTCGGCGAAGTGGCCGGGTACAAGCTGCCACCCCTCCTCGCCGAAGACGTAGGGCCCGCCGAAGTCGAGCGCCAGCGCCAGCACCCAGAGCGCCGCCTGCGGGATTCCGTCGAAGGCCGAGGCCGTGGCGAGGATCGTCACCGCAATCGCGGTCGAGACGCCGAGGCCGATGGTCGAGCGGCGCAGGCCCGGGTTGTCGGCGCTGGCGATCGTGAACAGTGCGATATGGGCGACGCGGAAGATGCCGATCGAGAGGGCGAAGACCAGCGCCAGGTCGCCGAATGCCTCTGGGACGCTGATCGCGGCGATCAGCATCGCGGCCATCGCGGCGAAGAAGACGATGCGGACCGCCCCCGCCTCGGGGTCGATCACGCTGGTCAGCCAGGCGTAGGACGCCCAGGCCCACCAGAGCACGCCGAGGACCAGTAGCCCCTGCCCGAGGCCCGCCCAGGTCGGGTGATGGGCCATCAGCGAGGTGCACTCGGTGATCGCGAGGACGAAGACGAGGTCGAAGAAGAGCTCCAGCGGCGTGACCCGCTCGCCTTCGCGGTGGACGGCGTTCAGGTGCGGCGCGTGGGGGCGGCGGGGGCGGCGGCCTGAGCCGGCCGCGTCTGACGAGGACGAGGCGTCTGACACGCGGCCAATCCTTGCAACTCCGGTCCGGGACGGCGGGCGACGTCGGTACGTGGGCCGAAGACCCAGAGGCGCAGGAGGAAGTAGCGGAGCAGGGTTGCGGCCAGGTTGGCGGCGACCAGCACCGCGACCTCGACCGCCCGTGAGGCGCCTGGGGCGAGCGCTTCGAGCGCCGCCAGCGCGCCCGTCGTCAGCCCCAGGCAGAGTCCGAACACGGCGAGGCCCTGGACGTGGTGGGTGAGGAGCCCGTCGCGGCCGCGCCGGCCGAAGGTGAAGCGGCGGTTCGCGGCGGTGTTGAAGACGGCGCTGAGCGCCAGCGCGGCGGCGTTCGCAGCGAGCGGCGGGGCCGCCGCGCGGAGAACCACGAACAGCAGCAGGTAGAGGAGCGTGCTCGCGACGCCGACGAGGGCGAAGCGGCCGAGTTCGCCGCCGAGGCGGGCGATCCCGCGCAGGTCCTCGAGCGCGGTGCGGACGATGTCGACCCGCGAGTCGGGGTCGTCGACCCAGTCGACCGGCACCTCGTGGATGCGCAGGCCGGAGCGCTCGGCGAGGACGAGCAGCTCGGTGTCGAAGAACCAGGCCTGGTCCTCGACCCGGGGGAGGAGCGCCTTCACCACCTCGGCGCGCCCCGCCTTGAAGCCGCACTGGGCATCGGAGAAGCGGCTGCGCAGGGTCAGGTGGAGGAGGCGGTTGTAGGTGCGGGAGATGACCTCGCGCTTGGGTCCCCGGACGACCCGGGACCCGCGCGCCAGGCGCGTCCCGATCGCCAGGTCCGAATGCCCGGAGACGAGCGGCGCGACGAGTGGGAGGAGGGCCTCGAGCCCGGTCGAGAGGTCGACGTCCATGTAGGCGAGGACGTCGGCGTCGCTGCGCGACCAGACCCGCCGGAGCGCCCGCCCGCGCCCCTTCTCGGAGAGGCGCAGGTAGTCGACCTGCTCCATCTCGGCGGCCAACCGCGCACCGATCTCAGGCGTGCGATCGACGCTCGCGTTGTCAGCGATCACGATGCGGAAGGACCACGGCAGCGACTCCGCGCAGAAGGAATGGAGGCGGCGTACGCTGTCCTCCAGCGCCGCCTCCTCGTTGTAGACGGGGATGGCGATCTCGACCAGTGATCTCATGCCGCCGAGCTTGCGCCGCGTCCGTGGGAGCGCCCTCGGCGCGGCCTCAGGATTTCCTGGGAGGGTCGCCCGCGCCGCCTCTCAGGAATCTCACAGGAAGTTCCGAGACGATGTGGGAATGAACGCGGCAGCCACCAAGCCCGTCGGCAAGGTCCTCGTCGTCGACGACGAGCCGAACATCGCCGACGTTCTCTCGATCGCCCTCCGCTACAACGACTACGAGGTGGAGACCGTGGGCGACGGGCAGGCCGCCCTGCAGGCGGTCGCCGACTTCCGCCCCGACCTCGTCCTCCTCGACGTGATGCTGCCCGACCTCGACGGGTTCGAGGTCGCCAGGCGGATGCGCGAGCGCGCCGACGACACGCCGATCCTCTTTCTCACCGCCCGCGACACGACCGAGGACAAGGTCCGCGGCCTCACCCTCGGCGGCGACGACTACGTCACCAAGCCGTTCTCCGTCGAGGAGCTGCTGGCCCGCATCGGCTCGGTCCTGCGCCGCTTCGGCAATGCCGGCGGCGGCGAGAGCGTCCTGCGCTTCGCCGACCTCGAGCTCGACGACGACACCCGCGAGGTCTTCCGCGACGGGACGCTCATCGACCTCACCGACACCGAGTACCGCCTGCTCCGCTACCTGATGTCGCACCCCCGGCGCGTGCTCACCCGCGCGCAGATCCTCGACCACGTCTGGGACTACGACTTCGGCGGCGACGCCCGGGTCCTGGAGACCTACGTCAGCTACCTGCGCAAGAAGCTCGAGGCGCGGGGCCCGCGCCTGATCCACACGGTGCGAGGGGTCGGCTATGCGCTCCGCATTCCGCCTGCCTGACTGGTCGCTGCGGGTCCGCCTGCTGGTGGCGCTGATCGTCCTCGCGACGGTCGGCCTCGCGGTGGCCGACTTCGCCTCCTACCGGGCGCTCCACAACTACCTCTACGACCGGGTCGACCAGCAGCTCGAATCGGCGGTCTTCCCGATCTCGATCGAACTGGCGCACGAGGCCGAACAGCCTTCCTCCGGCCTCGGACCGGGTCCGGGGGGCGGTCCCGGGCCCGGCTCGCAGCTGCCGCCGGGGACCTACGGACTGCTCCGCGCCGCCGACGGAGAAGTCATCGCCCAGACGACGCTCCGCTTCGGCGGCGAACGACTGCCGCGGCCCGCGATCCCGACCGACCTGACGGCGACCTCGCCGAGCTCGCTGTCCCCGACCACCGTCGGCGAGCGCGGCGGCGGCTCGGAAACGTTCCGCGCCGCGGCGGTGGAGACTCAAGGCAGCGGCGAACTCGTCGTCGCGATCCCGCTCGGGGACACCAACGCGACCCTGAATCGCCTGGCCTTGATCGAGTTGGTCGTCAGCGCCGCGATCCTCGTCGCGCTCGGGCTCGCCGCCTGGTGGCTGGTCGGGGTCGGCTTGCGGCCGCTGCGGCGGATGGGCGAGGTGGCGGGGCAGATCGCCGACGGTGACCTCTCGCGCCGGGTCGAGCCGGACAACGACCGCACCGAGGTCGGCCGCCTGGGGCGGTCCCTGAACGCGATGCTGGCGCAGATCGAGAAGGCGTTCGCCGAACGGGCGGCGGGGGAGAGGCGGCTGCGGCGCTTCCTCGCCGATGCCTCGCACGAGCTGCGCACGCCGCTCGCGTCGATCCGCGGCTACTCGGAGCTCTACCGGATCGGCGCGGCGCGGGATCCGGCCGAGGTGGAGCGGGCGATGGACCGGATCGAGGCCGAGTCGGCGCGGATGGGCGGGCTGGTCGACGACCTGCTGACCCTGGCGCGCGTTGACGAGGTGCGCGAGCCCGCCCGCGAACCGCTCGACCTGCGCGAGCTGCTGGAGGACGCCCGGGACGACGCGCGCGCCGCCGCCCCCGACCGCGAGATCTCCCTCGGCCCGACCGGTCCGGTCGCGATCGAGGGAGACGGTGACGCCCTCCGCCGCGTCTTCGCCAACCTGCTGCGCAACGCGATCGTCCACACCCCGGACGGCGCGCCGATCGAGATCTCCCTCGAGGCGACCGAGCGTCAGGCGACGATCACTGTCCGGGACCACGGCCCCGGCCTCCCGCCCGGCGACCCGAACGCCGTCTTCGAGCGCTTCTGGCGCGACTCCTCCTCCCGCGGCCGTGACGACGGCGGCGCCGGCCTCGGCCTGGCGATCGTCGCCGCGATCGTGAATGCGCACGGCGGCAGCGTCGAGGCCTCGAACGCCTCCGGCGGCGGCGCCGAATTCACCATCCGCCTCCCCCTGCGGTCGTCCTAAGGCCCGTCCAGCGGGCCAAAGGACGACCGCACTCCCAGCGGCGTCCCAGGATTCTCCGAGGTTCGGGGGCCACGGTGATGGCATGGAGAGCGCAACGCACCCACAACCACGTTCCTGGAAATCGACCCGCCTCAGCGATCGGCTGCGTGCGGTGCCGCTGCCGCGGCCCGAGCTCGCCGTCCTGCTCGTCGTCGCGGCGCTGCTCTACCTCTGGGCGCTGAGCAAGAACGGCTGGGCGAACGACTACTACAGCGCCGCGGTCCGCTCGATGGCCGGCAGCTGGCACGACTTCCTGTACGGCTCCTTCGACGCGAAGGGGCTGATGACCGTCGACAAGCCGCCGCTCGCCCTCTGGGTCGAGGCGCTCTCGGTCAAACTCTTCGGCTTCAACTCCTTGGCGATCCTGGTGCCGCAGGCGCTGATGGGCGTCGCCTCGGTCGGCCTCCTCTACGACCTGACGCGGCGGCGTTGGGGGCGGGCCGCGGGTGCGCTGGCCGGCCTCGCGCTGGCGCTGACCCCGGTGGTCGTCGCGGTTTCCCGGCACAACAACCCCGACGCCCTGCTGGTCCTCTGCGGCGTCGGCGCGCTCTGGTGCTTCGTCCGGGCGCTGGAGAACGGCGCCACCAAGTGGCTCGTCGCGGCGGGCGTCTGCGTCGGCCTCGGCTTCGAGACGAAGATGGGGGCCGCGCTGATGGTCCTTCCCGGCATGGCGCTGGCCTGGCTCTGGGTGGCGCCTCGCGGGCGCCTCGTCGCGGCGCGGCAGCTCGCCATCGCGGGCGTCGCGCTGCTCGCCGTCGCGCTCGCCTGGCCGGTCCTCGTCTGGCTCACGCCGGCGGCGAGCCGACCCTGGATCTCGGGCACCAACGACAACTCGATCTGGTCGCTGATCTGGGAATACAACGGCTTCGGGCGGCTCGAAGGGCAGACCGGAGGGCCGGCTTCGTTCGGCGGCGCCGGGGGCGGGCCCTTCGGCGGTGCGACCGGCGTCTTCCGCCTCCTCAACGAAAGCCTCGGCGGCCAGGCGGGCTGGTTGCTCGGCGTCGCGACGGTCGGCGGGGTCGGGATCGCGGCCTTGTCGAAGCTGCGCCGCACCGACCCCCGGACCGGCTGGATCATCGCGGTCGGCGGGGCCTTTGCCGTGACCGCGATCGCCTTCAGCTTCGCCGGCGGGATCTTCCACCCGTACTACACGTCCCTGCTCGCGCCCTTCGCGGCCGCCCTGTTCGGCGCGACGTTCGCGCAGGCCCGGGACGGCGGCCACGCGGGACGGATCCTCGGCGCGGTCGCGATCGGCGCCGGGGCGATCGTCGAGCTCGTAGTCATTGGCAACAGCGCGCCGGACCTCGATTGGCTCGTCCCGCTGCTGGTGATCGTCTCGGTCGCGGCGGCCGGCGCTTTGCTCTTCGCCGAGCACATCGCGGGCAGCATCAAGGGTGCGCGGTCGACGAAGGTGAAGACGGCCCGCGTCCGCCTGGCGGCGCTCGCCTGCGGCCTCGCCATCCTCCTCGTCGGTCCGGCGATCTGGTCGGTCGAGACCCTCGGCCACCCGACCAGCGGCACCTTCCCGGCCGGCGGGCCCGAATCGGCGTCGATGATGGGCGGCCCCGGCGGCATGGGGGGTCCTCCGGGCGGAAGCGTTCGTACTTCTGCTCGCATGGGATCCAAAAGTACGAACGCAGTGGGGCAGCTCTTCGGTGAAGGCATGGGCGGTCCGCCTTCCATGGGCGGCGCTCCTTCCGTGGGCGGCGGCGGGATGTTCGGCGGCGAAGACCTGACCTCGGTCCTCGAATACACCGAAGCCCACGGCGGCGGGACGATCGCGGTCGACAGCCAGTCGGGCGCCGCCGCCTCGATCATCGAAGACGGCGCCGAAGTCGCGGGCATCGGTGGCTTCTCCGGCAAAGAGTCCTCGGTCAGCGTCGAGTGGCTCGAAGAAAGGATCGAATCCGGCGCGATCAAGTGGATCTACACGAGCGGTCTCGGTGGAACCACCGGCGGGTTTGGCGGTGGCCCCATGTCGGGCGGCGGCGACACGCGCACCGGCTCGGAATCGGCGATCGACACCGTGGTCAAGTCGTGCACGAAGGTCAGCGCGGTGGAAGGGAGCGGAACGCTCTACAAGTGCGGTTAGGGTGAGCGCATGTCGATGCAGCCCAAGGTTGCGCTCGTCACCGGGGCCTCGAGCGGGATCGGCGCCGCCACCGTGCGGCGCCTCGCCCGCGACCCGGGAATCGAGCTGGTCCTCGTCGCCCGCCGCGAGGACCGGCTCGCCGAGCTGGCTCCGTCACTGCCCTGCCCCGCGACCTGGATCGCCGTCGACCTCACCGACGAGGACGCCCCGGCCAAGGTCCTCGCCCACGTCGAAGCGCACCATAGCCAGCTCGACCTCCTCGTCAACAACGCCGGTGCCGCCTGGCGAGGGACCTTCGGCGAGACCGGTTGGGCCAACGTCCACCGCCACATGGAGCTGAACTTCGACGCCGTCGTCCGCCTCACCGAGGCGCTCCTGCCCCTCCTGCGCCGCTCGGCCCCGAGCGCGATCGTCAACGTCGCCAGCACCGCGGGCCGCATCAGCCGCGCCAACTCAGGCGCCTACTCGGCGAGCAAGTTCGCCCTCGCCGGCTGGACCGACGCCCTCGCCCTGGAGGAGGCCCCGCATGGCGTCCACGTCGGCATGGTCCTGCCCGGCTTCGTCCCCACCGAGGGCTTCCCCCAGGCCGAGCTACGCCAGAAAGCCGTGACCCGCCTGATTCTCTCGAGCCCCGAGAAGGTCGCCGAGGCGATCTACGAGGTCGGCCCCGGCGGCAAGTCCGAGCGCTACGTCCCGCGCCCCTACGCCCTCGCCGCCTACCTCCGCATCCTCACGCCCCGCCTCGTCCGCCGTGTCCTCGGCGGCGGCGCCGGCTCGACGTTCACCCCGTCCACGCCCCGTCGTTAGAGTCCGCGATATGACGGTGAGCACGAATCAATTCCGCAACGGGTCCCACATCGAGATCGACGGCAAGATCTGGAAGATCGTCGAGTTCCAGCACGTCAAGCCGGGCAAGGGCGGCGCCTTCGTGCGCACGAAACTGCGCCGCATCGAGGACGGC
>JAFDWD010000346.1 GCA_018268695.1 Actinomycetota bacterium
CTGGCGCCCCGCCCACATCCACTTCTCCCTCTTCGGCCGCGCCTTCACCCAGCGCCTGGTCACCCAGATGTACTTCCCCGGCGACCCGATGTTCGACCACGATCCGATCTTCAACTCGGTCCGTGGGCCGGAGGATCGGGCGCGCCTGATCGCCACCTTCGACTGGGAGGCGACGACGCCCGAATGGGCGCTCGGCTACCGCTTCGACATCGTCCTGCGGGGGCGCGAATCGACTCCGTTCGAGGAGCAGGGCGCATGAGCGGCACGACGCCGGAGGGCGGCCTGCCGCCGACCCCGTCGCAGACCGTCGGCCCGTACTTCAGCTTCGGGCTCGAATGGGACGACGGGCCGTTCGCGGTCCCGGAGGGCACCGCGGGGGCGATCCGGATCGAAGGACGGCTCCTCGACGGCCTCGGCAACCCGATCAAAGACGGGCTGATCGAGACCTGGCAGGCGGATCCCGACGGCCGCTTCGCCCACCCCGACGACCCGCGCGGCGCGGTCGGGTGGGACGGCTTCCGCGGCTTCGCCCGCGCCCCGGTCGACGACGACGGCCGCTGGTCGATCCTCACCCTGAAGCCGGGGCCGGTCCCCGGCCCGCGCGGCTCGACCCAGGCCCCGCACCTGGCGGTCAGCGTCCTCGCCCGCGGGATCCTGGTCCGCCTGGCGACGCGGATCTACTTCGGCGACGAGGAGGAGGCGAACGCCGCCGACCCGGTGCTCTCGAGCCTGCGCGGAGGCGAGGCCGAACGGCGGACCCTGATCGCGGCGCCGGTGGAGGGCGGATACCGTCTCGACATCGACCTCCAGGGCCCCGATGAGACTGTTTTCTTCGCCATCTGAGGTCGACGCCGCCTGTGGCGACGCCGGCTGGCTGGCGGCGATGCTCGCCTTCGAGTCGGCGCTGGCCGGAGCCCTGGCGGATGTCGGTCTGGCTTCGCGCGAGGTCGCCGATGAGATCTGGCGCGTCTGTGACGACGCAACCGGACTTGACATCGGCGCGCTCGGCGCGGGCACGGCCCGCGACGGGACCCCGGTGCCGGCGTTGCTCGCCCAGCTGCGTCCCAAGCTCTCCGAGGAGGCGCGGGCGGTCCTCCACCGCGGCGCGACCAGCCAGGACGTGATCGACACGGCGGCGATGCTGGTCGCCAGGCGGGCCCTGGTGCCGCTGCTCGCCGACCTCGACGCGGCGGGTGACGCGGCGGCCGCATTGGCCGATCGCCACCGGGGCGACCTCGCCGCCGGCCGCACCCTGCTCCAGCAGGCCCTGCCGATCGCCTTCGGCCTCCGCGCCGCCAACTGGCTCGCGGGCCTCGACGCCGCCGGCACGCGTCTGACCGCGGTCCGCGAAGAGCGCCTCGCGCTCCAGCTCGGCGGCGCGGTCGGCGACCTGGCCGCCTTCGGCGATCGTGGGCTCGCGGTCGCCGCCGCCTTGGCGCAGCGGCTCGACCTGCCTGCCCCGAGCCTCCCTTGGCACACCGACCGCTCGCGCCCGGTCGAGCTGGCCGCCGCCCTCGGGCAGGCCGCGGGGGCGGCAGGGAAGGTCGGCACCGACGTCGTCCTGCTGGCCCAGACCGAGGTCGCCGAGGTCGCCGAGGGCAGCCCCGGCGCCTCGTCGGCGATGCCCCACAAGCGCAATCCGGCAGCCGCGGTGAACGCGGTCGCCGCGGCGCGGCGGACGCCGGGTCTGGTCGCGACGATGTTCGCCGCGATGCCGGGCGAGCAGGAGCGCGCCGCCGGCGCCTGGCAGGCGGAGGCCGAGACGCTCTCCGAGCTCCTGCGGGTCACCGGCGTCGCCGTCGCCGCGGCGCGGCGCTCGCTGGAGGGATTGGAAGTCTTCCCCGAGCGGATGCGGGAGAACCTCGAGGTGTCGGGCGAGCTCGGCGCCGGCGAGGAGCTGATCGACCGCGCCCTCGCCGCCCACCGCGACCGCGCGCGATGACCGCCGTCGCCCTGGCCCACCGCGTCGAAGGCCCGGCCGAGGCGCCGGTCCTCGTCCTCCTCAATTCGCTCGGCACCGACCTGGGGATGTGGGACCCGCAGGCGGCGGCGCTCCGCGACGAGTTCCGCCTCGTGCGCCTCGACACCCGAGGGCATGGCGGCTCGCCCGTGCCGGACGGTCCCTGGACGCTCGCCGATCTCGGCGGCGACGTGCTGGCGCTGCTCGACTCCCTCGGGATCGCCAGGGCGAGCTTCGCCGGCGTCTCGCTCGGCGGGTCGACCGCGCTCTGGCTCGCCGCCCACGCGCCCGAGCGGGTCGAGTCGACGATCCCCTGCTTCACCGCGGCCTGGTTCGGCGGCCCGGACGCGTGGCTCGAGCGGGCCGGGATCGTGCGCGCGAAGGGGGTCGAGGCGGTCGCCGACGGTGTCATCGATCGCTGGTTCACCGAGCGGGTCGACCCGGGCCTGCGGGCCCGGATGCGGGAGATGCTCGTCTCCACGCCGCCGCAGGGGTACGCGGCGGCGACCGAGGTCGTTGCCCACCTCGATCTCCGTCCCGACCTCGACCGGATCGCCGCCCCGACCCTCGTCGTCTCCGGCGCCGAGGACGTCGCCACGCCGCCGGCGACGGGCCGGGAGCTTGCCGCCGGCATCCCGGGCGCCGAGTTCGTCGAGTTGGAGGGCGCCGCGCATCTGGGCAACCTCGAGCGCCCCGAGGCCGTCA
>JAFDWD010000347.1 GCA_018268695.1 Actinomycetota bacterium
TACATCTCCTTCGAGGACTGGCAGGCGATCGACCAGGCCGAGGTCGGCCGCGGCGAGCCGCACGGCCGTCCCCGGGTCAAGTTCGTCCGCGTCGACGAGATGCTCGACACGGTCGGCGAGGGAGTCGGCTGAGCGTGCCGGTCGACCTCACGGAGCTGAAGGCCATGATCGAGGCAGCCCTGCCGGGCGCCTCGGTCGAGGTCACCGACGAAGACGGCGGCGGCCAGCACCTACGGGCGGAGGTCAAGGCCCCGCAGTTCGCCGGCCTATCGCGGATCGAACAGCACCGGCTGGTGAAGGCGGCGGTGAAGCCGCGCTTCGACGACGGCACGGTCCACGCGCTCTCGGTGAAGACCGAACCCGTCTGAACCGCCGGGTTTCGGCTCCTAGAGCCAAAAAGTCACACTTCCGTTCCAACATAGGCACTCGATCTTCCCCTACCCTGTGTCCATGGGGGCAGCAAGGGCGACCTGGACCGATTCCCGTCTCGACGACCTGAACGAGCGGGTCAAAGACCTGAACGAGCGGGTCAAAGACCTGAGCGATCGGGTGACCAGTCTGGACAGCAAGGTCGATGTCGGCTTCGGACGACTCGATGACCGGATCGACAAGCTCAACCACACGATGATCCAAGGGCTGGTCGCCCTGATCAGCATCATCTCGGTCCTGCTTACGGCCTTCCTGACCATAGTTGTTACCCACCTCTGAGCCGACGGAGACGCTTGGCTACCCTGTGGACATGGCCGACCAAGAGCTGAAGTCCAAAGTCGAAGAGTTGATCGCAGCCAACCCCGTGCTGCTGTTCATGAAAGGGGTGCCTGAGGCGCCGCGCTGCGGGTTCTCGATGCGCGTCGTTCAGATCCTCGACTCGATGGACGCCGAGTACGGCGCGATCGACGTGCTCCCCGCGCTGCAGCCGCTGCGCGAAGTCACCACCGAGATCGCCGACTGGCAGACCTTCCCCCAGCTCTACGTCAACGGTGAGCTGCTGGGCGGCGCCGACATCATCCAGGAGATGTACGAATCGGGCGAACTCGCCGAGGCCCTCGGCCTCGAGCAGCCCGAGGCCGTGGCCGCGGCGCCCGCGGCGGCGCCGGCCAACGACCTCCCGGCTCAGTCTCCCCCGCTTCAGATCGAATAGCCGAGCTCCGCGTTCGCGCGGGTCAGCGCGGTACTCAGGACACGGCCGGCGGCCGCAAGGTCGGCCTCCGGCAGGTCGCCCCAGAGCCGGGCCCTGATCTCGTCCGTCGTCCCGACCACGCGATCCTGAAGCTCACGCGCGGCCGGCGTCAGCACCAGCTCGCCTCGGTCGGCCTCGAGCAGCCCGAGTGAGAGCGCGCTCTCGATCGCGGCCGTCGACTTCTCGGGATCGAACTTTGCCTGCGCCTGCCCCAGGTCGATCAGGTCCTGACGACCGAGGCGACCGCCCGCGCCCGCGGCCAGTTTGAGGATCACCCAGCCGGAGGGCGAGAGTCCGGTCCCGTCGAGTTCACGCACCAGGATCGCGTCGAGTGCCTTCTCGGTCTGGCCGATCAGCGCCGGCCCGAAGGCCGTGGGGGTCTGAGCTTTCATCTTCGTTCCCTTCTCGTCGAAATATTCGTTGGTCTCACCAACGACCTTTGCCGAAGATAGCAGATCGTTGGTGCCGCCAACGAATTGTCTAGACTCTCCCCCATGCCCGACTACCGCCTCGACTCCCTCCCGACCTGGCTGCTCAGCCGCACCTCAGGCCGCGCCCATCGCCTGCTCGCGGACGCCTTCGCCGCAGCGGGAGCACGCGGCTACCACTACCGCACGCTGGCGGCGCTGGAGGATCTCGGGCCCGCCAGCCAGGCGACTCTCGGTCGACGGGCGGAGCTCGATCGCTCCGACGTGGTCGCGACGCTGTCGGAGCTCGAAGCCGACGCCCTGGTCGAGCGCGCCCCGGACCCCGACGACGCGCGGCGCCGGATCGTCTCGATCACGGCCGCCGGAAGGCGCCGCCTACGCAAGCTGGACGGGGTCGCCGCCTCCGTCCAGGAGGAACTTCTCGCCCCGCTGTCGGCCGCCGAGCGCGCGGAGCTGATCCGCCTGCTGGCCGAGCTGCGGGGCGCTGAAGCTGGAGGAACCTAGACGGCGGCGGGAGTGGCCTCGGCGTCGTCTTTCACCTGGAAAGACGAGCCGCAACCGCAGGCCGCGACGACGTTCGGGTTGTTGACCTGGA
>JAFDWD010000348.1 GCA_018268695.1 Actinomycetota bacterium
ATGGCGCACGGCGAAGGCCGCGCGATCCTCGCCGCCGAGAAAGCGATCTCCTCG
Organism: Actinomycetota bacterium; assembly: GCA_018268695.1. The sequence continues at coordinate 55 of JAFDWD010000348.1, forward strand.
CCGCTGCTGGAGACCTCGATGGACGGGGCGCGCTCGATCCTGCTGTCGATCACCGGCGGTGCCGACCTCTCGCTGGTCGAGGTCTCCGAGGCCGCCAAGGTCGTCGGCGAGGCCGCCCACCCGGACGCCAACATCATCTTCGGCGCGAACGTCGACGAGGAGATCGGCGACCAGATCTGGGTCACCGTCGTCGCCACCCGCTTCGACGGCCGCGGCGCTCCCCGCCGTCCGGCTGCCCAAGAACCGACGATCCGCCGCACCAAAGACATGGGCCGCGGGCGTCCGCCGGAGACCGGGCGCTCGAGCGGCGACACGCTCGGCATCGACGTCCCCGAGTTCCTCCCCGGCTAGACCCTCCGCACGCTTGTCTTCCTATGCGAGACAAGCGTGCAGCGGCGCGCGGTGACCGGCGTCGTCGCGGCGGGGCATCCGGAGAGCGCCGAGGCCGGCGCCGCGATGCTGCGGGAGGGCGGCAACGCGGTCGACGCGGCGGTCGCGGCCGTGCTGGCGTCCTTCGCGGTGGAGTCGCCGCTGACCGGGTTCGGCGCCGGCGGGTTCATGGCCGTGCACGCGGACGGGGAGACGACCCTGCTCGACTTCTTCGTCGCCGCGCCTGGAGCCGGCGGGGCGCCGCGCGCCGCGGAGCTGGCGCCAGTCGACGTCGTCTTCGACGCCGAGACGGTGCAGACGTTCTACGTCGGCCCGGTCTCCTGCGGGGTGCCGGGAACGCCCGCCGGGCTGGTCGAGGCGCTGCGGCGCTTTGGCTCGATGCCTTTGGAGGAGCTGGTCAAGCCCGCGATCCGGCTCGCCCGCGAGGGCGCCTCGGTCAACCACGAGCAGGCCTACATACTCGCGATCCTGGAGCCGATCCACGAGCGCCTGGCGGGGACGCGCGAGCTCTACGCGCCGGACGGGCGGACGCTGCGGGAGGGGGAGACGTTCCGCTTCCCGGAGCTCGCCGAAGCGCTCGAACGCTTCGCCGCAGAAGGCGCCGAGCCGTTCTACCGCGGTGAGGTCGGGGCCGCACTCTCTGAGTTCGTCCTCGAGCACGGCGGCACGCTCGGCCGCGAGGACCTCGACGCCTACACGGCGATCGAGCGCCCGCCGGTCCGCGCGCGCTTCCGCGGCACCGAGGTGATGACGAACCCGCCGCCCTCGGCGGGCGGCACGCTGATCGCCTATTCGATGGATCGGCTCGAGGGGCTCGGCCCAGCCAGCGGCCCCGAGCAACTGGTCGCCGCGATGGACGCCGCCAACCAGCACCGGGCCGATCTGCTCGGCTCGACGACCCACATCTCGGCGATCGACGGCGACGGCACCTGCGTCGCGGTCACCTGCTCGAACGGCTCCGGCTCCGGAGTTCTGGTCCCGGGGACCGGGGTGATCCTCAACAACATGCTGGGCGAGGAGGACCTGAACCCCGGCGGCTTCCACCGCATCCCGCCGGGGGAGCGGGTGCCGTCGATGATGTCGCCGACCGTCGTCCTGCGCGACGGGGAGGTGGTCCTCGCGGTCGGCAGCGCCGGGTCCAACCGGATCCGCTCGGCGATCTTGCAGACCGTGGTGCGGGTGGTGGAGCAGGGGATGGGGCCGGGAGAGGCGATCGCCGCGCCGCGCCTCCACTTCGAGGCCGGTCTGGTCCAGGCCGAGCCGCGGATCGACGAGGCGGCCCTGGAGCGCCTGGAAGCCCGCGGCATCCCCGTCGCCCGCCGTCCCGAGATCAACCTCTTCTTCGGCGGCGTCCAGGCCGTCGCCCGCGACCCCGAGACCGGCGCGCTCAGCGGCGGCGGGGATCCGCGGCGCGGCGGCGCCGTCGCTTACGGGTAAGAATTGGACCAGTGTCTGGCGGGGCCGAGATCGATTTCGCTGCCGAGGGCCTTCTCGACGACCTTGAGGGGGAGGCGCGCGAGGCGCGGCGGGAGCTGCTCGAGCGGCTGAGCGGCGAAGGCGTCTCGCTGGAGGAGCTGCGCGACGCGGTTGCCACCGGCCACCTCACGGTGCTCCCCGTCGAGCGTGCGATCGCCGGCGACGGGCCGCGCTACTCGGCACGTGAAATCGCCGAACGCTCCGGTCTCGACCTCGATCTGGCGCTGGCCTTCCGCTCCGCCCTCGGCATCCCCTACGGTGACGACCTCGACGACCAGGTGGGGACGGAGGACGACCTCGACGCCGCCCGACGGATGAAGGCGATCCTCGATGCGGGCTTCCCGGTGGAGGAGATGCTGCGCAACGCCCGCGTGGTCGGGATGGCGACGGCGCGGGTCGCCGAAGCGAACCGCGAGCTGGTGGTCCGCAACCTCGCCAGCCCGGGGGACAACGAGCGCGACCTCGCCGACCGGCTCGTCGGGACTGCCGAGTTCCTCCTGCCGCTCGGGACCGAGTTCCTCGAATACGCCTTCCAGGCCAACCTGCTGGAGCTGATCAAACGCGACGTGATCGGCGCCGCCGACCTCGCCGCCGGGGACATCGGCGGGGTGGTGGAGCGGACCGTCTGCTTCGCCGACCTGGTCGAGTTCACCAGCCTCGGCGAGGAGATCGCGCCGGAGGAGCTGGGGGCGGTCGTCGGCCACTTCGAGGAGCTGGCGACCAGCACCATCGCCCCGCCGGTGCGCCTGGTGAAGACGATCGGCGACGCCGTCATGCTCGTCTCGGCCGAGGCCGAGCCGCTGGTCTCCCAGTCCCTCGACCTCGTCGCCGCCGCGGCCGCCGAAGGGGACCAGTTCCCGGTCCTGCGCGCCGGCATCGCCACCGGACCGACCCTGCCCCAGGCGGGCGACTACTACGGCCGCTCGGTGAACCTGGCAAGCCGCGTCACCGGCATCGCCCGCCCCGGCAGCGTCCTCGTCGACACCGCCACCCGCGAGGCCGCAGGTGAGGCCGGCCTCACCTACTCCTTCGCCGGCGAGCGCCGCCTGAAGGGCATCGACGCCCGCCAGAAACTCTTCCGCGTCCGCCGTGAGAGCGAACGGCGGGAAGTGCTCGGCCGCCCCGACCAGTAGCCCTCGCCGCAATTTCCGGCGAGCCCCGTTCCGGGCCGGGGGTGAATTCACCGCTGCAGCTCCTTAGGGGGCTATGGCGCCCACAAAAGCTGCATCGCGCAATGCCGCGGCCTGGGAGATGGCTCGCCGACAACATGGGGTTCTGGCGCGACGGGATCTGTTGGGCCTCGGATTCACTCCGGACGCGATCAAGCACCGAATCGCGATCGGTCGACTGCACCGAGTCCAGCGTGGGATCTATTCAGTAGGTCGGCCGGAGGTGACTCGTGAGGGGCGTTGGATGGCCTTGTTGCTCGCGAGTGGGGACGACGCAGTGCTCAGTCATGGCAGCGCCGCTGCTCTCTGGGGGATCGGGCCCGAGTGGCACCTGGTCGAGATCACTGTGCGTCACCGCGTCTGGTCGCGGTTGGGCGGAGTCAAAGGACGTGCACGGCCGTCCCTGCCCGACCACGACGTCACGGTTCATCGGCGCATACCCGTCACCACCCCGGAGCGGACGATCCTCGATCAGGCGGCAACGCCGATCTCGGATGCCTCGCTTGAGCGTCTCGTGAACGAGGCAGACGTCTCTCGGGGCCTCGACTTCGACATCTCCAAGCTTCGGCGCTACTGCGACCTGCGCGCGGGCGAGCCAGGGATCAGGCGCCTGCGCCGTCTACTTGACCCCGAAACGTTCCGTCTCTCCGACTCCGAGCTCGAGCGACTGTTTCGGCCCATCGCCATTGCGGCGGGGTTCCCGCAGCCGCTCACCAAAGTCATCGTGAACGGCTACGAAGTCGACTTCTACTGGCCGGACCTCGCCATGGTCGTGGAGACCGACTCGCTGCGCTACCACCGCAATGCGATCAAGCAGTCACGCGATCTCATGCGGGATCAGGTCCACACGGCAGCGGGGCTCACCACCCTGAGGTTCACCCACTGGCAGGTCGCCCACGAACCGGGGCACGTGGAAGGGATCCTTTCGGCTACGCGGGCTTCCGGGCGCTGACCAGGAGGTTGTAGAAGAGCTCTGCCGGAAGGTGGGGCTCGAGGAATTTCGTGTCGACCTTCTGCAGGGCGATGTAGCTGCGGAAGGCGAATTTGCGCCAGGCGAAGGGGACGGAGGTGGGCTCGGCGCTCGACTCGACCGTGCGGAGGCCCCAGCCCCAGGCGTTGGCGAGGAGCTCCTCGCCGCCGACGCGGCGGTCGTCGAATTCGGCGCGCTCGAGGAGGCGGCGGAGGTCGGCGGGGGCGAAGGCGTGGACGTCGACCTCTCCCTCGAGCGAGTGGCCCTCGGACTGGTCGGCTTCGGCGACGGCCCGCTCGCGGGCGCCGACGA
>JAFDWD010000349.1 GCA_018268695.1 Actinomycetota bacterium
CGATGAACTTCGCCCTGATGTTCGCCCTGGCGCTGGGGATCGACTACGCGCTCTTCATCGTGATGCGCTTCCGCGGCGCGCTCTTCGGGCAGCACGAGAACGTCCACGAAGCCGTCGGCGAGACGATGGACACGGCCGGCAAGGCGGTCCTCTTCTCCGGCATCACGGTGCTGATCTCGCTGTCGGCGGTGATGCTCGTGCCGAGCCCGGCGTTCCGCTCGATGGCGCTCGGGATCATGATCTCGGTGATCTTCATCCTGGCGGCGACGCTGACGCTCCTGCCCGCCGTCCTCGCCAAGCTCGGCCCGCGGGTGGACAAGCTCTCGCTGCCGTGGGTGCACGCGGGCGAGCACCGCTCGCCGCGCTTCGCCCGCTGGGGCGAGCGCCTCTGGCGGCATCCGTACGCCTTCGGCGGGCTCGCCCTGGTCGTCCTGATCGGGCTCGCGATCCCGGTGCTGAGCCTGAAGACCGGCATGCCGTCGATCAAGGTGGTGCCGAAGAACGATCCCTCGCGAGTGGGCTACCAGCAGGCCAGCTCCGCCTTCGGCCCGGGCGCACCGGGCACCCTGCAGGTGGTCGTGCCGGCGCGCGAGGTCGGCCCCACCCTCGCCCGGTTGCGCACCGACGCGGGCCTCGCCTCGGTCGGCCGGCCGCTGCCCGGTCGTGAAGGCCTGGCGATGATCCAGGTCGTCCCGACCACCGGGCCATCGAGCGAAGCGAGCGGGGCGACGATCGACCGCCTCCGCGCCGAGCTGCCGCCGGCCGCGCTGGTCGGCGGGCCTTCGGCCGAAAACCATGACCTCGAAGCGGCGCTGTCGGCGAAGACCCCGCTGGTGATCGGCGTCGTGCTCGGGCTCGGCTTCCTGCTCCTGCTGATCGCCTTCCAGGCACCGTTCGTCGCCGCGATCGGCGTGCTGGCCAACCTGCTCTCGACCGGCGCGGCGTTCGGCGTCGCCAAGCTGATCTTCCAGGACGGGCACCTGTCCGGCCTGCTCGGCTTCGAACCGCAGGGCTTCCTCGACGCCTGGGGACCGGTCTTCTTCTTCGCGATGATCTTCGCGATCGCGATGGACTACACGGTCTTCCTGCTCTCCTCGGCGCGCGAGCACTGGGAAGCCACGGGGGATCCGAAGGAGGCGATGATCGGTGGCCTCGCCCACTCCGGCCGGGTGATCCTCGCCGCGGGCGCGGTGATGGTGGCGGTCTTCTTCACCTTCGCCCTCAGCGGGCCGCTGCCGCCGAAGGAGATGGGGATGATCCTCGGTATCGCGGTGCTGCTGGACGCGTTCCTCGTCCGCCTGTTGCTGCTGCCGGTGTTCCTGCGACTGAGCGGGAAGACGGCCTGGTGGCTGCCCGGCTGGCTCGACCGCGTGCTGCCCGATGTGCACTTCGGCCACGGCGAGGCCCCGGCCCCGCCCGCTCCGGCGACGCCCGAGCGGACCCCGGCCGCGGTGCGGTAGTCCCGTCACGGGAGTGCGGCTTTGGACGGATGCGGCGCCCGTGCGGGCGTCGCATCCTTGTGGCGTGAAGCGGATCGTGATCATCGGCGGCGGCACCGGCGGCACGCTGATCGCCAACCGCCTGCGCCGCGACACCGCGGTCGAGGAGCTGCACATCACCGTGGTCGACCGCGACGACGTGCACGTCTACCAGCCGGGGCTCCTCTTCGTGCCGTTCGGGCTGGAGGAGCCCGAGGGGATCGTCCGCCCGCGCCACTCCCAGCTCCACGAGGGGATCGAGTTCGTCGAAGCCGAGGTCTGGGACGTCGACCTCGAGCGCGACGCGGTACACCTCACCGACGGCAGGGAACTGCCGTACGACGCGCTGATCGTCGCCAGCGGCGCGACGCTCCTCTACGAGGAGACCGAGGGCCTGCGCGGCCCCGGCTGGGGCGAGAGCGTCTTCTCCTTCTACTCGGTCGAGGACGCGACGGCGTTGCGCGACGCGCTCGCCGGGTTCGATCGCGGCCACCTCGTCGTCGACCTCGTCGACATGCCGATCAAATGCCCGGTCGCGCCGCTCGAGTTCTGCTTCCTCGCCGACTGGTTCCTGCGCGAGCGCGGAGTGCGCGACGCGGTCGAGATCACCCTGGCGACGCCGCTCGACGCCGCCTTCACCAAGCCGGTCGCGGCCGAGCGCCTGAGCGGAATGCTCGCCGAGCGCGGCATCGGCCTGGAGACGGAGTTCGCGACCGGGCGGGTCGACGGCGCCGAGCGCAAGCTGATCAGCTGGGACGATCGCGAGATCCCCTTCGACCTCGCCGTGGTCGTCCCGATCCACAGCGGCGCGCCCTTCATCGAGCGCACCCCCGGGCTCGGCGAAGAGCTCGGCTTCGTCGACGTCGACATCCACACGCTGCGCAGCAAGGTGGCGCCGAACGTCTTCGCGATCGGCGACGCGGCGAGCCTGCCGACCTCGAAGGCCGGCTCGGCGACCCACTTCGAGGCGGAGACGCTGTGCGCGAACGTGGAGCGGGTGCTGGGCGGCGAAGAGCCGGAGGGCACCTACGACGGCCACGTCAACTGCTTCATCGAGAGCGGCTTCCACAAGGCGCTCCTGATCGACTTCAACTACGAGGTGGAGCCGCTGCCGGGGCGCTATCCCGAGCCGCACGTCGGGCCGCTCTCGCTGCTCGGCGAGTCGCGCCTGAACCACCTCGGCAAGCTCGCCTTCCAGCCGCTCTACTGGCACGTGCTGCTGCCGGGCCGGGACATCCCGGGTGTCGGGTCGCAGCTCTCGATGGCAGGGAAGCGGGGACCCGACGAAGGAGATGGACGATGAGCACGATGACCTATGCCGACCGCGCCGTCGACGTCGACGCGGAAGGCTTCATGACCGATCCGGCCCAGTGGGACCGGGACGTCGCCACGGCGATCGCCGCCGAAGCCGGGATCTCGCCGCTCACCGACCGCCACTGGCAGGTCGTCGACTTCATGCGCGAGCGCTACCTCGAGTCCGGCGCGGCGCCCTCGATCCGCACCCTCGGCAAGGCCTCCGGCGTGCCGATCAAGGAGCTCTACGCACTGTTTCCGAAGGGCCCGGCGAAGCTCGCGGCCAAGATCGCCGGCATCCCCAAGCCACGCGGCTGCATCTAGGAGGAGCGATGGACCAGCAAGCAGACGGCAACGCCCCGGCGCCGATCGAGAAGGTCTCGATCATCGTCTCCAAGGGCTCCCTGGAGGGCGTCTACCCCGCCCTGATCATGGCCAACGGCGCCCGCATGGAGGGCATCGAGGCGAACCTCTTCTTCACCTTCTTCGGCCTCGACGCGATCAACCGCGCCAAGCACGAGCACGTCAAGGTGGCGACGGTCGGCAACCCCGGCCTCCACCTCGCCACCTGGGCCGGCGGCATCCCCGGCGTCTCCTCCCTCGTCACCCACAAACTGGCGGAGGAGATGGAGAAGCTCGACATCCCCCCGATCCCCGAGTTCGTCGAGATGATCGCCGAATCCGGCGCCGGCCTCTACGCCTGCAAAGCCTCCGTCGACCTCTTCGGCCTGACCCCCGACGATTTCGTCGACGAGGTCACCG
>JAFDWD010000034.1 GCA_018268695.1 Actinomycetota bacterium
CCCAACGCCCTGATCTCGCTGCATCCCGACTACGCGATGCTGCACACGCTCTGGCCGCGCGAGCCGGGCCGCACCGACGTCGTCTGCGAGTTCTTCTTCGAGCCGGCGACGATGGCGCTCCCCGACTTCGATCCCTCCGACGCGGTTGCCTTCTGGGACCAGACGAACCGCCAGGACTGGCACGTCTGCGAACTGGCGCAGAAGGGGGTCGGCTCGCCGGGGTACTCGCCGGGCCGCTATTCGGCCGAGGAAGAGGACGTGCACGCGTTCGACGCGATGGTCGCGGCGCGCTATGCCGAGGGCCTGCGGGAGGTGGTCGCGTGAACCCGGTCGCGGAGAAGCTGGGGGAGCTCGGGCTGCCGGCGCCGCTCGCGGAGCTGGCGGGCAAGGACTGGGACACGGTCGTCGTCGGCGGCGGCCACAACGGCCTCACCGCGGCGGCGTACCTGGCGCAGGCCGGGCAGAGCGTCCTCGTGCTGGAGCGGCGCGAGCGCCTCGGCGGCGCCTGCACCCTTGAGCGCCCGTTCTCCGACGACCGCTACGTCGTCAGCCCCTGCGCCTACGTCGTCGGCCTGCTCGACGAGTTGGTGATGCGCGAGCTGCGTCTGCGCGAGCGCGGCCTGCGCTTCTTCGTCGCCGACCCCAACCTCTGGGTCCCCTTCGAGGACGGCAGCTCCTTCGGCCAGTGGCTCGACGACGAGAAGACCCAGGAAGACCTGGAGCGGATGGGCGTCTCGAAGAAGGACATCGACGGCTACTGGGCCTACGAGCACCTTTTCGACGAAGTGCGGCGCAAGCTGCGCACCGGCCCGCGCGACACCTGGGTCGGCGACACCCCGACGCGCCCCGAGATCGAGGAGCTGCTCGGCCACAACCAGCAGATGATCGACCTCTGCTTCACCGCCTCGATCACCGAGGTGCTGGACGACTACCTCGAAGACCAGCGCCTGAAGGACGCCCTCTTCGGCCAGGGCGTGATCGGCACCTGGGGTGGCCCGCACGAGCCCGGCACCGCCTCGATCAAACTTATGCACTACCAGGGGGACTTCGAGGGGCAGGGCCCGGTCTGGGGCTACGTCGAGGGCGGCATGGGGATGGTCAGCTTCGCGATTGCGGACGCCGCCCAGGAAGCGGGCGCGACCCTCGCCTGCGGCGTGCCGGTCGGCCGGATCGTCCCCGGCGAGGGCGTCGAGACCGAGGACGGCACGCTGATCCGCGCCGCCAACGTCGTCTGCAACGCCGACCCGAAGGTGGCCCTCCGGCTGCTCGGCGACGCCGAGATGCCGGCCGACTTCCGCGCCCGCCTCGAGGCCTGGAAGGTCCGCAGCCCGGTGGTCAAGTTCAACGCCTCGTTGTCGAAGCTGCCGACCTGGACCGCGGCGCCCGGTGAGTCGTGGCCGGCCCAGGCGACGATCGACGTCACCGGCGGCGTCGACGCGGCCCAGAAAGCGTTCGAAGAATGCGCCGCCGGCGAGCCCGCGGTCGGCTTCGGCGAGATCTACATCCAGACCGGCTACGACCCGTCCCCGGCCCCGCCGGACCGCCACCTGATGAGCGTCTTCGGCCAGTACGCGCCCTACGACATCGCCGACGGCGACTGGGACTCCCGCCGCAAGGACGTCGAGAAGCAGTTCGTCGACCTGATCTCCCGCTACGCCCCCGACTTCGGCGACTGCCTGGAGGAGTGCGAAGTCCTCGGCCCGCCCGACATCGAGAAGCGCATCGGCCTCACCGGCGGCAACATCTTCCAGGGCGAGGTCACGCCCGACC
>JAFDWD010000350.1 GCA_018268695.1 Actinomycetota bacterium
AGGTCGTAGCCGTCGCCTTCGACGGTGCCGGTGAGGGCGAAGGAGCGCGAGATGATCGCCTGCGCCTTCAGCTCGGCCATCGGCCAGGACGGTGGCGACTCGTTCGGGATCACACCCTTCACGTAGGCCTCGAGCGCGAGGGCGTTGACGACGTTCAGTTCGCTCGCCCCGGCCGGGACGACTTCGAGCGCGCCGCGGTAGCGCTTGCCGCCGATGTCGATCGTCCCCGCACCGCCCGCCGCGCGCAGCTTGCCGCCGCAGCGTTTCAGCGGTTTGCCGCCGGAGGTCCGCAGGACGATCGTGCCGCCGAAGCGGTGCGCCTCGTAGCTGCGGTTCGGTTCCAGCGCCACCCCGCAGGCACCGGTCGCTTCGGAGAAGGTGACGTCGCCGGAGGCGGTTTCCAGCAGCACGTGGACGACGTTCGCCCCTTCGACCGTCCCCAGGCTGGTCCCCGGGTAGTAGTGGCCGAGGATGAACTGGTAGCCCTTGCCGTGCAGCGCGTAGCCGTAGGCGCCATAGGCGGAGAGGCCGACGCCGTGCCCGAAGCCGTGCCCGTGGACGACCCAGCTGACCGCGGCGCGGGCGTTCGCGGCGAGCGCCCCGCAGGCGAGGGCGAGCGCCGCGAGGAGCGCGACGGTGAGGGTGATCGGACGGCGGCGAAGTGAGAGCATCGGGAGGAGCACCAATCTCATCAACATGTGGGGTGCGAGGTAGTCGCGCCGCCGGCGCTGGGCGCGGGCCGGCGCTACGCTGGGAGGTGTGCAGCAGTGTTAAACACCGGAGAGGAGGTCCAAGGTTGGCAACGCAGACGGTGAAACCCACCGATCACAAGATTCTCGTCGCGGGCGAGTGGAGCGAGGGAACGGGTTGGCAAGAGGTCTTCAGTCCCTATGACGGCACCGTGGTCGGTCGCGTCGCGACCGCCGACGAGGCGACGGCGATCCGCGCGATCGAGGCGGCCCACCGGGCCTTCGAGACCGCCGACTTCCCCCAGCACGAGCGTGCCGCCGCCCTCGATCGCGCCGCCGCCCTGGTGCGTGAGCGGGTCGAGGACCTGGCGCAGACGATCGCCGCCGAGGCGGGCAAGCCGCTGAAGACGGCGCGGGTCGAGGCGAGCCGCTGTGTCGACACGCTGACCTTCAGCGCGGTCGAGGCGCGCAAGCTGACCGGCGGCACGGTGCCGATGGACGCGAGCGCCGGCGGCGTCGGCAAGCTCGGCGTGATGCTGCGCGTGCCCTATGGGGTGGTCGGCGCGATCTCACCCTTCAACTTCCCCCTGAACCTGGTCGCGCACAAGCTCGGCCCGGCGATCGCCGCCGGCAACGCAGTGGTGCTGAAGCCGGCCGGCCAGACTCCGATCACCGCGATCAAGTTGGTGGAGATCCTGAACGAGGCGG
>JAFDWD010000351.1 GCA_018268695.1 Actinomycetota bacterium
CTCGCGGGGTGATCGTTTGAGCGGCGCGCTCGCGCTGCTCCGTCGCCGACCCCAGTTCCGCGCCCTCTGGGCGGCCATCGGCCTCTCCTACGCGGGCTCCGGCGCGGCGACCACCGCGCTCACCCTCTACGTCCAGCAGACCCACGGGACCGGTACCGCGGTCGCCGCCTTCCTGATCGCGTCCCAACTGCCGCGCCTGCTCGGCCCGCTGACCGGCGGGATCGCCGACCGCACCGACCTGCGCACGCTGCTGATCGGCTGCGACCTCGGCCAGGCCGCGGTCTTCGCCGCGATCGCCACGCTGCCGTCGTTCGGGGTGATCATCGCCCTGACCGCGCTCGCCACCGTGCTGCAGACCTCCTATGCCCCGGCGCGCACGGCGATGGTCCCGAACCTGGTCGAGCCGGATGAGCTGATCGAGGCGAACGCGCTGCTCGGCACCGCGACCAACCTCTACGTCGCCGTCGGCCCGCTGGTCGGCGGCCTGCTCTTCGCCGCGGTCGGGCCCGCCGCCGGGATCCTCGTCAACGCGGTCACCTTCCTCGGCTCGGCGGCACTGACCACGCGGGTCCCGCCGACCCGACCGCCGGCGGATGCCGAGCACGAGCCGCTCCTCCGGGCAGTCCGCACCGGCGCCCGCTTCATCTGGGGCAACCGGATGCTGCGCACGGTCTCGGTTTCGATCTTCCTGCTGCTCTCGTTCCTCGCCATCGACAACGTCGCGCTCGTCTTCCTCGTCCGCGACACGCTCGGCGGCTCGGCTTTCGCCTACGGCCTGATCGAGGCGGTCTTCGGCGTCGGCATGCTGGCCGGGTCGTTCTGGATCCTGCGCGGGCGCGGGAGCGGCTGGGCCGCGCCCCGGCTCTACCTGCTGAGCTGCTCGCTCAGCTCGGTGGCCTCGGTGGGCAGCGGCCTCTCGCCGAGCCTCGGCGTCCTCGCCCCGGTCCAGGCGGTCGCGGGCTCCGGCAACGGGATCGAGATCGTCGCCAGCGAAACGATCATCCAGCAGGAGGTGCCCCACGGCATGATCGGCCGGGTCTACGGCTTCACCTCCTCGGCGACCTCGCTCGGCATCGGCATCTCGCAGGCGGCCGGCGGCGTCCTCGTCGACGCGACCTCCCCCCGCGCGTCCTTCCTGATCGCCGCCGCCGGCGGCATCCTGGTCACCCTGGCGATCGCCCCGACCATGCTCCGTGCCGGAAGGGCGTCGCCGATCGCGAGGGCCGGCGCGGGATGATGGTGCACTTGAGCTCGAACGGAGACATCGGGGCGCTGCTGCTGAGCGCCGAGCAGGCGGCGGCAATGGAGGTCCGCGGCGGGACCGAGTCGGCGGTGCTGCTGCCCCTCTACGGCTGGCCCGAGGAGCCGGGCCTGATCTTCACCGAGCGGCGCGCGGACCTGCGCCGGCACGCGGGCGAGATCTCCTTCCCCGGCGGCCGCCAAGACCCCGGCGACAGCGACCTCGAGGCGACCGCCCTGCGCGAGGCGCGCGAGGAGATCGCCCTCGACCCGACCGGCGTCGAGGTGGTCGGGGCGCTGCCCCCGGTCAACACCTTCGTCACCGGCTACCGGATCCAGCCCTACGTCGGCCTCGTCGACGACCCCGGCACCCTCGCCCTCGACCCCAACCCGACCGAGGTCGAGACCGTCCTCACCTTCTCCCTCGACCGCCTCCGGGAGGCCTACGAGATGCGCCGCCTGATCCGCCGCGGCGTCCCGATCCACACCCCGACCTACGAGGTCGAAGGCCATTTGATCTGGGGCGCGACCGCAAGGATCCTCGGGGACTTCCTTAAGCGGTTGGGGTAGGCAGCGGGGCCCGGAAAGGGACGCGAGGCGGATCGGCGAGCACGGCCGTCTCGTCCACGGCCCCCTGCACGCTTGTCTCGCATAGCGAGACAAGCGTGCAGGGGGTCGGCTGTGGCCTTTGTCACCCACAGGGTTACCAAGGCCATGGACCCCTCTGCCGAAATCCGACCTCGTCCCCCCTACCTCCGCGCGATCAGCTCCACCACGGCGGTCTCGAACTCCTCGACCCAGGCCGGACCGTGCTCCCGCGCGGTCTCCGTAACCGTCACGGGGATGCGCCAGGTGCTTTCGGCGTTGCGGACCAGCCCGGCACCGCCGGCCAGCAGCTTCGCGTCCACGGTCCCGGCCCCCTCGTAAATGAATCCCCGTACCGGGGTTTCGACCAAGCGTTCGAGCAGGGCTTCGAGGCGGGGGCCGTGGATGTCGGGGACGGTCTCCCCTGTCGCCGAGCCGAGGAGCCAGATCAGGATCGCGACGTCGTCAACCAGCTCGAGGATCGTCCCCGGCTGCTCGGGGTCGGCGCGGGCCGGCTCGATCCCGGCCGCCTCGATCGCGTCGAGGCCCGCGGCGTCGCGGCTCGTGCCGCGCACGGCCCAGCCCTCCTCGAGCAGCTCGGAGCCGAGCGCGCGGCCGGAGCAGCC
>JAFDWD010000352.1 GCA_018268695.1 Actinomycetota bacterium
CCCCGCGGCTGACCGGCTCCGACAGCTCGAGGGCCGGGCCGGCGAGGAAGTCGACCGGGGGCGAGTAGGTCCAGCGGACCTTCCCGGTGGCGGCGTCGACGGCGAACACCTGGTCCGTGCCGGTGTCGTAGTACATGGTGCGCCCGACCACGATCGGGAAGGTCTCCCAGGCGCTCTGCCCCGGGCCGCCGGTCCGGGTCCAGGCGACGCGAAGCTGGTCGACGTTCTCCCGGTCGATCTGGTCGAGCGCGGCGAAGTGGTCGTTCTCGGGCGCGTTGCCCCAGCCGGGCCAGCCGCTATCGGGCGTCGCCTGATCGTTCCCGCCCCCGCATCCCGCGAGGACGACGAGGGCGGCGGCGAAGGCGACGAGGTAGCGCACGCGGCCGCGCGGTCAGGCCTCGAGGACCCGCACCGGCGCGCCTTCGAGGTAGGCGAGGACGTCCTCGACCGCGTCGCCGAAGAAGGTCGCGTAGGTGTCCTCGGTGACGTAGCCCAGGTGCGGGGTCAGCACCGTGCGGGGGGCGCCGCGCAGCGGATGGTCGGCGGGCAGCGGCTCGGTGTCGTAGACGTCGAGGCCGGCGCCCGCGATGGCCCCGCTCTCGAGCGCCGCGAGCAGCGCATCGGTGTCGACCAGCGGCCCGCGCGAGGTGTTGACCAGGTAGGCGCTCGGCTTCATCGCGGCGATCTCGGCGGGGCCGACGAGGCCGTGGCTGCGCTCGCTCAGTTTGTAGTGGACCGAGATCACGTCGGCCCGTTCGAAGAGCTCCAGCTTCTCCACCGGCTCGGCGCCCGCGTCGCGCGCCGCCTGGGCATTCAGGTTCTGGCTCCAGGCGAGCACCTCCATGCCGAAGGCCTTGCCGATCGTCGCCATCTTCCGCCCCAGTCGGCCGAGCCCGACCAGCCCGAGGGTCGCCCCGTCGAGGTCGCCGCCGATCGTCGTCTGCCAGCCGCCTTCGCGCATGCCGGCGTGCTCGGTGGGGATCGAGCGCAGGAGCGAGAGGATCAGACCCCAGCTGAGCTCGGCCGTCGGCGGCCCCTTGATGCCGGTTCCGCAGACCGTGATGCCGTTCGCCTGGGCGGCGGCGACGTCGATCGCGACGTTGCCCATCCCGGTGGTGATCAGCAGCTTCAGGTCCGGGAGGCGCTCGAGGATCGCCGCGGGGAACGGCGTGCGCTCCCGCATCGCGACGACGATCTCGGCGTCCGAGAGCGCTTCGACCAGATCGTCGGGGTCGTCGATGTGCTGCTCCAAGGCGACCACCTGCCACTCGTCCGGCACCCGGTCCCAGCCGCCGTAGTCGAGAGCGACTCCCTGGTAGTCGTCGAGCAGCACGATCCGTTTCACCCCCCGAGCCTTGCACACACCGGCCGGCGCCGTGAGCCGTCTATGGTGCGCTCGGTGACTTTCCTTGCCTCGCTTCTCGCGGTCCTCAGCATGGCCGGCGTGCACCACCCGCTGGCGGGCCAGGTCGTCGGCATCGACCCCGGCCACCACGGCGGCAACTTCTCCGACCCGAGCTTCATCAACCAGCCGGTCTGGAACGGCCGCGAAAGCGAGGCCTGCGACACCACCGGGACCGAGACCGACGCCGGCTACACCGAGGCGCGCTTCAACTACAACGTCGCCATGTACCTGCGCGCCTACCTGATCCGCGAGGGCGCCAAGGTCGTGATGACCCGGCGGACCAACCACGGCGTCGGCCCCTGCATCGATCGCCGCGCCCAGATCCTGAACAGGGCCGGCGCCGACGTGGC
>JAFDWD010000353.1 GCA_018268695.1 Actinomycetota bacterium
GGCTTCGACGGCACCTACGCGCTGCCGCCCGCCGAGCTCGACCGCTTCATGACCCGCCTCTCGCTCGGCTACCCGAGCGCCGGCGCCGAGGCCGACCTCCTGCACTCGCCGCCGCCGCCCGCGATGCCACCGGTCGCCGACCTCGCCGAGGCCTCCGCGGCGATCGCCGCGGTCGCCGAAGTCGAGGCGCGCCGGCCGCTGCTCGAGTACATCGTCGCCCTCCTCGACGCGACCCGCCGCCACCCGCTGAGCGAGGCGGGCGCGAGCCCGCGCGGCGGCCTGATGCTGCTCGCCGCCGCCCGCGCCCACGCGGCGCTCGACGGCCGCGACTACGTCGTGCCCGACGACGTCCAGGCGCTGGCCGGGCCGGTCCTCGCCCACCGCATCCAGACCGTCGGCGGGGCCGCCGCCGAGGCGCAGCTGGCGATCGTCGAGGACGCCCTGGAGGAAGTCCCGGCACGATGAAACGGGGCCTCGCGACCGAGCTGCTCGGGTTCGCGCTGCTCCTCGCCGCCGCCCTGCTCGGCTCGGTCGCGCTCTTCGCCTTCGCGCTCGGGCTCCTCGTCGTCGACGCCGGGTGCCTGCTGGTGACGGCGATCGGGGGCCAGAGGGTGACGATCGTGCGGACGGTGGACCGCGGCGAGGTGGTCGAGGGACAACCGGTGACGCTCCGCTTCGAGATCCGCGGACTGGCCGGCCTGCCTGCGCACGTCGAGGTCCGTAGCGAGGACGGGAAGTGGGAGCGGCTCGGCCCCGGCGCGTCCACGCGGCTCACGATCGAGCGACCCGGCGCCCACCTGATCGGCCCCTCGCAGGTCCGCGTCCGCGACGATCTGCGCCTCTTCTCCCGCCACCGCCAGGTCGGCGAGCCGGCCGTCGTCCTCGTCCTGCCGGCGCCCGCGACCGCCGGGGCCCAGCCGCTCGCCCAGGGAGCCGACCCGGGCGGCGACCCCGAGCCCGACGGCCTCCAGCCCTACTTCCGCGGCACGCCGGTCGGCCGCATCCACTGGCCGAGCGTCGCCCGCGCGGGCGAATGGCAGGAGCGCCGGGTGATCACCGCGCCGCGCGGCATGCCGCTGGTCGTCGTCGACCTCTCCGGCGCGCCCTCCGACGGCGCCGTCGACTGGACGCTGCGCGCGGCGGCGGGCCAGATCCACGTCCTCGCGCGGACGGGCGGCTGCCGCGTCCTCCTCCCCGGCGAGCGCCTGCCGATCCCGGTCGAGAACGTCGCCGAGGGTTGGCCCA
>JAFDWD010000354.1 GCA_018268695.1 Actinomycetota bacterium
CAAACCTTTTACCGGACGGACGACAACCTCAGGGAAGAGCGCGTCCATGGAGAGCAGCGGAGCGACGATCCACGATTCAGACGAGCAGCGCCTTGCGGAACTTGGCTACAAACAGTCACTGAACCGCGCCTGGAGCGGGTTCTCCAACTTCGCCATCTCCTTCACGATCATCTCGGTCCTCGCAGGCTGCTTCACCACCTACGGTCAGGCGTGGAACAACGGCGGCCCGATCGCGATCTCGATCGGCTGGCCGCTGATCTCGATCCCGATCCTGATCATCGGCTTCTGCATGTCGGAGCTGGTCTCGACCTACCCCACGGCGGGCGGGATCTACTGGTGGGCGGGGCGCCTCGGCGGCCCGGTCTGGGCCTGGTTCACCGGCTGGTTCAACTTCATCGGCCTGGTCGCTGTGGTGGCCTCGGTCGACTACGCGGCGGCGACCTTCCTCAACGTGATCTTCAGCCTCTACGAAGTGAACATCTTCGGCATCAACTTCGCCGACGAATCGCACGTTCTGACCGAGACGTTCCTGCTGTTCATGATCATCCTCGCGATCCACATCATCATCAACGTCCGTAACACGCACCTCTTGTCGCGGATCAACGCGGTCTCGGTGTGGTGGCACGTGCTCGGCGTCGCGGCGATCGTGATTGTCCTGATCTTCGTCCCCGACGGCCACCAGAGCTTCAGCTTCGTCTTCGGCCACCGGATCAACCAGAGTGGCTTCAGCGGCAGCATGTTCTGGTTCTACGTCCTGCCACTCGGCTTCCTGTTGACCCAGTACACGATCACCGGCTTCGACGCCTCCGCCCACGTCTCCGAGGAGACGCACGGCGCCTCGATCACGGCGGCGAAGGGCGTCTGGCGATCGATCTTCTACTCGGCGGTGATCGGCTGGATCGTGCTGCTCGCGATCACCTTCTCGGTGACCAACGTGCAGGGTGCCAACGAAGCGTTCGGCTTCGCCCCGACCCTTCTCACCGAAGCGCTCGGCACCGGGTGGGGCAAGTTCGTCCTCATCATCTCCACCGTGGGCCAGCTCTTCTGCGGCGCCGCCTGCCTCACGAGTGCCTCGCGCATGTGTTACGCCTTCTCCCGCGACAACGGCTTCGGCAAGCGGGCCTCGGCGAGAATCTCGCGGGTCAACTCGCAGCGGGTGCCGGTCTACGCGGTGCTGCTGATGGCCTTCCTCGCCTTCCTCATCACGCTGCCCGCGCTGAAGGGCAAGGGGAACGGCGAAGCCGTCCCGTTCGCCTTCTTCGCCGTCGTCTCCGTCTGCGTGATCGGGCTCTACATCGCCTACGTGATCCCGATCTTCCTGCGCTGGCGCAAAGGTGACGACTTCGAGCCGGGACCGTGGAACAACGGCAAGAAGTACAAGTGGATGAACAGCTTCGCCACCGTTTGGGTAGCGCTGATCGCGATCATCTTCTGCCTGCCGTTCACCCCGGAAGCGGTTCCGTGGAACAGCGAATTCAGCTGGGAGGCGTTCAACTACGCGCCGCTGACGGTGGCGATCGTCCTCATCGGCGCCACGATCACGTGGCTGGTGAGCGCGCGCAGGCACTTCACCGGACAGGTGCGCGAGATCGACATCGAGGAAGCACTGGGGGAGAACCCGGACCCGCAGACCTCGGCTCCGTAGTGTTCTGAGCGTGAACGTCGAAGCGCTCGAAAAGGCGGTCGCCGAAGGCGCGGTGGACACCGTGCTGCTGGCGATCGCCGATATGGAGGGTCGCCTGCAGGGCAAGCGGCTGACCGCGGGCCACTTCCTCGGCGAGGTGCTCGAGCACGGGGCCGAGGGGTGCAACTACCTGCTCGCGGTCGACGTCGACATGGAAACGGTCGGCGGCTACGCGATGTCCTCGTGGGACACCGGCTACGGGGACTTCGAGATGGTCCCCGACCTCTCGACCCTGCGGATGGTGCCGTGGCTGCCGGGCACGGCGATGGTGCTCGCCGACCTGCAGTGGGCCGACGGCAAGGAAGTCGCCGCCTCGCCGCGGCAGATCCTGCGCAGGCAGCTGGAGCGCCTGGAGAAACGCGGGATGAGCGCCAACGCCGCGACCGAGCTCGAGTTCATCGTCTTCCGCGACACCTACGAGACGGCCTGGAAGAAGGGCTTCCACGACCTCGAGCCGGCGAACCTCTACAACATCGACTATTCGCTGCTGGGGACCGCCCGGGTGGAGCCGCTGATCCGGCGGATCCGCAATGAGATGGGCGGCGCCGGGCTGACGGTGGAGAACTCGAAGGGGGAGTGCAACCTCGGCCAGCACGAGGTCAACTTCCGCTATGAGGACGCTCTGCGCAGCGCCGACAACCACGCCGTCTACAAGAACGGCGCCAAGGAGATCGCCGCCCAGGAGGAGATGTCGATCACCTTCATGGCGAAGTTCAACGAGCGCGAGGGCAACTCGTGCCACATCCACATCTCGCTGGCCAACGCCGACGGGGGCAACGCCTTCGCCGCCGACCAGCGGCTCTTCGAGAGCTTCGTCGCCGGCCAGATCGCCTGCATGCGCGAGCTGACCCTCCTCTACGCGCCGCACGTCAACTCCTACAAGCGCTTCGCCCTCGGCTCCTTCGCGCCGACCGCGATCGCCTGGGGGAAGGACAACCGCACC
>JAFDWD010000355.1 GCA_018268695.1 Actinomycetota bacterium
AGGCGATGGTCGACGAGACGGTCGAGCGGTTCGGCGCCGTCGACACCTACTTCAGCAACGCCGGCGTCCCCTTCGTCGCCCACCTGCTCGAGGACGTGACCGACGAGGAGTGGGACCTGTCGATGAACGTCAACCTGAAGGCGAACCTCTACGCCGCCCGCGCGGTCGTGCCGGTGATGAAGAAGCAGGGGCACGGCAACATCATCATCACCGCGTCGATGGCCGGCCTGCGGCCGCGGCGGGAGCTGCTGCCCTACACCGTCTCCAAGGGCGCCGCCGTCCACATGGCGAAAGCGATGGCGGTCGAGCTGGCGCCCGACCAGATCCGCGTCAACGCGGTCTGCCCGGTCGCCACCGAGACGCCGATGCTGGCCGAATTCGGCGCCGGCGACCACATCACCGCCAACGCCACGCCGATGGGCCGGCTCGGACAGCCCGAGGAGGTCGGCGCGGTCGCCCTCTTCCTCGCCTCCGACGACGCGGGATTCCTCACCGGGCTGGCGATCCCGGTCGACGGCGGACGCTCGATCTGAGGTGACGGCGCCGGAGGCAAAGGACGGGCCGGGGCCGACGCTCGCCCCGGCCGCGGGCGGCTACGAGGTCGTCGACCTCTCCCAGCCGATCTCGCCGGAGATGGCCGCCTGGCGGGGCACCGAGCGGACCGAGATGTCGGTCGAAGAGGTGCCGATCGAGCACTCGATCCCGGGCGGGCGGATCGCCGCCACGCACCTGCGGATGGTCGCCCACGCCGGCACCCACGTCGACGCGGCGCGGCACTTCTTCCCGGCGGGAGAGTCGATCGACGAGTACCCGATCGAGCGCTTCGTCTGCCGCGGCGTGGCGATCGACCTGCCGCGCGAGGGCCCGGTCGCGGTGAGCGCCGCGGAGCTGGCCGCGGCCGACCCGGGGATGCGTCCCGGCGACGCCGTCCTCCTGCGCCTCGGTTATGCCGAGCGCTACACCGAGGAGGGCTACTACGACCATCCCTACCTGGCCGACGACGCGGCCGAGTACCTGGCGGAGAAGCGGATCGGCATCTGCGGGGTCGACGTGCTCACCCCCGACAAGCCCTCGCACCATCGCGAGGTCCCGTTCGGCTTCCCGGTCCACGCGACCCTGCTCGCCGCCGACGTGCTGATCGTCGAGAACCTCGGCCCGGGGGTGCGCGAGGTGGTCGGCCGCGAGTTCCTCTTCGTCATGCCGCCGATCTCGATAGTCGGCGCCGACGCCTCGCCGGTCGTGCCGTTGGCGCTCCTCACGGGCGGACGATGACGGTCGGCGCCCGCGAGCCGATCGCCGCCGAGGCGGGGGCGCCGGGCCGGCTCGGCCCGGCCGACGTGCTCGCGGCGGTGGGGCTGGTGCGGAGCGGCGAGGTCGTCGACCTCTCGCTGCCGCTGGGGCCGCGGACGCCGGTCCCCGGGCACCGGCCGGGCCTCCAGCGCTTCATGGTCCGCGACGGCGGCGACTACGCGGCGGGCGGCAAGCGCCCCGGCGGCTTCCAGTTCGCCGAGGACACGGTCGTGATGCCGACCCACGTCGGCACCCACGTCGACGCGCTCTGCCACGTCTGGCACGACGACCGCCTCTTCGACGGCTCCCCGCAGGAGACGATCCGCAGCACCACCGGCGCCACCCGCTGCGGCGCCGACAAGCTGCCGCCGACGCTCGCCCGCGGCGTGCTCCTCGACGTCGCGGGGGCGGACGAGCTGCCCGCCGGGACGGCGATCGGCCCGGCCGATCTGGAGGCCGCCGAGCGCGCCGCCGGGGTCGAGGTCGGGGAGGGCGACGTCGTCCTGGTCCGCACCGG
>JAFDWD010000356.1 GCA_018268695.1 Actinomycetota bacterium
CAGCTCGACCTGCACCCCAGAAGATCCGAGATGCGAGGATGGCGGCGATGAGCGCAGCCGAGATCGCCGAGCGCTTCATCGCCGCTTTCTCGGCGGCCGACTTCGAGGCGATGCGGGAGCTGTCGGCGCCGGATCTTGTCGCCTGGGTGACTGGGCCCGACGGGGAGATGGCGCGGGTCGAGGGGCGCGATTCCTACCTCGGTCGGGTCGAGGCGATGGACCTGCCCTCAGCGCGGTTCGCCGTCGAGCTGACCCAGGCGCCGGTCGAGGTCGGTCCGGACCGGGTGCTGATGATGGTGGAGGTCCACGCCGAGCGCGGCGGCCGCACCCTCCACAACTTCGCCGGCCACCTGCTGCGTATCGACGGCGACCGGATCGCCGAGTGGTGGATGGTCGACGCCAGACCGGCCGAGAGCGACACCTTCTGGGCGAGTTGACGGTGGCGGGGCGGGTCGACACCCACGGGCGCTGGCCCTGGGCCGCGGCGGCGCTCGTCGGGCCGACCTGGGGGGCGGCGGTGGTCGGGCGCCGCGCGCTCCGCCGCGACGACTTCTGGGTCGCGGCGCTCGGGCTGCCGATCCTCGTCGCCCACCAGACCGAGGAGTGGGTCCGACCCGGCGGCTTTCTGCCGTTCTGCAACGAACGCCTACTGCGCAGCGACCGGCCAACCTGGCCGCTGACCGAGCGCGACGGCTTCCACGTCAACGTGACGGCCGGCTGGGGGACGGCGATCGCGGCGGCGCTGCTTTGGCGCCGGAGCGCGGCGCCCGCCACCGTCATCCTCTGGGCGGAGGAGGGCAACGCCGCGATGCACACCGGCATGGCGGTGCGGGAGCGCCGCTACAACCCCGGCCTGGTCACCGCCATCGCCCTGATGGGCGTGCATGCGGCGGCCGCGCGGCGGTCCCTCCACCGCTCCGGCCGGCTCGGCCGCGGCGAAGAGATGGCCGCCGCGGCGATCGGCATCGGCCTCAGCGCCGGCCTCCCGCTGACGATGAAACTGCGGATGCGGCGTGCCGCCCGCCGCGCCTGAACGCCGCCGCGCGCTCCGCTCAGGGAAGGATTTCGCCGCTCTTGGTCCGCGGCGCCAGACAGCCCGCACCGTTGGCCGCGCCGCTGTTCGACCCGGTCCAGTAGAAGCAATCGTTGGCTTCCTGTTCGCGGACGAACAGCACCGGGCGACCGTGGCCGCCGGCGTACGCCGACCCACCCAGGGTTCCGCTCGCCTGCCCGTTCAGAGCTTCAAGGAAGCCGAAGAAGTTGACGCCGCGGATCGACGTCGCGACGCCCCAGTTGGGGTACTGGTTGACGAAGGCGCTCTTGTTCGATTCGAGGGCTTCGTTGAAGCCGCGTTCCGGGTTCTTGACGTGACCCTGCTGGTTGTCGAAGACCAGGCCGTTGTTGAAATCGAAGAGACCGGTGTTGATCTGCTTCGACCCAGCGTTGTAGTTCGAGGATTCCGAGGTCTGAGCGTAGGGGTCGATACTCGGCGACTGCCAGGTCGGCAGCAGACATTCGGTGTCACCCGACGGCACGCAATAGGTGAATCCCAATCCCGGATCGGATGAATCGGTCCCCGACTTGGCGAAGTAGGCGACGACGCCGGAACCGGCGGAGGTTTCGTACCCGGTGCCGAGCGGGGTCAGCAAGGCGGATTCGATCCCCGATTCCGCCGTCATCCACTGTCCCGCGGTGCGCGAGCCCGATTCCTGGTAGGCGGCGAACAGGTCGGGCAGCGGACCCTTCAAGCCACCCTGCGCGCGTTCGACCTTCTGGGTCGAGGAGTTCCACTGCGGCAGTTCATTCGTCGCTTCCGACCAGGACAGGCGCCAGTTGAGGAATGGGGCACTGCTGATCTTCGGCAGGGGCGCGCGGCGTTCCCCGGGGTTCGGCAGGATCCTCCAGTTTTCACCGTCTTCGGCGGCGGGCGTCAGCACGATCGGCGCGGCGCCGGACTTCTGGTAGGTGATCAGGGAGCTGCCGCCGCCGTTCGGCGGGATCTGCCCCGCGGCGACCGCCGCCGGGGTCAGTTCGTAGCGCTTGTTGTTGTTGTATTCGGCCAGGCCTGCGTCGGCGCCGACCTGTTGGGCGATGACGTAGGGCGGATCCCCGTTCTCGGTGGTTTCGTTGGTGACGACGACCGCCGAGTCCGGCATGTTGGGGAAGGCCGCGATCATCGTGCTGATCGGCTTGTTCAGTTCGTTGACGAACTGCTTGACGTTTTCGACCGTCAGCTCCGGCGGGTGCTTGGAGGTCGAGCCGGGAAGTGGTTGACCGACCGACATGCCGAGAACGGTCGCGTAGGTGCTCTGGTCGAGCACCGAGTAGAGGGTGTAGTAGGCCCACTGAAGGCGGGCCGAGGCGGCGTCGGCCGTGGTGAAGAACGGCTTGCCGTTGCCTCCCTCCTCCAGCGAGTACTGGACGATCCCCGGTTCGGCGGGCCCGCGGGTGAACGCGGAGCCGAGCGACCAGCGGCCGAGGTCTTCGACACCCTTCAGCGGACGGTCTTCTTCCAGCCGCACCGCGGTTACGTACAGTTCGCTGTAGAACGCCTTGCAGGTCGCCGACTCCGGGGCTTCACAGGCGATGCCGAGCGCTTCGCCGAGTTCCTTGGTTCCCGCCGGCGTCGCGCAGTTCGGGCGCCCTTCGCAGAGGATCTGGGTCGCCTGACCGAGCAGGATCATCGTTTTGCTGTTCGCGTACTTGATGTCGGTGATCGTTTCCGCGGCGTCGCCCGAGAGGTCGGTGATGTCCCCGTTGATGACATTCTGGTTCACCGCGGTGACCTGTCGCTGGAGTCCACCGAGGTCGGCCTGGATGGCGACCAGTTCGGCCTGGACTTCGTTCAACTGTTCGCGGATCGCGTGCAGTTCGGAACCGCTCGACTGGCCGGAGACGATGCCGTAGATGAGGCTGGCGACACCGACGACGGCGCCGAAGACTTCAAGGTTGGCGACGGACTTCAGGAGGCCGGAGGCGTGCGCGGAGGACCCGTTGGCGCTACCTCCTCCGGGACACGAGTCGAGCGCGGGCGGGTTCGGCACCCCGGTGAAGCCCATCAGCTCGGCGAAGCCGGCGGTGGTCTCGGCGGCTTCTTGCCAGCAGGCGCCGGAGGCCGTCCCTTCCACCGCCGAGGAGTTGGCGCCGTTCCTGTTCAGGTGCTTCGCGCGGCGGACGACGTACCGGTCGAACCCTCCGTGCGAACGCGCGCGACGGACGAAGTTGGAACCGTCGAAGAGGTGGCGGTCGGCCAGGTCACCGGCGAAGTCGAAGAAACCTGGGATCCGGTAGTAGCCGCGCACCGCGCGCCTGGCGCGCTGCAGCGTCACGTGAGGGTGGTCGGCGCGGTAGGCGACGACGAGGCTCGAGAGCGGCGAGACGTAGGCCGGCTGTCCGCCGGTCACCAATGCCTTCATGTGCCCGCCGAACGGCTTCCCGAGCAGCTTGCCGCCGGAGACGACGACGAGCAGGTTCCGCGGTCGGCGGTGTCCCTTCACGAAGAGGATGTCGACGCCGAGGCGTCCGGTGCGGCCGCGGCCGACCAGGCGCCGCCGCGACTGTCCCCGCTTCGTCTGCGAGATCGCGTAGACCCGGACCTTCGCGCCGCGCAGCCGTTCACCCAGCGATGCCCCGCCGGCCTCGGCGAGCACCGGGACGGTGGGTCGTGCGCTGATCCCTTGGGGAAGGCGATTCGCGGTGGACGCCGCGCGGGCGCCGGACGGCGCCGCGATCAGGAGTGCCGTGCAGAGGAAAAGAGCGGCGGCGAGGACGAGGGCTCGGGGTGACGCGGTCGGATGAGACACCCGGGCGTTTTCGCGCTCGCCCCTGCGGCTCCTGCGTGCCGACGGAGTCGGCCACCCGATCAGCAGTGCGGCCGGTAGGTGATTTCGGTCAGGTCGTGGCCGTAGCGGTGGATCCGCGATTCCTGCACCGCCACCAGCGCCGAGAATTCTTCGGCGTTGAAGTTGCCCTCGTGTCCGAGTTTCGTGTGCAGTTGGGCGAGCGCCGCGGAGTCTTCGCCCATCTTCTTACGGAGGGCGACGCACTCGGCGGGCGCCTTCGTCGCTTCCAGGTCCTTGCCGAGCTCGGCCAGCGCCGCCCCGTACTGCCGGTAGAGCGGTTCGAGCCGCGCCTGCGAGGTGCTGGTGTGGATCTGTTCGATCTCCTGCGCCTGCTGGTTTTCGAACTGCCGCATCACCGCTTCGACTTCCTTCGCCCAGGCCGTTTCGGGGCTCCCGGCGGCCGCGCCGCCCGTCGTCCCGGAACTGCTCGAACCACCCCCGCCGCAGGCGGCGAGCCCGACGACGAGAGCCAGCAGGGCAAGCGGAAGGAGAAGCAACCTCCCGCGCACGCGCCTCACTACCGCCGCGCCTCGCGGCCGGTCAGGGCTTTGTAGAGGTCGTTCGCGCGGGTGCCGGTGAGGGCGGCGACGACGGAGGCCGCCGCGCGGGGGCGGGCGCCGGACTGGACCAGGTGGCGGAGGGCGTCGACCGCGAAGCCGACGTCCTGGCCGTGCTCGCCGGTCTCGGCCGGGCCGATGACGAGGACGATCTCGCCTTTGACGTCGCCGCGGAAGCGGCGGGCGAGCTCGCCGAGGGTGCCGCGGGCGACCTCCTCGTGGACCTTGGTCAGCTCGCGGCAGACGGCGGCCTCGCGGTCGGGGGCGATCGCGGCGAGGGCGGTGAGGCTCTCCCCCACCCGGCGCGGGCTCTCGAAGCAAACGACGGTCTCGGTCGAGCGCAGCACCCGCTCCATCTCCCCCGCGCGGCGCGGCAGGAAGCCCTCGAAGCGCCAGCGGTCGGTCGGCAGGCCGCTCGCCACGACCGCCACCGGGACGACGGAGGGCCCGGGCAGCACCGTCACCTCGAGGTCACGGTCGATACAGCGGCGGATCAGCTTGAAGCCGGGGTCGGAGATCGCCGGCATCCCCGCGTCGGAGACGAGTGCCACGGTGTAGCCACGCTCGATCTGGGCGGTCAGCTCCTGGGCGCGGGCCGATTCGTTGCCCTCGTGGAAGGAGACGAGGCGCGGGGCCGGGCGGATCCGCAGGCTCTCCATCAGTTTGCCGGTTCGCCGGGTGTCCTCGCAGGCGACGAAGTCGGCGGCGATCAGCGTCTCGCGGATGCGCGGGCTGAGGTCATCGAGGTTGCCGATCGGCGTCGGGCAGACGGCCAGCGTGCCCGCCATCAGTGCCCTCCCCCCATCAGCCCTGCTTCTCGAGCTCGTTGCGGGCCAGCGCAGCGGCGCCGATCATCCCGGCGTCGTTGCCGAGGGTCGCCTCGAGGATCGGGGTCTGGTTCATCGGGTTCAGCGCCCGGGCGCGGACTTCGGCGCGGGCCGGGTCGAGCAGCAGGTCGCCGGCCTTGATCACGCCGCCGCCGACGACGATCGCTTCCGGCTCGAAGATGTTGGCGAAGCTGGCGCAGGCGACGCCGAGGCGCCCGCCGATCAGGTCGAAGACGCCGATCGCGGTCTCGTCCCCGGCCAGCGCCGCTTCGGTGACCGCGGTCCCGTCGACTTCCTCGCCCGCGGCGAGCAGCTTCCCGATCGCCGAGTCCGGCGCCGATTCGGCGGCCGCGCGGCCCTCGCGACCGAGCGCCGTCCCCGAGGCCAGCGACTCGACACAGCCGTGGTTCGGGCAGTTGCCCTGGCAGGGCGGGCCGTCGGCCTGGATCACGACGTGGCCCAGCTCGGCGCCGGCGCCGGTCGCGCCGCGGAAGATCTCGCCGCCGAGGATCAGCCCGCCGCCGATCCCGGTCCCGATCGTCAGCATCACCATCGTCGGCTTCCCCCGCGCCGCGCCGTAGAGGTGCTCGGCGTAGGCGGCGACGTTGCCGTCGTTGTCGAGGAAGACCGGCAGGCCGACGCGCTCTTCGACCACGTCGCGGACCGGCAGGTCGAGCAGCGGCAGGTTCACCGCGGCGATCGCGACGCCGCGCTCCTGGTTGATCGTCGCCGGGATGCCGAGGCCGACGGCGACCGCGTCGGGCCGCGCGTCGCGTGCCGCGTTCACCTCGCGGACGAGCAGCTCGACCAGTTCGTCCTGGTCCTGGCCGCGCGAAGTCTCGCGGCTCTCCCACAGGGTCTCGACTCCGGCCAGGACGCCAACTTGGATCTTCGTCCCGCCGAGGTCGACACCGATCGTCTCGGCCTCACTCATGCGGGCCTAGGCTAGTCGTCTGCACGTCCCGACGACGCAAGGCCTTTCCCGGGCGCTTTGCAGGCGGATCGCGTCATCCGGCGAAGTTCGTTGTTCTTTAGGAAACCTCAGCTACGGTTTCGAACCCTTTTCTATGCCTGACGACGAGCAACGGCCGCAGGGGCCGTCCGAGCAACCGCCCCAAGGGCAACCCGAATACAAGGTGTATCGGTCCAAACGGGGGATCTTCTCGCGCCTGAAAGGAGGCGGCGACGTCCCGCGCTCGGACTCGCCGCCGCCCGGGGCCGGGGCGGCGGGGCTCGGCGGGCCGCCGGACGAACCGGGGCGCACCAACTACGGCCGCGGGCACCGCGACGGGCCGTCCCTACCGTCGGTCCCGCCGCTGAAACTCCCCTGGAAGCGCCGCGAAGAGCGCGGCACGCGTTCAGGGCGCCGCAAGCCGCCCGCGCGGCGGATCGCCTTCTGGGTGGGGATGGCGATCGTCGGCTGGATCGTCGTCAGCCTCCTCTCCTTCGCGATCTCGGCGCAGCTCCAGTCCTTCAAGCTCTCCGGCGAAGCCAAGGACGCGCTGCACGGCAACCCGTTCCTGCTGACCAGCGCGCAGAACATCCTCGTGATGGGCACCGACGCGCGCCCGCCGAACACCAAGGA
>JAFDWD010000357.1 GCA_018268695.1 Actinomycetota bacterium
ACCTCGCCGACGAAGCTCATCACGAACTCGTTCGCCGGCTTCTCGTAGAGGTCGGCGGCGCTGCCCGATTGCTCGACCCGTCCGTGGTTCATCACCACGAGCTGGCCGGCGACGTCCATCGCCTCCTCCTGGTCGTGGGTGACGAAGATCGTCGTCACGTTCATCTCCTCGTGGAGGTTGCGCAGCCAGGTGCGCAGGTCCTTGCGGACCTTCGCGTCGAGCGCGCCGAACGGCTCGTCGAGCAGCAGCACCTGCGGCTGCACCGCCAGCGCCCGGGCCAGCGCCATCCGCTGGCGTTGCCCGCCGGAGAGCTGGGACGGATAGCGGTCCGCCAGCCCCGGCAGCTGCACCAGGTCGAGCAGCTCGTTGACCCGCTCGCGGATCTTGTCCTTCTTCCACTTGCGGATCTTCAGGCCGAAGCCGACGTTCTCGAACACGGTCATGTGCTTGAAGGCGGCGTAGTGCTGGAAGACGAAGCCGACTTCGCGCTTCTGCGTCGGCGTCTTCGACACGTCGTCGCCGTCGATCAAGACGCGGCCGGTGTCCAGGGTCTCGAGCCCGGCGATCGCCCGCAGGAGCGTCGACTTGCCGGATCCGGAGGGTCCGAGGAGCGCGGTCAGCGACCCGTCCGGAACCTCGATCGATACGTCGTCAAGCGCCTGAAAGTCCCCGAAGCTCTTGTTGGCTCCCTCGACTGAGATACCCATCAGGACGCCTCCTTTCGTTTGAGCAGGTTCATCGCCGTCAGCACGATCAAGGCAAGGAGCGCCAACAGCACCGCGGCGCCGAACGCGCCCGGGAGGTTGAAGTTCTCGTAGTTCTTCTCGACGAAGAGCGGCAGCGTCTGGGTTTCTCCGGAGATGTTTCCGGAGACGACCGAGACGGCGCCGAACTCGCCGAGCACGCGGGCGGTGCAGAGGACGACGCCGTAGGCGACGCCCCAGCGGATCGCCGGCAGCGTCACCCGCCAGAAGGTCTGCCAGGGGCCGGCGCCGAGGGTCTCCGCCGCCTGCTCCTGTTCGGTGCCGATCTCCTGCAGCACCGGCACCGTCTCACGGACCACGAACGGAACCGAGACGAAGATGCACGCGAGCACGATGCCCGGGGTGGAG
>JAFDWD010000358.1 GCA_018268695.1 Actinomycetota bacterium
AAGTGGTCGCGGAGCGAGGCGGCGTTGCCGAAGCCGGCCTCGGCGGCGATCGCCTCGACCGCCAGGTCGGACTCCTCGAGGAGGCGACGGGCCTCGAGGACACGGCGGGCGAGCAGCCCCTGCAGCGGGGTCGTCCCGGTCTCCTCGCGGAAGCGGCGGGCGAAGGTCCGCGGGCTGACGTTGGCGTGGCGAGCCATCGCCTCCACGGTCAGCGGCTCGGCGAGGCGCTCGCGCGCCCAGACGCGCGTCGCCTCCAAGGAGCCGTCGGCGCTCGGCGCCCGGCCGTCGTCGTCCGGCGCGCGGAAGAACTGGGCCTGGCCGCCGTCCCGATGCGGCGCGGCGACCATCTGTCGCGCGACCCGGTCGGCGCAGGCGGCGCCGTGGTCGCGGCGGACGACGTGGAGGCTGAGGTCGATCCCGGCGCTGAGCCCGGCGGAGGTGAGGACCTGGCCTTCGTCGACGAAGAGGACGTCGGGATCGACCTCGACCGCCGGGTGGCGCGCCGCGAGGTCGGCCGCCCAGGCCCAGTGGGTGGCGGCGCGACGGCCGTCGAGCACACCCGCCGCGGCGAGGGCGAACGCGCCGGTGCAGACCGACATCACCCGGGCGCCGCGTCGGGCCGCCGCGCGTAACGCTTTGGTCGCCGCGGCGGGGGGCGGCTCGTGGATCGCGTAGTAGCCGGGGACGACGACGGTGTCGGCGCGGCGCAGGGCGCCGAGGCCTGCCTCCACCCCGATCTCGAAACCGGTGGTGGTGGTCACGGGCTCGCCGTCAACCGAGCAGGTGGAGAAGCCGTAGTAGGGGGCGTAGTCGGTGTCGTGGGCGAGGCGGAACGCCTGCGCGGGAGCGGTCAGGTCGAAGGCGACCGTGCCGGGGAGGCAGAGCGCGACGACGCGGTGGCTGCCCTGGCGGATGATCGGAGCGCCGGTGCGCGGCATGGCGTCAGATGATGGCAGGAATCACGCGGACATTGTCTTTCCTGCCACTGGCGCCTTCGAGCGCCTGCCGCGACCATGAGCCCATGACTCAGACGACGGCAATCTCGATCCTGATCTTCGACGGCCTCACCGCGCTCGACGCGATCGGCCCCTACGACGTGATCCGCCACGTGCCCGGCTGGAAGGTGACCTTCGTCGGCAAGGAGGCGGGCGAGATCCAGACCGAAGACGGCGGCCTGCGCCTGGTCGCCGACGTCGGATTCGCCGACGCGCCCGCGGCCGACATCCTCCTCGTCCCCGGCGGCTCCGGCACCCGACCGCTCACCACCGACGCCGCGGTGCTCGACTGGGTGCGGGCGACCGACCGCGACACCCGCCGGACGACCTCGGTGTGCACCGGCTCCTTGGTCCTCGGGGCGGCGGGCCTGCTCGAGGGCAGGCGGGCGACGACCTACTGGCAGTACCTCGAGGACCTGCGCGCCTACGGCGCCGAGCCGGTCACCAGCCGCTGGGTCGAGGACAACAAGTACCTCACCGCCGCCGGCGTCTCGGCCGGCATCGACATGGCCCTCCAACTGGTCGCCGAGGAGGTCGCCCCCGAGATGTCCCAGGCGGTCCAGCTGGGCATCGAGTACGACCCCGCCCCGCCCTTCGACACCGGCTCGCCGGCGAAGGCCCCGGCGGCGCTGGTCGAGGCGGTGCGGGCGGCCGGGTAGGTAGCGGCCGTCCGAGTGGCGGTGTCCCGGGCGTGCAGGTTTCTCCGAGAGTTCGTGCGTGATCTGCCACACCCGGCCGAGACCGTCGGGTGCGTTCGTCCTTTGTCCCGTATATGACGACAAAGGACGAACGCACCTTCGGGCCGGCCGTGCGGGCCCCGACTACGCGGCCGCGGCGTCCGGGCTCAGCGGGGTGCTCGGGGCGTCGGCATTGGCCTTCGCGTACGCCGCTTTCGCCGCGGCCAGGGTGACGGTCGAGCCGACGATGCCGGCGGCGAGGGCGGCAAGCGCCACGCCGGCGCCGGTCTCCTCGATGCCGAAGGCGGAGTCGACGGAGATCGGGCCGGGACCGCCGTCGACGATCAGGAGGAGGGCGGCGATGATCGTCAGGTTGTACTCGTAGCCGCCGCCGGTCGACCAGAAGCCGTTCTTCAGGTGGACGGTGCGGATCGCGGTCGTCATCGTGCCGATCAGCGAGGCGGCCGCAGCGGGGGTGAAGGCGCCGAGGGCGATCGCAGCGCCGCCGAGGGCCTCCGAGAGCGACGCGGCGTAGGCGTTCTCGCGCGCGGGCGCGAGGCCGAGCGAGTCCATCATCCCCGTCGTCCCCTCGATACCTGGTCCGCCGAACCAGCCGAACAGCCTCTGGGTGCCGTGGCGGAGCCCGACTCTCAGGCGGGTGCCAGCTGCAGTACCCGCCAGGGCCCCTCGCCGCACATCGGCTGCGTCTCCCCCGCCGACCAGCGCTTCTGCAGGTCCGCGTAGTGCGGGCTCGCCGGGTGGCCGGACTCCCCCGAGAACATCTGCCACCGCGAGCGGTCCGCGTCGGTCGGGTCGGCGACCATCGGCCAGCTCGGCGCCCAGACGGCGCGGTACGGATCGTTCGGGTCGTAGGCGATCTGGCACACCGTCTCCTGCGCTCCGCCGGCCCGCACCCGCCGGTTGAGGATCCGGTTCAGCACCGGGTTGGCCTGGCCGAGCGCGTGCGGGAACTCCATCTCGTGCACGTCCCCCCAGCGCCACGCCCCGGGGTCGGGACCGAAGCGGTCGGTGAGGTCGTCGAGCGCCCCGGCCAGCGCCTCGACCACGAGGT
>JAFDWD010000359.1 GCA_018268695.1 Actinomycetota bacterium
GGGGATGTGGGGGAAGCGGCTGGGCCCGGGTCGTACGCCGGGCCCCGAACGGTCAGGAATCTGCGCTGTTCCTTACCTGTCCATACGCCAGGTTTCGAACACCGCAAGGGATTGCGTGGTTCCCTACTTCGCCATGGCCGAAGTTTCGAACCACGCAAGTCTTCCGTGGTTCGAAATCCCCGTATGGCGTGGATTTCCAACCACGCAGTTTCCTGACCGTTCGAATCCCCGCACTTCCACACGGAACCCTCACGTCCTGGGCGTCTCATCGCGGTCACAGCCAGCCAGGACCGCGATGAGACGCCCAGGACGACAGAGGACTGCCGGGGCCGCCGGCACAACCCCCAGTTCCCTGCGAACCCGCCGAACCCGAACTAAACTCGGCCCATGGCCGAGGAGAGCACTCCACTCGCGGCGCGGTTGCTGGGTGCCGGGGCCCGGGGTGCCGGGGCGGTCGGCCGTGCGACGGGGATCGACAAGGCGGTCGAGATCGCCGCCGAGGAGGCGATCGTCTCGGCGATCGAATCGGAGGCGGTGGAGAGGGCGATCGCCCGGGTGCTTGAAGGGCCGGTGATCGAGGAGGCGGTGCAGGGCGCGCTCGACAGTGCCGCGGTGAAGAAAGCGATCGTCGAGACGCTCGACTCGGAACTGGTCGACGAGGTCTGGCGCCGGCTCCTGGCCGGGCCGCAGGTCCAGCAGATGGTCGAGCGGATCGCCGCCGCTCCCGAGGTCAGGCAGGCGATCGCCTCGCAGAGCGTCGGCCTGCTCGGCGACATCGGCCGCCAGATCGCGAAACTGGCACGGGACCTCGACAACGTGGTCGAGCGCATCCTCCGCAAGATCTTCTTCCGCCGTCGTCGGCCGCTTCCGACCAACCACGCGGGCGTCGTCACCCGCGGCCTCGCCTTCGTCATCGACGCGGTCATCATCAACCTCTTCTTCACCGTCGTCGCCGCGGCGGTGACGCTGCTCGCCACCTTCTTCGGCGGCAGCGGCCAAGGCGTTCCGCGCGGCCTGATCGCGGTCGGCTCGTTCACCTGGTTGGTCATCGTCGGCGCCTACCTGGGCGGCTTCTGGACCCTGGCCGGGCAGACGCCCGGCATGCGCTTCCTCGCCATCCGGCTGGACGAGCGGCGCTTGCCGCCGCGCCGCGCGTTCCGACGCCTCGTCGGCCTCGGCCTCTCATTCATCACCTTCGGGATCGGCTTCCTCGGCGTCGTCTTCAACGAATCGCGCCGCAGTTGGGCCGACCGGATGGCCCGGACCGAGGTCGTCTACGAAGAGCGCAAGACCCCGCCCGCACCCTGGTCGACGCTGGCCGAGCCGGTCGCGCCGGCGCCGCTGGCCGAGGGCGCCGCCGCGGTGTCGCCGGCACCCGCTTCGCCCGCCGAGCCCGCGCCCGCTAAACCGGAGCCCCGGAGCGGTTCGGCAGGTAGCGCTGCACCAGCAGCGTGAGGCTGCCGGTCGCGA
>JAFDWD010000035.1 GCA_018268695.1 Actinomycetota bacterium
CCGCCGCGCCGACGTCTTCCTCACCTGGGGCGAGCCGCCCGCGGCGGTCGCGGCGAAGCTCGACGCGGTGCGCGAGGCGGCCGACCGCGAGGGCCGTGAGCTCGGCTTCGGCATCCGCCTCCACGCGATCACCCGCGACACCGCCGAGGAGGCCTGGGCGGTAGCCGAGCGCATGCTCCGCGGCCTCTCCGACGAGGCGATCGCCAAAGCCCAGTCGATCCAGGGCCTCTCCGAATCGGAGGGCCAGCGGCGGATGACCGAGCTCCACGGCGGCCGCACCGACCGCCTCGAGGTGTCCCCCAACCTCTGGGCCGGCATCGGCCTCGTCCGCGGCGGCGCCGGCACCGCCCTGGTCGGCTCCCACGAGGAAGTCGCCGACCGCATCGCCGAGTACCACGACCTCGGCATCGACGAGTTCATCCTCAGCGGCTACCCCCATCTCGAGGAGGCCTACCGGGTGGGCGAGGGCTTGATCCCGGTGCTGCGAAGCCGCGGGCTGATGGCGAGCAGGGAGCCGGCGCTGGCGCGGACGTGAGGCTTCCTGCCTCAGCCCTTCGCTCTTTCCCCGCTATTCGGCGGGGTAACAGCGAAGGGCTCGGATCGTGAAGGAACTTACCCTTCGCTCTTCAGCGACTCCTCGACCCAGCCTGATCCGACCTTGAAGTCCTCGATGCCGAGGGCGGCGGCGACGTTGCACCACATGCCCATCTGGAAGAAGCCGTCGAGGCGTTCGTCGTCGACGGCGGTGAGCTCGCGGGCGAGTTGGACGAGGTGGGCGTAGTTGCGGCGCACGGCGTCCCGGATCCCGGGGTCGTCGCCGCAGGCGGCGTAGCCCTGGAGCTGGAGGAGGAGCTGGTCCGGGTTGTCGGCGATCGCGCTCATGTAGGCGTGGCCGATCGCGTTCAGCTTGTCTTCTTCCGGTTCGGCGGGGCCGTTGCGGTCGAAGTCGGCGGCGGCCTGCTCGAAGAGGGCCGCGACCTTCTCGAAGCAGCGGTCGACCGCCGCGAGGAAGAGCTCCCGCTTGGTCGGGAAGAGGGAGAAGACGTAGGGCTGGGCGACGCCGACGTCGGCGGCGATCGCCGAGACTTTGGTGCCCTGGAGGCCGCCGTGGGCGAAGTGGTGGACGGAAGCCTCGATCAGCGCGTCCCGGCGCTCGGCCGCCGGGACGCGTTTGCGAGTCTGCACTTTGGTGCCTGCCGCCACCGTTCGATCCTAGTTCGCCGCGGGGAGGGGATGTGAGGGGAGCGCGCCGCGCTCCTCCAGGGTCTCCTCGAATTCCTCGACCTCGCCCGCGGTCGCCGTGCCGCCGAAGGGCAAGAGCGCGGCGACGAGGGCACCGAAGGCGAGGACCGCGGTGCCGACCCAGAGCGCCGGGACCATGCCGTCGACGAACTGCTGTGGCGTGGTGTAGGCGCCCGCGCCGCTGAACACGGTGGCGAGGACGGCGATGCCGAAGGTGCCGCCGAGCTCGCGGATCGCATTGGTGGCGCCGGAGGCCTGGCCGGCCTGGTCGACGCGGACCGAGTTGAGGATGGCGCTCGCCGAGGGGGCGAAGAC
>JAFDWD010000360.1 GCA_018268695.1 Actinomycetota bacterium
AGCTCGTCGAGCGAGATGCCGAGCTCGGAGACGATCGCGTACAGCGTCGCCACCGAGGGCGTCGCCTTGCCGTGCTCGATCTGCGAGATCAGGCTGGGGGACACGCCGACTTTGCGCGCCAGTTCACGCAGGCTCATGCCGGCGTCCGTCCGGTGCTTCCGCAGCCCTTCGCCGACCGGCTCCGCCAACGGCTCGCGGCCCCCGTTGGCTTTTCCTGCCTGCTCTGGCGCCGACCCTGCTTTGTCAGTCTTCGTCGCCATACGTTCGCGAAGTTACTAGACGCTTCGGAGCGCCCGTTCCACCCTCCTGGGTCCCTATACAGCCCTGTTTGACTCCTCTGTTAAATCTAGTTTACTGTCGCCCGGATCGCAAGGGCCTCGGACGGGCCGACGAACTGGAGGGTCGAGGGAATGGAAGAGAAGCGCATCGCAGTCGTGGGAACCGGCGCGAACGGAGCGGCGATCGCCGCCGACATGACCGACGCCGGGTTCGACGTCACCTGCATCGAGCAGTGGCCGGCCCACGTCGAGGCGATTCGGGCGAACGGGGTCACGGTGCGCTCGCCGCAGGGCGACGAGAAGGTGACGAAGCTGCGGATCCACCACCTCTGCGAGGTCGCCGAGATCAAGCGGCCCTTCGACCTCGTCTATATCGTCACCAAGGCCTACGACGCCCGCTGGCACAGTGAGCTGATCAAGTCGGTGCTGGCTCCCGATGGACTCGCGGTCGGCCTCCAGAACGGGATGACGCTCGACGACATGGCCGACGTGCTGGGTCCCGAGCGGACCTTCGCCTCGGCGATCGAGATCGCCGGAAACTGCTTCGAGCCGGGCGTGGTCGAACGCCAGACGCCGCCGGAGGGGACCTGGTTCGCGCTCGGCCCCTACGACGAGCGCACCCCCGCCGATCGGGTGGAGGACCTGGCGGTCCCGTTGCGCAGCGCCGGTGCGGTCGAAATCACCGACGACGTGCGCTCGGCGAAGTGGATGAAGCTGGTCGCCAACGCCGCCGAGATGCTGCCGTCCGCGATCCTCGGGGTCCCCCTGGTCGCCGCCCTGCACGTCGAGGGCATGCGCGAGGTGATGGACGCGGCCGGTACCGAGGCGCTCGACACCGCCCTGGCGCTGGGCAACCGGATCGTCCCGATGTTCGGGCAGGAGGGGATCGAGGATCTCCCGCCGGAGCGTTATTCCGCCGCCCTGCTGGACGCCGTCCTGGCCGGCTGGTCGCTGGAGAGCACCAAGGTGGCGATCCTGCAGGACTGGATCAAGGGCCGCAAGGGCGAGGGCGAGGAGATGAGCGGCCTGGTGGTGCGCGAACAGGAACGCCTCGGCGGCGACGCGCCGGTCAACCGGATGCTGGTCGAGCTCTCGCGCCGGGTCGAGTCGGGAGAGCTGAAACCGGGCATCGAGAACGCCGGGTTGATGGTCGCAGCCGTTCATCCAGCTTAATCGCTGGTTGACTCAGGTGTTCAATTTCGTTTACTATCTCGCGCAGGGCGCACGGAAAGCGCCGGGTTGCTTGCTGAGGGAGAAAGGACACGCCTATGACCAACATCGCTTCACGTGGCGCCACCATGGGCGTGGACTGGGAGCAGCGGATCGACTTCGCCAAGCTGCGTAGCGACCGCCTCGCCCGGGCGCAGGCGGAGCTCGCCAAGTCTGATCTCGGCGCGCTGCTGCTCTTCGACCCGAACAACATCCGCTACGTCACCTCGACCCACATCGGCGAGTGGGCACGCGACAAGAACGCCCGCTTCGCCCTGCTGCCGCGCACCGGCCCGCCGGTCCTCTGGGACTTCGGCTCGGCCGCCAAGCACCACCAGATGTACGCGCCGTGGCTCCCGCCGGAGAACTTCCGCGGCGGCGTCAGCCCGATGCGCGGCGCGATGCCCGACCACACCGGCGTCCCCGACCGGCTCGCCGCCAACATCAAGGGCGAGCTCGAGGAGCGCGGCCTGGCGAACGAGCCGATCGGCATCGACATGACCGACATGGTCGCCCTCGCGGCGCTGAACCGCGCCGGCCTCGCGACCACCGACGGCTCCCAGGTGATGCTCGCCGCCCGCACGATCAAGACCGACGAGGAGGTCGCGCTACTCGACCACGCGGCGGCGATCGTCGACGCGACCTACGAGCGGATCTACGAAATCCTCCGCCCGGGAGTGCGCGAGTCCGAGGTCGTCGCCGAGGCCCAGCGCCTGCTCTTCGAGCTCGGCTCCGAGCAGGTCGAGGCGATCAACGCCGTCTCCGGCGACCGTTGCATCCCGCACCCGCACGTCTTCTCCGACCGCCTGCTCCGCCCCGGCGACCAGGCCTTTTTCGACATCATCCACTCCTTCATGGGCTACCGGACGTGCTACTACCGCACGTTCTCAGTCGGCGGCGCCAACCAGGCGCAGGTCGACGCCTACAAGCAGTGTCGCGAGTGGCTCGACGACGCGATCGACCTGGTCCGTCCCGGCGTCACCACCGACCAGATCGCCTCGGTCTGGCCGACCGCCGAGGAGCAGGGCTTCCCCAACGAGGAAGCGTGCTTC
>JAFDWD010000361.1 GCA_018268695.1 Actinomycetota bacterium
CATCAACACCCTCGACAGCCTCCGCGCCGCGCTCGCCTCTCCGGCGACGGGGCTCGGGTCGGCCAAGAAGATCGGGATGATCGGCTACTCGGGCGGCGCGATCGCCACCGAGTGGGCGGCCGAGCTGGCGCCCACCTACGCCCCCGACGTCAACGCCAAGCTGGTCGGCGCGGCGATGGGCGGCGTCCTAGTCGACCCGGCCCACAACCTCCACTACGTCGAAGGCAGCCTCAGCTGGGCCGGGGTGATGCCGATGGCGATCATCGGCGTCTCGCGCGCCTTCCACATCGACCTCA
This sequence comes from Actinomycetota bacterium, assembly GCA_018268695.1. The sequence continues at coordinate 297 of JAFDWD010000361.1, forward strand.
CCCCCTACCTGAGCGAATACGGCGCCCAGCTCTACGCCAAACTCGAAAAGGCCTCGATCGCCGAAGCCCTCGCCCACTATCCCGGCCTCACCTGGGCCCAGATGGCGAAGCCCGCATACCCGACGCCCGAGTCGATCCCGGTCTACGTCCACACCGTCAACCAGCTCATCATGGGCACCCGCGGCACCCCGACCACCCCGCTCTTCATCGGCCAAGGAGCCCTGGGTGAGCTCGAAGGCACCCCGGGCAACAAGCCCGGCATCGGCGAGGGCGACGGCGTGATGATCGCCGGCGACGTCCGCTCCCTCGCCCGCCAGTACTGCGACCACGGCACCAAGGTCCTCTACACCGAATACCCCCTGGGCCACATCACCGCCGCCGCCCCCTGGATCACCGCCGCCGTCCCCTGGCTCGAGTCCCGCTTCGCCGGGATCGCCGCGCCGTCGAGCTGCGGCAGCATCGCAGCCGGCAACTCCCTGGCGCCGATTGCGGAATAGGGCGGGTTGTTCCGGCCGTTGCGGCCGTCCGAGGGGCGCTGCCCTGGGCGTCTCATGGAGGTCCTGGCAGGCTGTGACCTCCATGAGACGCCCAGGACGGGAGGGAGTGCGGTGTTTCTCCGGGGGTTCGTGCGAAAGAGGCCACACCTCGGCCGATCCGTTGTCGAAGACGTCGAGAACTCCACACTTCCTCGCGCCTTCGGTCGGTTTCCGCGGACTTCCGTGACGGTCCCGTCGCGCCTCGGAACGCACTGTCGACTTTGACCACACCAGGGTGTGGTCAAAACATGCAGCGGCGAATCCGGTGTTGTGCAACACGCACCGAACTCAGCGCTTCTCACGCTCTCACGCACGGAAGCGTGGACTTCGCGACATCTCCCGCACGTCTCCCGGGACGGCGTCGCACTTCCTCCACACCTCACATACCCCGGCCGCCTCGGCCTCGGCCACGGCCAGCCCCCTGACGGCCGTGCTCGCCGCAAGCCCTTGCGTCCCTTTGCCCCGGCCGCCGACCTACGCCGGATTGACCGTGACCGGGGTGCCGAGCGGCGTGTAAGGCCAGATAGCTTCTGCCTCTTCGTTCGGCATCTCGACGCAGCCGAGGCTTTGCGGGCTGCCGTAGGAGGCCCGATCGAACTGGTGCAGGGCGTCGCCGCCATTGAAGTAGGAGACCCACTTGATCCCGGGGTCTTTGTAGTGCGAGCCGTCCGGGTTTTCGCCTTCCATCGTGGTTTCTTCGTAGCGCAGGTAGACGTTGAAGGTGCCGGCTTCGGTTTCCGCGCCGGGGATGCCGGTGTTGGCGGCGCCTTCGCTGAGGATCATCTTGCCGTTGTGCCAGACGTTGACCGTCTCGGGAATCGACTCGCTCACCCAGACGTAGGTGTAGCCGTTGGCGGCGCCCTTTTCCGGTTTGACGTTGCCCGCGATGACCGCTTTCATCAGCGCTTCCCAGACGACCGGGCCGGCGACGCCGTCGACTTCGAGGCCTTCGCGTTCCTCGAACGACATCAGCGCGCCTTCGATCAGCACGTTTCCTTCTTCGCCGGGCTTCCAGAGCGCCTTCAGGCCGCTCGGCATGTTGCCCCAGCGCGGGTTGAAGTGGCCCTTCGGTGCTTCGGTGGTCGCCGCCGCCACCTGGGCTTCCGGCGTCTTCGCGACTTCTTCGCCGGTGAACTTCCACGGCAGGTAGCCGAGTTCGGCGAGCATCTGCGCCAGGCGGGTCTGGGAGCCCGCCGGGACTTCCCACTTAACCTCGGAGGCGTTTTCGACCGAACCGTCGGACTGCACGACTTCGACTTCCTCGGGCAGCTCGACCTTCAGGTCGGTGGCCAGCGGCGCGCCGAAGCCCGCCGGGACGAAGCGCAGGGTATGCGGGTTGGGCTGCGACCACTTGCCCTTGACTTCCGGCGAGAGGGTCGGCATTTCCGAGCCGAAGACCTTCTTGACCTTCTTGGAGATGGTGAGTTCGAGCGGGGTCGAGGCGGAGATCGTCGAGCCCGCGATCGGGTTGGCGGCGATGGTGGGCTTGCCGGTCGCCGGGAACCAGGTGACGGACTTGAACTTGCCGACGTGCTCCATCGACTTTTCCCACGGGGCCCCGGCGACGATCATCTGCCCCGCCGCGGGCTGCGGGCCGAGGGAGAAGCTGTCGCGCGGTGGATCGAAGTGGCGGTGCTTCAGTTCGCCCGGCTGCCCGTAGGAGACCTGGCTGACCGGGTGATCGAAGTGGACGTAGGGGTTCTTGCCCTTCTTCACGCTGATCCACTCGGTTTCCGGCTTCGCCGCCGGCGCCGTGGCGGTCGTCGTCAGCTTCTTTTCGCTGCCGGCGATGATGCCGATCGTGCTCGGCCGCTTGACCGTGACCTCGACCTTCACCTGCTCACCGGGATGCAGCGGCGAGGTCGGCACGATCCGATCGCCCTTCATCTCGACCGGCACGTCCTTGCCGCTCTTCACCGCCGTGGCGGTGACGTTGGAGACGTCCCCGCCGAAGGTGTCGGTGCTGACCTTGCCCAGCGAGGAGCTGTCCGCTTCGATGCTCGCGCCAGAGAGCGCGAAGGCGGAGACGGCGAAGGCCGCGACGGCGGCGAGCACCAAGGTGACGATGCCGCCCACCAGCAGGCGCTTCGGCCAGCGCCGAGGCGCCTGCGGCGAGTACTCCGACGTGCTCGATCCGTCGTCAAGAAGCATGGGCCACAAATGGTAGGTGCCCCGCACCGCGGGCGTGCGGATTTATAGACGGATGAATGTCAGGTGCCGCTAGGACCGCTCGGAGGCGGGTTTGCGGCGAGCTGGCGTCTCGAAGAACATGTTGGTGGACATCGTCTGGATGCCTTCGTCGTCTGTTCCAGTCCGTCGTTCGTCGCTGCGCGCCTGGATATCGAGCGTCCTCTCGTACATCTCGGCGTGCAGGGCGGCCAGTTCGTCGAAGCCCTCCTCGTCGACGACCATCGGCAGACGGACGATCCAACGGTTGTCGCGCGAGTCAAAGGTGTGCTCGTCCATGGCGCGAGCAACATCGGTCACGTGGCACTGAAGGATGTACCGAGTGAAGATCTCGCGTTCCTCGACGCTCTGCTTGGCGAATTCGTCCTGATGGAGGATCGGGCGCTCGACTGCGCGATAGAAGTGCTCGACGGCCCCCCGCACCGGCCGCTCGTCGACTAGCTCGATCAGGCCCAACGCCTGCAGCTTGCGGACGTGGTAGCCGACGTGGCCTACGTCTTTGCCGATCTCCTGGGCTATTTCGACGGGACTCGCCGTCCGTTCGGCCAAGATCATGAAGCATCGCACCCGGGTGGGGTGGGCGACGATCGCGGCAAGGGTCGTCTCCATGGACGCGGTCGCGGTTTTGGCGGGGGGCATGCGTTGGTCTCCTTGGTTCAAGCGGGTTAGTCCGATTGATCGTAGAGCAGTTCCTGAGCAATTCCAGCGCATTTTGCTGGAACACCTTGTACTGCTGGAATCTCTTCCAACAGTGGAACTGGTCACAGCAGTGGATTCGCCACAGAAGCCAGGGAGAGAAGGGGGGTGAAACGTGAAGATCACTACCGTGACCGAGACCGTCCGTACTGTCGCCACCAGCAAGGGCGTCTAGAGCTTCAAAGGGGTCGGCTTCGCCTGGGGGCCGGCCCCTTTTTCCTCGTCCCGGGATCGGGCACAATCGGGCGATGCGGCACAACCCCGCCCATGCCACCACCGATCCGGAGGCGGTCCGCGATCTGGTCCGCCGGAACCCATGGGCGACGATCGTCAGTGCGAACGACGGCGAGCTCGTCGCCTCCCACTACCCGGTCCTGCTGGACGAGGACGCGGCGGATCTCGCGCTCCTCACCCACGTCGGCCGCCCCGACGAGGAGGTGCACGGCTTCGGCGGGCGCGAGGTGCTGGTGGTCGTCCAGGGCCTCCACGGGTACGTGTCGCCGAGCTGGTACGGGGCCGACGCGACGCGGGCGCCGACCTGGAACTTCAGCGTCGCCCATATATATGGGGTCCCCGAGGTGCTGGGCGCGGACGAGAACCTAGCGACGCTGACGCGGCTGGTCGAGCGCTTCGAGCGCGAGGTCGAGGAACCGATGTACCTGGACCAGGAGTGGGGACGGCAGATCGCCAAAGGCACGGTCGGCCTGCGGATCCCGGTGGGCCGCTTCGTCTGCAAGCGCAAGCTGAGCCAGGACAAGGACGAGGTGAGCCGCAGTCAGGTGATCGAGCGGCTGCGGCTGCCCGGCCCCTACCGGCACCCCGAGCTGGCCAACGAGATGGAGCGCGAGTGGGCGGCCGAGCGCGCCGCGGAGGAGGCGGCACCGTGAACGAGGACGCACGGATCGTCGTCGCCGACGCGCCGGAGCACAAACGCTTCGAGGTGACCGTCGACGGTGAGCTCGCCGGCTTTCTCGTCTACCGCTCCCGTAAGGGCCTGCTGGCGCTGATCCACACCGAGGTCGAGGAACGCTTCGGGGGCCGGGGCCTCGGCGGGCGCCTCGCCCGGTTCGCCCTCGACCAGGCCCGTGCCCAGGGCCTCGCCGTCCTCCCCTTCTGCCCCTTCGTCAACGAGTGGATGAAGCGCCACCCCGAGTACGTGGACCTCGTGCCGGCCGCCTACAGGGCGAATTTCAACCTTCAGTAGCGGCGATGTCGCATCCGCGGCGACGGCTCCGACACACTCACGAAGGCGCCGCCGGCGCCACGTCGAGGAGGTAACGAGATGAAGTTCATGCTGCTGCAGTACTACGGCGGGAGCGAGTGCCCGGTGCCGATGACCGAGTGGAAGCCGGAGGAGGCGCAGGCCCACATCGACTTCCAGCTGGAGCTGAACGCCGAGCTGCGCGAGCGCGGCGAGCTGATCGAGGCGCAGGCGCTGACCGCCCCCGAACTGGCCAAGTTCGTCGTCTCCGACGGCGGCGCGCCGGTCGTCACCGACGGGCCTTTCCCGGAGGCGAAGGAGTTGCTGGCCGGCTATCGGATGATCGACGTCGAGTCGCCGGAGCGGGCGATCGAGATCGCCGCGCGTGGTTCGGCGGCGCCGGGGCCCGGAGGGGAGCCGATCGGCGACCGGATCGAGGTGCGCGAGGTGATGTGGAACAGCGAGGAGGGGTGAGCGGAGCCCCTCCCCGGCGCGGCGAGGTCGAGGATCTGCTGCGCGAGGCCGCGCCGCGGGTCCTCGCCGCCGTGGTGCGACGCTTCGGCGACTTCGCCGATTCCGAGGACGCGGTGCAGGAGGCGATGATCGACGCGGCGCGCCAGTGGCCGACGCAGGGGACGCCGGAGAGCCCGACCGGGTGGCTGATCGCGGTCGCCTCGCGGCGCATGACCGACCGGATCCGGGCCAACTCGGCGCGGCGGGCGCGCGAGGAGCGGCTGGCGATCGAACCCCGGCCCGGCCCGGCGGCGGAGGCCGACGACAGCCTGGCGCTGGTCTTCATGTGCTGTCGGCCGGAGCTGACCCCGGCCTCGGCGGTGGCGCTCACCCTGCGCGCGGTCGGCGGCCTCTCGACCGCGCAGATCGCCGCCGCCTTCCTGGTGCCGGAGAAGACGATGGGTCGGCGCATCGCCCGGGCCAAGCAGACGGTCGCCGCGGCCGCGGAGCCGTTCGGGCTGCCGGCCCCCTCCGAACGGGCGGCGCGGCTGCGCACCGTCCTCTCGGTCCTCTACCTGATCTTCAACGAGGGCTACGCGGCCAGCGAGGGCGCCGCGCTGGCACGGACCGAGCTCACCGGCGAGGCGATCCGCCTGACCCGAATCGCGCGCCTGGCGCTGCCGGACGAGCCGGAGGTGGGCGGCCTGCTGGCCTTGATGCTGCTGACCGACGCGCGCCGCCCCGCCCGCGCCGACGCGCGCGGGGAACTGGTGCCGCTCGACGAGCAGGACCGCTCGCTCTGGGACGTGACGGCGATCGCCGAGGGGCAGCGGGTCCTGAACGAGGCGATCGCCGCGGGAGCGGTCGGGCCGTACCAGCTGCAGGCCGCGATCGCCGCCGTCCACGATCGCGCCGGGCGCGCCGAGGACACCGACTGGAACGAGATCCTCGCTCTCTACGGGCTGCTCGAGCGGGTCGCGCCGGGACCGATGGTCTCGCTCAACCGGGCCGTCGCGATGGCGATGGCGGAAGGGCCGCGGGCCGGCCTCGAGCTGCTCGCCGAGGTCGAGCCGAGGCTCGAGGGGCACCATCGCGTGCACGCGGTCCGCGCCCATCTGCTGGAACTGGCCGGCGACCGTGACGATGCCCATGCCGAGTACGTGCGTGCCGCCGAGCTGACCGCGAGCCTTCCCGAGCAGCGCTACCTGACCAAGCGCGCGGCGCGACTCGCCACCGGCGCTTGACGCGAGCCCCCCGCACCCTCAAGCTGGCTGGGCCTTGCTCTACTTCAGCGACCCCTCCAGCCTCGAACACGACCCGCGCGAGGCGATGCCCGGGCACCCGGAGTCGCCGCCGCGGCTGGTCGCGATCGAGCGCCGGCTCGAGGAGGAGGGGTGGCTCGGCTGGGAGCGGCGTCCGGCGCCGGCCGCGAAGACGCCCGAGCTCGAACTCGTCCACACCAAGCGCCACGTCGCCGCGATCCGGGAGCTGAGCGAGGCGGGCGGCGGGTCGATCGACGTCGAGACCTACGACGGACCGAACTCCTACCGCGCCGCGGCACACGCGGCCGGGGGCGCGGCGGCGATGGCGCGCGCCCTACTGGCCGGCGAGGCGAAGGCGGGCTTCAGCCTCCTGCGCCCGCCGGGCCACCACGCCGAACCGGAGGTGGCGATGGGCTTCTGCCTGTTCAACTCGGTCGCGGTCGCGGCGGCGATGGCGGTCGAGGAGCTCGGGGCCTCGCGGGTGCTGATCCTCGATTGGGACGTCCACCACGGCAACGGCACCGAAGCGATCTTCCGCGACCGCGACGACGTCCTCCTGATCACGATCCAGCAGGAGCGGATCTGGCCGGGAACGGGGCTGGCGGAGGACGTGGGGACGGGCCGCGGCGAGGGCTTCACGATCAACCTGCCGGTGCCGGAAGGATCGGGACGCGGTGTCTTCCTGTCGCTGCTCGATCGGGTCGTCG
>JAFDWD010000362.1 GCA_018268695.1 Actinomycetota bacterium
ACGGCGGCTTCATCCCCGGCGTGCGCCCAGGCCGACCTACCGCCGAATACCTCGACCGCATCCTCTCTCGCCTGACCTTCCCCGGCGCCCTCTACCTCGGCGCCGTCGCGGCCCTACCGACGATCCTGATCAGCCAGACCTCGGCGAACTTCTATTTCGGCGGCACCTCGATCCTGATCGTCATCGGCGTGGCCTTGGACACCGTGAAGCAACTTGAGGCCCAGCTGATGATGCGGAACTACGAGGGCTTCCTCAAATAACGCTTGTCGGCAGGGTGGCCACCCCGAACGATCGCGGCCGCTGGTAGAGCGAGGTGCTGACCCTCTCCGAACGGCTTGTAACGAGGGCCCGAACAGGACCTTGTTCGTCAGCAGGCGATCCAGCCCGAGTTTGAGAGAGGAGAGGGTCAGCACCTCGCTCCCTCGAAACCCGACCCTTGGGCAAACTGTGGCCAGGCTCTTTCACATAGGCTTCACTGATGCCTGAGCTGAACCTTGTCCTGCTCGGCCCTCCCGGCTCCGGTAAGGGGACGCAGGGCGAGCGCTTGAACGAAGACCTGCGCCTGCCGTACTACGCGACCGGCGACATCCTGCGCGGCGCGGTCCGCGACGAAACGGAGCTCGGCAAGAGCGCCAAGGAGTACATGGACCGGGGCGATCTCGTGCCTGACGAGGTGATCGTCGGCGTGATCGCCGAGCGGATCGACTCCGAGGAGGCTCGCGACGGGTTCATCCTCGACGGCTTCCCGCGCACGACGCCGCAGGCGGAGGCGCTGGACGCGAAGCTCGAGGAGATGGGGCGGTCGGTCGGGGCGGTGCTGCTGATCGACGTCTCCGACGACGAGGTCGTCAAACGGCTCGGCGGTCGCCGTACCTGCGAGGCCAACGGCCACGTCTTCCACGTCGACTTCAACCCGCCGAAGGTGGAGGGCGTCTGCGACATCGACGGTTCGCCGCTGCTGGTCCGCGACGACGACAAACCGGACGTGATCCGCAAGCGCCTCGCCACCTACCACGAGAAGACCGAGCCGCTCGTCACCTACTACGACGACCGCGGCGTCCTGCGCCGGGTCGACGGCGAGCGTGAGCCCGACGAGGTGACCGACGAGCTGCGCCGCACCCTGGCGACGATGAGGCTGGAGTCCGACGGCGCGGTCTGAGCTGCGCCGCCGTCTACCCTGTCTAACGTGTACGGAATGATCATCCGCAAGACTCCCGAGCAGGTGGACCAGATGGCCGCCTCCGGCGACATCCTCGTCCGCACCATGAAGGTGCTCAAATCGAAGGCGCGGCCGGGGGTCACCACGCTCGAACTCGACGAAGCGGCCGAGAAGTTCATCCGCTCGCAGGGCGCGACGCCCTCGTTCAAAGGCTATCGGGGCTTCCCCGGATCGATCTGCGCCTCGCCCAACTCGATGGTCGTCCACGGGATCCCGGACGGCTACGAATGCAAGCGCGGTGACGTCCTCTCGATCGACATCGGTGTCACCTACGAAGGCTGGGTGGCGGACGCCGCCGTGACGGTCCCGATCGGGCCGATCTCGACCGAGGCCAAGAACCTCCTCGAGGTCACCCGCAACTCGCTCTTCGACGGGGTCGAGCAGATGGTCGCCGGCAATCACCTCGGCGACGTCTCCAACGCGATCCAGCGCTCGGTCGAGTCGAACGGCCTCTCGGTGATCCGCACCCTGGTCGGCCACGGGATCGGCCGGGAGATGCATGAGGAGCCGCAGGTGCCGAACTTCGGCGAGGCCGGCCGCGGGCCCGAACTCGAGATCGGCACGGTCCTGGCGATCGAGCCGATGGTCAACGCCGGCGGCCCCCTGGTCCGCATGGGCGACGACGGCTGGTCGGTCTTCTCCGAGGACGACAGCCTGGCGGCCCACTTCGAGTTCACCGTCGCCGTCACTCCCGACGGCCCCCGAATCCTCACTCCTTGGCACGAGGCTGAGTAGAGCCTCGGCGGAGTAGGGGCGTCGTGTGCCCCTCCCGAAAGACCGTTGCGCAGCTGGATTGGCCGAAAGGGTCCAAGCCGTGGTCCCGAAGCCTTTCGTGAGGGGCACACGACGCCCCTTTCACAAGATTCGAAGCGCCCCGTCCCGTTGCTTTTCAGCTCTTCGAAAGCTGCTTGATGCGTAGGTCAAAGTTGGGAGCTCGCTTGAAGTGGGAAGGGCGAGCGGGGACACCCTCGAACGAAGGCTTCGGGACCACGGCCCGGACCCTTTCGGCCGTCCCAGCTGCGCAACGGTCTTCGGGCGAGGGTGTCCCCGCTCGCCAGCGCATGGACCTTTGTCGTTTCCCGCCCAGTCGTTTGCTCCAGTCCGCCCGCGGGCATATGCTGCGCCAGCGGCTCGGGAGGCTGCCAGGGAACGTTTGGAGGAGGATTGCTTTGGTCGGTCGCCGTTTGTTGCGGGTTGTCCTGTCACTTGCCTGCGTGCTGCTCGGCGCGGTCGCTTTCGCCGGCTCGGCCTCGGCCGCCGCGGTGCAGCCGTACGGGACTAACGACGCGGGCGGGTTCCGCAACGTCCTGCCTCCGGGTGAGAACGGGCTCGACACGCTTCCCCAGGTGCTCGGCTTCAAAGCTTCGAAAACGATCCCGCCTCACTTCGACGACCAGCAGCCGCTCTACGAAGGGCTCCTCTACGCGGCCCCGACGCTGACCGACGGGACGGTCGCGAACTACTTCAAGGACGCGACCTTCGGCGTGCTGCCGAACGAAGTCGAATCGACGATCGAACCGAAACCGGGCGTGACGATCATCCGGGACAAGGCCTACGGCGTGCCCCACATCTACGGCGAAACCCGGGCCGACACGATGTTCGGGGCGGGCTACGCGGGGGCGAACGACCGGCTCTTCCTGATGGACGTGCTGCGCCACACCGGCCGCGCCGAACTCGCCTCCTTCCTCGGTGGCTCGAACGCCGAAGCCGACGCGAGCCAGTGGGGCTTCGCGCCCTACACCGAAGCCGATCTGGAAGGGCAGATCAAGGCG
>JAFDWD010000363.1 GCA_018268695.1 Actinomycetota bacterium
CCGGGACCGGCGGCTACGCCGAGAAGGTCGCGGTGCCGGAGGCGATGCTGATCCCGATCCCCGACGAGGTCGACGACGAGCAGGCCGCCGGGGGGATGGTGCAGGGCCTGACCGCGATGGCGCTGGTCAACCGCATGGCGCGGATCGAGCCGGGGGAGACGATCCTGATCGAGGCCGCCGCGGGCGGCACCGGCACGCTCGCGGTGCAGGTGGCGAAGGCCGCCGGGGCGCGGGTGATCGGGCTCGCCTCGAGCGCCGAGAAGCGTGAGCTGGTCGAGGCGCTCGGGGCCGACGCGACCGTCGATTCCCAGGCCGAGGACCTGCGCGCCGCGATCCTCGAGGCGAACGCCGGCAAGGGGGTCGACGCGGTCCTCCACATGAGCGGCGGCGCTGCCTTCGACGCCGAGCTGGCCGCGCTGGCGCCGCTCGGCCGGATGGTCGTCTTCGGCAACGCCACCCGGGAAGACCGCAAGGTGAGCACCGGCGCGCTGATGCAGGGATCGAAGGCGGTGATGGGCTTCTGGCTCGTCCACGTGCTCTCCCGGCAGGACCTCGCGGTGCCGCTGATCGGCGAGCTTCTGGGGGCCCTGGCGTCAGGCGCACTGCGCGTGACGATCGGTGGCGTCTACGCTTTGTCGGAAGCGGCACGTGCCCATGAAGCGCTCGAATCGCGCTCCAGCACCGGCAAGCTGCTTCTCGATCCTTCGCGATGACAACGTTCAAAGACCTCGGACTCTCCCCTGCGATCCAGCAGGCCCTCGACGAGCTCGGCTACGTCGAGCCTTCGCCGATCCAGGAGGAGGCGATCCCGGAGATGCTCGCCGGCCACGATGTGATCGGCCAGGCGCAGACCGGGACCGGCAAGACGGCGGCCTTCGGCCTGCCGATGCTCCAGTACCTCGATCCCGACAACAACGAGGTGCAGGCGATCGTCCTCACCCCGACGCGGGAGCTCTGCATCCAGGTGACGCAGGCGCTGCGCTCCTACGCCGAGCACCTCGACATCGAGATCGTCGCCGTCTTCGGCGGCGCGCCGATCCGCTCGCAGCAGTCG
>JAFDWD010000364.1 GCA_018268695.1 Actinomycetota bacterium
ACCACGGCAACGGCACCGAAGCGATCTTCCGCGACCGCGACGACGTCCTCCTGATCACGATCCAGCAGGAGCTGATCTGGCCGGGAACGGGGCTGGCGGAGAACGTCGGGACGGGCCGGGGCGAGGGCTTCACGATCAACCTGCCGGTGCCGGAAGGATCGGGACGCGATGTCTTCCTGTCGCTGCTCGATCGGGTCGTCGCGCCGGTGGCGGGCGAATTCGACCCCGACCTGATCCTGGTGTCGGCGGGCTACGACGCCCACCTCGAAGACCCGCTGGCCGGGCTTTCGCTCACCGGCGAGGACTTCGGCCAGATGGCGGTCGAGGTGCGCGAGCTGGGCGCTCGGCTCGGAGCGCCGGTCGGCGCGGTGCTGGAGGGCGGCTACGCCCCGAACGCGCTCGCCGACTCGGTGGCGACGACGATGCGCGGGCTCGGCGGGAGCGGGGATCCGGCGAGCGCGCCGGAGTCCGCCGTCGCTGCGGAGGCGGCGGCGCGGGTCGCGCGCTTCTGGCCGGCGGCGGGCGGCTCTTGAGCGACGCGGGCGGCGATAGGTTCAGCGCGTGAACTCGTCCCGGAAGCTCCTCGTAGTCCTGCTCGCCGCGCTCGCCCTGCTGCTCGCCGCCTCGGCGACGGCGGGTGCCGCCGCCCACAAGCACCGCAAGCCGCTCCTCCCGCCGGCGAACGTGCGGGTGGAGAAGGTGAAGCTCGCCCGCGCCGCGAGCGGCCGGCCGGCCCTGCTGGTCGCGGTGCGCTACCCGATCCAGGCGGCGGGTCGCCGGCTGCGGATCGGCGTCCGGGTCAGGATGGCGGCTGGCACCGTCCCCTTGGCCCAGGTCCGCGCCCATCGCCTCAGCTCCGGCCCGCCGCGCCGGCCCGAGCGCCGACGCACCTTCACCTTCGTCCATGAGATCGACCTGAACGCGAAGATCGCCGACGGCCTGGAGAAGGCATGGCGCGAAGGCCGCGCGCCGATCGCGACGGTCGAAGCCCAGGGCGGCATCGACATCGACGGCGACGGCAAGGCCGACATCCGCTCGCAGGGCGTCCCGCGGAAGCTCGTGCGGCTGGCGCCGCCGGCGATGGGCGCCGCCTCGGCATCGTCCTCGACGGGCAAGCCCTTCTGCGCCTCGATCCCGATGGTCGAAGTGGCGCCCCACGGACACCTGACGATCCCGCTGCCGGCCTGCACCCGGCCGGTCCGCTGGAGCGTCACCTCGGGAGCGAGCGCGGGCAGCGCCCATCTCGCCGCCGACCACCTGACCTTCGTCGCGCCCGCGAACGCCGGGACCGTGACCGTCGGCCTCGACCACGCGACGGTCGTCGTCAAGGTCGTCCAGCCGTGGGCGACCCTCACCCCGGCGGCCGGCGGATCGTCGGCATCCGGCCCGGTCGTCCGCGCGATGGGCGACTCGGTCACCGCCGGGTTCGGCTTCTACGGCAACGGCTCGGCGATGGGCATCGCCGAGCTCTACGAATGCAAACCCTTCGGCGAAATCCTCGACGACGCCTGCTCGTCCAACTCGACCGCGACCAAGAGCGGGTTGAAGGAAGTGCCGTACGCGGCGGACTACGGCCTCTCCAACAACGTCTCCTGGGCGGCGCAGTGGGCGAACGAGTACGGCGTCACCAACTACAAGAACTACGCGATCTCAGGGTCCGAACCGACCAACTGGGCGCCGAACGGGAGCCTCTATCCGACGACCCAGAAGATCGAGGCCGAAGACCCCGACTACATCCTGATGACGATCGGCGCCAACCCGATCCTCGCCAACACCCTCTTCGGGGTGGGGTCGAACGAGTGCGCGCTCGAATCCGACCTCTTCGGCGGCTACGCGAAGTGCGTCGAAGAAGCCTTCGAAAGCGTCCACCTGCGGACCGAACTGAAGCGCCTCTACACCGACCTGGTGGAAAAGACGAGCGCGACGATCTACCTGATGCAGTACCACCTCTCGATCCCCAGCTCGGCGCTGGCCTACAGCGTCACCCAGATCGCCGAGATGGCGAAGATGATGAACGAAACGATCGCCTCGGTCGCGGCGGAAGTGAACCCGAACCGCCTC
>JAFDWD010000365.1 GCA_018268695.1 Actinomycetota bacterium
ACGGTGCGCGAGCTCTCCGAAGCGGGGATCTTCCTGCTCGAGAGCGGCGCGGTGAACGGCGTCAACCTGGCGGCGGATGGGGGCTGGACGCTGCGGTAGGGAGTTGGCGGGGGCGTGCCGGCTGGCGCCCGGGGCTGCTGATCGGCGACCCCGGCTGGCTAAGGTCGCCGATCAGCAGCCAGGGTCGGGGAGATTTCGGGAGAGGTTGCGCGGAAGGGTCACGGGAAGCGCGCGGGAGGGTCGGTTCTTTGCCCTTCCGTGACCCTTCCTCCACGTTCGTGCGTGTTCTTCATGAGCGGATCCGACGCTCGTGCACTTGAAGGCGCTATAGGCGGCTCAAGTGCACGAGCGTCGTACTGCCCGCGACAGATGGCGCACGGAAGGGTCAAGTCGTGCGGGTTCCGTGTCCTTCTCCACGCTTCGGTGCGTGTTCCTCCCCACCGCGCACGGGAACCGAGGGGTCGACGCTTGCTTCATCCCTCGCGACTCAGGCGGAGAAAGGATCGACGCTCACTCCGGGGCGCCGCCCTCGGCCAGCCGGCGCTCGACCGAGGCGACCTTGTCGTCGAGCGTCTGCTCGGGCCGGTCCCGTCGCTCGTCCAGCTTCAGCACCGTGTAGACGCGCGGCAGTCCGAGCTCGAACGGCACCGCGTGCAGCTCGCCGACGACGGCGAGGATGTCCTCGGTCGAGCCTTCCAGCGAGGTGCCCATCGCGTGCATCCGGTAGCCGACCCTGTCCTGCTCGGCCAGCTTGCGCTGGATCGCGGCGATGTAGGCACCCGCGCTCGGGTCCGGTCGCCCCAGTCCGATCACGGTCAGGTCCGCAGTGGCCATGAACCCAGCCTAGAGATCGTCGGCCGGCGCGTCCGGGTTGAGAGGATGGGACGCGATGTCGGATCCTGGACAAGTGCGCCGCGAGCTGGTCCTCGCGATCTGCACGATGAGCATCCTCATCGTCGGCCTCGACGTGACGATCCTGAACGTCGCCCTGCCCGCGATCCAGCGGGACTTCGATGCCTCCGTCTCCGGCGCCCAGTGGACGATCGACGCCTACACGCTGGTGATCGCCTGCCTGCTGATGCTGTCGGGATCGATGGGCGACCGGCTCGGCCGCCGACGGACCTTCCAGGTCGGCCTGGCGGTCTTCACGCTCGGCTCCGGCCTCTGCAGCATCGCCCCCGGCCTCGGCTGGCTGATCGCCTTCCGCGCGCTCCAGGCCGTCGGCGGCAGCATGTTGAACCCGGTCGCGATGTCGATCGTCACCAACGTCTTCACCGAGCCCAAGGAACGGGCGCGGGCGATCGGCTGGTGGGGCGGCGTGGCCGGCGTCAGCATCGCGGCGGGGCCGTTGATCGGCGGCCTCCTCGTCCAGGCGATCGACTGGCGGGCGGTCTTCTGGATCAACATCCCGGTCGGGATCGCGGCGATCGTCCTGACCCAGAAGTTCGTCCCCGAATCGAAGGCGCCGCACCCCCGCCGGGTCGACCCGGTCGGCCAGCTCCTGATGGTCGCGACGCTCGGCCTCCTGGTGTTCGG
>JAFDWD010000366.1 GCA_018268695.1 Actinomycetota bacterium
CACGGGCGATCGCCCGCTGCCGCGAGGAGGGCGATAGCGCCGCGCTCCTGCTGATCGACCTCGACCGCTTCAAGTCGGTCAACGACTCCGACGGCCACGTCGCCGGCGACCGGCTGATCCGGATGGTCGGGCAGACGCTGGACGAGCGGATCGCGGCGCCTGACGTCGCGGCGCGCATCGGCGGCGACGAGTTCGCGGTGATCCTCCGCGACATCGACCTCGCCCAGGCGCGCGCGGTCGCCGAAGAGCTGCGGATGGCGATCGCCACCGCCGAGACCGAGCGCCCCTGCACCGCCAGCGTCGGCCTGTGCCGACTGCACGGCGACGTGCCCGACGCCGAGACCTGCTTCCGTGCCGTCGACCGGGCGATGTACCGGGCGAAGGACCAGGGGCGCGACCGCGTGGTCGTCGGTTCGATCTCCGAGCGGCGGGCGTAGCCGAGCACTCAGGCGGCGGCGCCGGTGCGGGCGGACTTGCGGGCGTAGAGAGCCGCGTCGGCCACTTCGTAGAGCTGCTCCAGGGAGCTGCCGTCCTCGGGCGTGCTCGCGGTGCCGAGGGAGTGCGGCACCCGGCGCGACAGGCGGGCGTCGATCTCGGCGACCAGGGGGAGGGCCCCCGCGGCGTCGGTCTCCGGCAGCAGCACGGCGAACTCGTCGCCGCCGATCCGCGCCACCGAGTCGCCCCGTCTCACGGTCGCCATCAGCACCTCGCCGACCCGGCGGAGCAGCTCGTCGCCGGCGAGGTGCCCGTGGACGTCGTTGTAGTCCTTGAACAGGTCGAGGTCGAGCAACACCAGCGTGACCCGCGAGCGTCCCCGGCGGAACCCGTCGAAGGCGCCCGCCGCGGCGCTCGCGAACCCGCGCCGGTTGAGCAGACCGGTGAGCGGATCGGTCTGGGATTCGTAGGTGAGGCGGTGGCGCCATTCGTGGTGGAACTCGGCCTGGCGGGCGCCGATAGTCGCGATCCCGCCGAGGACGACGGCCGCGACCAGCACCGTCCCGGTCCCCGGCGAGCCGATCAGGACGAGGAGGCCGAGCGCCACCTCCGTCGCGACGCCGACCGCGAGCACGCGAGACCGGGAGTAGGCGAGCGAGGCGAAGCAGGCGGGCAGGACCAGGGCGAGGGACATCGGGCTGCGGGCGCCGCCGTCGAGCGCCGCGACCAGGGCGATCACCAACACCGTGATGAGGGACCAACCGAGCAGCACCACCTCGCGATGGCGGGAACGGATGAAGCGCTCCCAGGGAACCAGCCAGAGGCTCGCGGCCGCAAGGGCCATCGTGATCGCGATGATCGCGGCGATCGCGAGCCCGTTCGAGGTTTCCGCGAAGAAGGCCACGTAGGCGAGACCGCCCGCGCAGGTGCCGAAGGTCGCCCAGCCTCCCGCGGCTACCGTCCGCAGCCAGAAGCGGGTCTCAAGATCGTCGAGGTCGGTGCTGTTCGTCGGCATCGGTACGGAGGAGGTATCGCCCCGCAGTGTACGAATCCCGACCGAACAGCGTTCGGGTTCGTCGGATGTCCTAGGAAAACGCTACGGGGTGTCCGGCGCCACTTCGATGCCGAGCAGCGAGGGGTCGACCTCGGGGGCCGAGACGGGGAGCGTGAGCGGGGCGCGGTCGAGCTCGCTCGGAGCTTCCGGGGTCTCGCGCGGTCGGCGGCGGCGGTCGGCGTGGCCGAGGTAGAGGACGAGCTCCCAGTTGGCGGTGCCCTCCGGCGTCGGTTTCAGCGCCGACGGGGCGCGGGCGGCCATCTTCTTCGGGCCCTCCGGCTTGTAGAGCCAGGAGACGACGTTGACCCAGATGTCGACGAGCGAGTTGCGCAGGCCGATGAAGGCGATGATCGCGTAGGCGCCGAGCACCCCGTTGATCGCCGCGAAGACCGCGTTCGACCAGAGGTTGTGTTCGTAGGCGACCTTGAAGGTGTAGATCGACCAGCCCACCAGCAGGTAGGGCAGCGTGACGTAGAGGAAGGCCGGGACGGTGCGGTTGCGGACCTTCGGCGTGCGCATGAATTTGCCCTTGGCGCCGGTCAGCGCCTGGACGATCGAGCTGAGGCTGCCCGCCAGGTTGACCGGC
>JAFDWD010000367.1 GCA_018268695.1 Actinomycetota bacterium
AAGTCGATCGCGGCTTCGACCGCGGCGGCGCCGACGGCCGTCTTCTGCGCGCCCTGCGGTCCTTCCAGTTCGGCAGGGGCCAGGTTCACGACTTCGGCGCCGGCCGGCGGCGAGATTTCGAAGGTCGAGGCCGGGACGGCTTCGAAGGAGACCCCGGCCGCCTCCAGTTCGAGCACCGGCGAGGAGCTTTCTCTGGAGTAGACCGCGCCACGCAGCGGGATGCCGTTGGCGGCGTCCCAGGCGAGCTCGACCCGGCCGAGCAGGCCGCCGTCGTGACTCGGTGCCGCCTGCACGGTGTAGGTGGCGCGGCCGGCGACGTCGGATGGCGTCGCGCCGCTCAGTTCGACGTTCTTCCCGGCCTTGTCGATCCCCTTCTGGATTTCGGCGACCGAGGGAACTTCCCCCGCCGCGCCGTCGCCCGATTCGCCCTTCCCTTCTTCCGGCAGCATCCCTTCGTAGACGGTTTCCGAGGTCCCGTCATAGATCTGGAAATGACGCCCTTCGACCAGCACCTGGCTGTCGTTGCCGCCTGATTCGGCCTGCAGCTCCAGACGCAGCTTGCCGCCTTCGGAAGGAGTCGCCCAGAGGCGACCGGTGGCTCCGGCGAGAAGCGGGTCTTTGCCTTCCAGGCTCGAGGCGTCGATCAGGTTGTTGGTGAAGTGGATTTCAGCGCTGATGCCGGGCACAGCCGGCGCTTCCAGCGCGTCGTGGACAGCGGCGGCCAGCGGTTTCGCGGGCGGCTTCGGGCCGCCGCCGGAGGTCGCCAGGGCGACGGTGGTGCCGCCGATCGCCAGGACCAACGCGAGAGCGCAGATCGCGAGAAGACGGCGGGTCGAGATGCGGCGAAGAAAAGTCAAAGCGGCCTCCTGTGAAGCTTCGGGACCGTTCCAGCCTAGGCGGACTCTCTGAAAGAACTCTGACAGTCGATTTTCCAACGATGGCTTAAGCGAGTCGCCAGAAGATCGAGGGATGGCGACAGCCCGCCGATACCTCTCCTCTCCCTCCCTGCTCGCGCTGATCGGGATCGTCTTGATCGGTGCAGGGTTGCGGTTCTCGACCCTGGGCCTGCAGAGCTACCGCTACGACGAGGCGGTCACCGTCGGCCGCGTCCTCCACGCCAACCTCACCACGACGCTTTCGGAGGTCTCGCGCAGCGAGTCGACGCCGCCGCTCTACTACCTCCTCGCCTGGGCCTGGTCGAAGGCGTTCGGCACCGGGGAACTCTGGATGCGCTCCATCTCGGCGCTGGCCGGGACGGCGTCGATCGTGGTCGTCTACCTCGGCGCGGTGTCGCTTCCCCTCCCTCGTCGCGCCGCCCTGATCGCCGCCGCCGCGGTCGCCGTCAGCCCGGTGCTGATCTGGTTCTCCCAGGACGCGCGCGCCTACGCCCTGGTCTTCCTCCTGTCGGCGCTCTCGTTCCTCTTCTTCGCCCGCGCGCGTCGCGGTGGCTCCTCCCGCGACCTCGTCTTGTGGGGCTTGGTCTCGGCACTCGCGCTCGCCACCCACTACTTCGCCGGCTTCCTGATCGCGTCGGAGGCGGCGTTGCTCCTGCTGTCGGGCCCACGCCGTCGCCGGGTGGCCGTTGCCTGCATCCCGATCGTGGCGATGGCGATCGCGCTCGCACCGGTCGCGATCAAGCAGTCCGAACACGACCATGCGGCCTGGATCTCCAGCGCCCCGATCGGTGGGCGGCTCGAACGCGCCGCGGCGAAGCTGGTCGGCGGCGACAACGGCGCCGAGCACGGCTCTCGCCAGGGCGTCGCCATCCCCCTCGGCGTGCCGGCGGGACTGGCGCTGCTGGCGGCGGTGCTCCTGGTCTGGCGCGGGGACCCCGCCGAGCGACGAAGCGCCGGCGTCGCGGCGCTCGTCGGGGGCGGCGCGGTGGCCTTGGCGCTGCTCGCCGCCGCCCTCGGACACGACTACCTCGACGGGCGCAATCTCCTGCCGGCGTTCGTGCCCCTGCTGATCGCGATCGCCGCGGGTTTCGGCGCGAGGCGCGCGGGCCCGGTGGGACTCGCCGCGGCGGCGGCGTTCTGCCTCTGCTCCCTCTTCTTCACCCTGGAGATCGACCGGCTGCCACGACTGCAGCGCGAGAACCTCCGCAACGCCGCCGCCGTCGCCGGCCCGCTGCACGCGGGCAAGGCCTTGGTCACCCAGCGCTACACGGCGAACCAACCGCTGCGGTACTACCTCGGAGCCGAATTCGCCACCGGCACGCCGCCGCCGCTGCGGGAAATCGTCCTGGTCGGCTCCGCGGCCTCGGTCCGGCACGCCGGGCACCTGCTACCCCGGGCCTTCCGGCGGGTCGGCTCGCGGGCGGTCTCCTACGACTTCACCCTCGCCCGGTTCCGCGCCGCCCGCCCCGTGCCGGTGCCGCTCCGCCGCCTTGAGAACGCTGCGCTCGTCGGTGGCCCGCCGTCCGTCCTGGTCGCACCGGTTCGAGCGCGTTGATGCTCGAGTAGCCGACCAGATAGATGCGACGACCGTCGGAGATCACCGGGGTGTAGGTGCCGGTCTTGTAGTGGAAGACCGGCTTGCCGGTGCGCATGTCGTAGCCGACCGTCGACCCGTGGGTGAACTCGGCGACGTAGACGATGTTGCCGATCGCCGAGAGCGAGCCGACCACCTGGCCGCCGGCCGATCGCGACCAGCGCGTTTCGCCGTCCTTCGCGTTCAAGGCGTAGACGTTGCCGTCGAAGGAGCCGATGTAGACGGTCGGCGGCGTGTCCTTCGTCGAGGCGACCGTGGGCCCGGAGTAGACGTAGCCGCCGGTCGAGTGGGTCCAGGCCAGTTCGCCGTCGGACTGGAGGAAGCTGTAGACGCGGCCGTCGTTGTTGCCGGCGTATACCCGCCCGAAGGCGACCGCCGGGGTCGAGTAGAACTCGCCGCCGCTGTAACCGGTCCCGAGCGATCCGGTCTGCCAGATCAGCTTGCCGTCGGCCGCTCGGACCGCGTTCATGTCGCCGCCGTAGTCACCCACGTAGAGCACCCCGTCGCGATAGGCCGGCCCCGCCTTCACCGGCCCGCCGAGCTGCGTTTTCCAGCGGATGTTCCCGTTGACCGTGCTGAGCGAATACAGGTAGCCGTTTTCGCAGCCGAAGTAGACGCTGCTCCCGATCACCAGGGGCGAGGACTCGGCGCGGTTCGGCAGTGGGTGCTTCCAGATGACCTTGCCGGTCTTCGCGTCGAGCTTGACGATGTGCCCGGGCACCAGGTTGACGATGTAGAGGCGCCCTTTGGAGTAGGCCGGCGAGGAGGCGTTCAGGTGGCCGATGCGTCGTTCCCACCGGACCTTTCCGGTTTCGGCATCCAGCGCGAAGGCGTTGCCGTCGTTGTCGACGGCGTAGAGGCTCCCGTTCGCGTAGATCGGCGGGAACTCGAGGAGCGGTCGCCCGACGTAGTTCCAGATCAACTTGAAGGGAGGCTTGATCCCGCTCGCCGGCAGATAGCGGGTCCGGGCCGGGTTGAGGCCGAACATCGGCCAGTTCACCGTGCGCGGCTTACCGTGGACCGGCTTCGGGGGTTCCTTCGGAGGTTCGGGTTCGAAGTGCCTGATCGCGGCTTCGTTGTGGACGTCGGCCGGGCGCTTCAACACCTCGTAGCCGACGACCGCCCCGACCGCCGCCAGAACGACCACCGCGACGATCGCGATCGACACCCGAGGGTGGCTACGCCAGAAGCGCCGCAGGCGCATCCCTACCTCCACGGGAGAGGAACAGCGCGGTGCCGACCAGCACCGCGGCGCCACACCAAACATAGGCGTTCGCCGAGACGATGGCGCCGATCCCGATCGGCCCCCAGGTGGTCGGAAGCGCTGCCGCGGCGGAGAAGACGACGGCGGTAAGGAGGGCCGCGACCCCGATCGCGAGCGAGCGGCGGCGGCAGGCGCTCACGGTGAGGAGGACGAGCAGCGGGACCGCCCAGATCCAATGGTGGGTCCAGGAGATCGGCGACACGAGCAGCCCGGTGATGCCACAGCAGACCACCCCGGCCAGACGGTGACCGCGGCGATGGGCACGGACCGCGACGACGAGGCCGAAGGCCGCGGTGAGGGCCACCGCCGGGTACCACCAGACATGTCCTCCACCTGCCCGTGCGATCACGCCTGCCAGCGACTGGTCGGCCAGGTTGATCGCGCTCCCGACCCGCCGCGACTGCATGAACACACCGCCTAGCCAGAAAGTCCCGGAGTCGGCCGGCAGCAGGATGAATCCGAGCAGGACGGTGAGGGCGAACGTGCCGGCCGCGACCGCGGCCGCCCGCGCCCGCCGCGTCGCCAGGAGATAGACGACGAAGATCAGCGGCGTCAGCTTGATCGCGGCCGCCAGCCCCACGCCGACCCCTTGCAGGGCGCCGCCATCCCGTCGTCGCAGCACGTCGGAGGCGACGAGGGCGGTGACGATGAGGTCGGTCTCGCCGAGGTGGAAGGTGAGCACGACCGGCGCCAACACCAGGCCGCACGCCGCCACCGCGACCACCAGGTCGGGGCGCCGGCGAACGCCCGCGGCGCCGAGCGAGAGCGCCCCGAGCGCGACGAGAGCACAGACGCTGGCGGCGCTGATGACGACCTTGAGGTAGATCGCCCGCGATTCGCCGGCGATCCCGAGCAGGGCCCCGTCGAGCGGCGGATAGGTGAAGTGGTAGGGGGCCGAGTGGGCATAGAGGGAGGCGCCACGCGCCACCTCGACCGCGGCCCAGTGGTAGACGCTGACGTCCCACAGCGGCCAGTGGGCCGCCGGTTCGGGAAGCCGCGACCATAGATAGGTGACCAGGGCCGCGACCCCACCGAGGGCCACGACCAGCCGGGCCCCGTCGACACCCGAGGCCGACACGCCACTCTGGAACCGACGGCGCCCCACCCCTCCAAGTTCACCCGGCCGCCCTTAACCGCCGATGAGTCTTGGTAGGCGCAGGCAAGCGAAACTCTCACCATCGATTAATCGTGACGGTCCAGGATTTCGCCCATGCGGTCGGCACCGGAGCCACGGCGACGCGGTGCGGGCGCGAGACCGAGCCGGAGCGTGCGTCGACGTCGGCTGCTGCTGCCGATCGGCGCCGTCGCGATCGTCGCCCTGATCGTGGGGATCGCGTCGGGCGGGGGCGGTGGTGGCACCGGGGGCGGCTCGTCCCGAAGCCCTCGGTATACCGAGACCCTGAGCGTCCAGAGTGCCCGTGCCCCGCTGTCGGCACCGGTCTCGGGCGAGTCGGCGGTCGGCGCCGGCGGGGGGCCCTTGATCATCGGCGGCCTGGACTCGAGCGAAACCTCGGTCGGCGGCGTCTTCCAGCTTCCGCCGAGCGGCGGGGGCCCACGCGAAGTCGGCGCGCTCACCGGCCCGCTCCACGATGCCGCCGCGGTGGCCCTCGGAGGGCAGGTCTTCGTGTTCGGCGGCGGCACGGAAACGAGCACCGACGAGGTGCAGGCCCTGCCGATGAAGGGAGAGTCGATCGCTCCCGGCACCGCAGCGCGCGAAGTCGGCCGTCTGCCGACGGTGCGATCCGACCTCAGCGCCGTGACCGTCGGCCACACGGCCTACGTGCTCGGCGGCTACGACGGCAACGAACCCCTTCCCTCCGTGCTGGCGACCACCGATGGCTCGCGCTTCCGCGAAGTCACCAAGCTCCCCGTCCCCGCGCGCTACCTCGCCGTGGCGACGCTCGGCGGCCGGATCTACGCCTTCGGCGGCGAGACCGGGACCGGTGCGGCAAGCGACGCGATCCAGGTGATCGACCCGCGGGCCGGCACGGCGCGGGTGATCGGCAGGCTGCCGGCCGCCGTCTACCACGCGAGCGCGGTGACGATCGGCAACTCGATCTACGTCCTCGGCGGCGAGGCGAACGGGAAGGCGACCGGACGGATCTGGCGCTTCCGGCCGGGACACAAGGGCGTGGTGGGAGCCGGGGCCTTGCCCCAGCCGACCGCGGGGGCCGCCGCGGCGACCGTGGGCTCGACCAGCTACCTGATCGGGGGGACCGGCTCCGACGGGACGGCACTCGCCGACGTGGTCGAACTGACGATGCAGCGCACGAGGGTGCCGGAACCGGAGCCCGAATCGAGCACCGGCTCCGCGCCGTCCTGGCCGTTCGCCGGGCAGCTGATGATCGCCGACCGCGGCAACGACCGCCTGCTGGTGGTCAACGCGAAGAAGAAGGTCCTCTGGCGCTTTCCGTCCAAGGAACACCCCGCCCCGCCCGGGGGCTTCTACTTCCCCGACGACGCCTTCTTCATCCACCGCGGCCACGCGATCATCTCCAACGAGGAGCAGAACGAGAGGATCGTCCAGCTCTCCTACCCGGGCGGCAAGCTGCTCTGGTCCTACGGTCACCCAGGCGTCACCGGTTCCGAACCGGGCTACCTGCACGAGCCCGACGACGCCTACCTGCTGAAGGACGGCAACGTCTCCGTCGCCGACGCGCAGAACTGCCGCGTCCTCATGATCTCACCGGCGAAGAAGGTACTCCAGGAAATCGGCAGTCCGGAAGCCTGCACGCACGAACCGCCGACCTATCTCGGGTCGCCGAACGGCGACACGCCGCTCGCGAACGGCAACATCCTCGTCTCCGAGGTCAACGGCTCCTACATCGACGAAATCACGCCGCAGGGGAAGCTGATCTGGACGGTGCAGCTGCCGATCGAATACCCCTCCGACCCCCAGCAGCTCGGGCCCGACCGCTACCTCGTAGCCGACTACTCCAAGCCCGGGGGCATCTACGAATTCGACCGCGCCGGGAAGATCCTCTGGTCCTATGCGCCCGAATCCGGCAACGGGATGCTGAACCACCCGAGCCTCGCCGAGCGCCTGCCGAACGGCCTGATCGCGGCGAACGACGACTACCGCGACCGCGTCGTGATCATCGACCCGAAGACGAAGAAGATCGTCTGGCAGTACGGCGTCACCGGCAAGCGGGGCACCGGCCCCGACCACCTCAAGATCCCCGACGGCTTCGACCTCCTGGCGCCGAACGGAACCACCCCCACCCACCCGTTCACCGGCTAGCCAGGTACCGCGATTCGCATCCTTTAACAATCGTTTGCCGGCGCTTGAGGATTCGTTGGCAGTGCGGGGTTTAAATATGTGGGAAAGGAAGGAGGACACCACATGGCCACCCACCACACCCCCCGAACGACTCCGCTCAGCGGTCGAGTGGACCGCGGCGACGAACGCGTCAGGCTGATCGAGGAGGCGGTGCTGCTGATCCGCGGTGACTGGCCCGCGATCGCGACGGGCCTGTGCGAGCGGGTCAACTCCTCCGTCGGGCTGATCTTCTCCACCCCAGGACAGCTGGACGAGGCGATCCGCGACACCAGCGCGGAAGCCATGCTCCTGGTCGGAGAGCTCTACGGCCAAGAGGGCGTCGCCCAGGTCGAGCGGATGGCCGCCATCGCGCCGACGCCGGCCCCGATCCGAACGCGCCCCCGCCCCCGCCACCGCCTGCACCTGCGACCGAACGTCTAGTAACCAATCGCCTAATCTCTCAGCGCGCGGAGGGCGTTGAGGATCACCGCCAGGTCGATCGCCTCCTGGAGCAGGGCGCCGGAGAGCGGCGGCAGATAGCCGAAGGCGGCGACGCCCATCGCCGCGAAGCTGAGACCCATGCCGACCACGACGCTCTGACGGGCGATCCGCAGGGAACGGCGGCCGGCGTGGATCGCGTCGGCGACCCGGTCGACCCGATCGACCGTGATCACGGCGTCCGCGGTCTCCGAGGAGACGGTCGCCCCCGCCGCCCCCATCGCCACGCCGACGTCCGCCAGGGCGAGGGCGGGCGCGTCGTTGACACCGTCACCGACCATCATCACCGGGCCTCGCGAGCCGTCCTCGCGCAGCCGCCGGATGATCTCGAGCTTGTCCTCCGGGGACTGTTCGGCGTAGACCCGGTCGACGCCGAGCTCGCGGCCGATCCGCTCCGCCACCGAGCGGCGATCGCCGGAGACCATCGCCACCTGCCCGATCCCTTCGGCGCGGAGTCGCTCGACGATGCCGCGCGCGTCCGGCCGCAGGTCGTCGGCCATGACGATCACCCCGGCCAGCCGCCCGTCGACCCCGACCAGCACCCGTGCCTCGCCCGATCCGTGGCCGTCGACCACCGCCGCCGCGTCGAGCTCCTTCCTGTCGACGCTCTGCTCGGCGAGGAAGCGGCGACTGCCGACCGACACCCGATGCCCCTCGACCGTCCCGGCGATCCCTTGGCCCGGATCCTCCTCGACCGCCTCGGGCTCGGTCAGGACCAGGTCCGCCTCCCCCGCGGCGTCCCCCAGCGCGGCCCCGAGCACGTGCGCCGACATCCGGTCGACGGAGGCGGCCAACCGCAGGATCTCCGCCCTCCCGATGCCGTCCCGGGGCACGATCTCCCGCACTTCCGGGGTGCCGACCGTCAGCGTGCCGGTCTTGTCGAAGAGGACGGTCCGCACCTGTCCGAGGGTCTCGATCGCGCCGGTACCCTTGACGATGATGCCCGCGCTCGCCGCCCGCGAGAGGCCGGAGAAGAGCGCGATCGGAGCGGCGAGGATCAACGGGCACGGGGTCGCGACCACCACCACCGCCAGCCCCCGGACCGCGTCCCCGCTGAGCCCCCAGGCGAGCCCCGCGATCAGGAGCGTCGCGGGTAGGAAGAAGCCAGCGTAGCGATCGGCGATCCGTACCAGCGGCGCGCGTTCGGTCTCGGCCTGGGAGACGAGCCTGACCAATGCCGCGTAGGCGCTGTCGGTCGCCGGGCGCCCGGCGCGCACGTCGAACGGGGCGCCCGCGTTGGCCGTACCGCTGAGGACCGGCTCGCCCTCGGTCAGGGTCACCGGCAGCGGCTCGCCGGTGAGGGTGCTGGTGTCGATCACCGCCTGTTCGCTCACCAGGGTCCCGTCGACCGGGACCACCTCGCCGGTACGCACCACGGCCACGTCGCCGATCGCCACCTCCTCGACCGGGACGTCGCGAAGCTCGCCGTCGGCGCGGACCCGCGCCCGCTTCGGCGCTCGTTCGACCAACGCGGTCAGCTCGCGGCGCGCCCGGGCCGAGGCAAGTTCCTCCAGCGCCAGCCCGCCGGAGAACATCAGCCCGATCACCACGCCCGCCAGGAGTTCGTCGAGCGCCAGCGACCCCACCATGGCGACCAGAGCGATCGTGTCCACACCCATGTGCCGATCGACCAGGACGGTCCTCCCCACCTCGACCGCCAGCTCCGCCGCGAGCACGACCAGGACCGTCCGCCAGACGGCGTCGCCGAGCCCAGGCTGCCCGGCGAGGTGAAGCGTGCCGCCGACGACGATCGCCGCCAGGGCGACCCCGGCGAGGATCCGGGCACGGTGTCCGATCAGCCAACGCACACCCCCGATGATCCGCCGCGGCGCCGACCCTGTGATCCGTAGTCCTCCCGCGGCGTATGGGGCTTTACACGGAGCCGGGACACACC
>JAFDWD010000368.1 GCA_018268695.1 Actinomycetota bacterium
ACGATCTCATTCTGCGGTTCGGGCCCACCGTCGTGGACTTCGCGGACGCAGTAGAGAGTCACCCCGTCGGGATGGAGCTCGAAGTCCGCGTAGCGCAGCGCCGCCGGCTCCTCCGGTTCCGGCGTGATCGCGACCGGCTCGCCGCCGAGCTCCAGTCGGTAGGCGCGCTGGTCGGCGAAGTCGACGTAGACGGCAAGCTCCGGCCCGAGCAGCTTCCAGGCGCCGCCGCCGTACTCGTGTACGCGGGTGCGGACGTTCACGCCCGCCGGGGTCACCTCTTCCGGCTCGCCGTCCGCCGGGCGCCGCATCAGCGCGCTGCGCCCGCCCTCCGTCGGCCGACCCTCCGCCCACCAGACCGCGCCGTCGGCGGCGATCGTCGCTCCCCCGAGCCGGCGTCCGCCGCGCGCCACGTCGGCGGGCGCGATCGGCGAGCGCCAGGAGCCGTAAGGGGCGACCTCGGCCATCAGACGACTTCCTCGCCCGGCTCGTTGGCGACGACGACCTCGCGCAGCGCATGCGTGTCGACGTCGTAGACGAAGCCGCGTACCGAGTCGCGGTGGAGGAGGAAGTCGGAGCGTTTGACCCGCAGGATCGACTGCCGCACGTCCGCCTCGACGTCGACGAAGGACTCGATCGCGAAGGCGGGCGCCACTCCGGTCGCCTCGCGCAGCTCGTCGCGGAAGCCGTCGTCTGACACCTTCTGCAGGCCACAGTCGTCGTGGTGGATCAGCATCACCTCGCGCGTCCCGAGTTTGCGCTGGGACAGTGCCAGCGAGCGGATCACGTCGTCGGTGATCACCCCGCCGGCGTTACGGAGCACGTGCGCCTCGCCGTCGCCGAGCCCGAGTGCCGCGAAGACGTCGAGTCGCGAGTCCATGCAGGTGACGACCGCCAGGTGACGGCTCGGTTCGACCGCCAGATGGCGAGGCTCGAGTTCAGCCGCGAAGGCCCGATTGTTGGCAACCAGCTCGTCGATCACGGACATGGCGCGGACCCTACCGCGACGTGTTGCCGGGTCGGAGGCGGGGTGGGGCGGTGCAGCCTGAGGCGACGGCTTCCCACCGCACTGCCCAAGACGCCAACCGTCCCAATAGATTCCACCCGATGCCCGATACCGCCACCGAGCCCACCATCCGCGCCGCGACCGAAGGCGACGTCCAGCTGATCTTCGACCTGATCTGCGAGCTGGCGACCTACGAGAAACTCCGCGACGAGGTTGTCGGCACGCCGGAGATCCTGCGGGAGACGCTCTTCGAGCAACGCGCCGCCGAGGCCTTGGTCGTCGAATCCGCCGCGGGCGAGGTGGTCGGCTACGCGCTCTTCTACACGACCTTCTCGAGCTTCGAGTGCCGCGCCGGCATCTGGCTCGAGGACGTCTACGTGAAGCCGGAGCACCGCCGCGGCGGTGTCGGCCGCAAGGTCCTCGAGCACCTCGCCGGCATCGCCGAGGCCCGTGGCAACGTCCGCCTCGAGTGGGTCGCCCTCGACTGGAACGAACCGGCTCTGAACTTCTACGAGAAGCTCGGTGCCGCGACCCTCGACGACTGGCTCATCCACCGGCTCGAGATCGACGGCATCCGCCGCCTCGCGGCCGGCGAGTAACGGACGCCGACCATGCTCGCCGCCCGCAACCGTCGCTTCCGGATCGCGGCGGCGTTCGCGGCGGCGGGCTGGCTGCTGCTTGCCGCAATGGACCTGATCGAGGCCCTCAATGCCTTTCGGGAGACGGTGCCCGGAGGCTATGACGCCGCCGTGGTCATCTCCCTCGCCTCGCACCTGGTGGGGGCCGCCGGCTGGTCCATGGTCGCCGGCGCGTTCGGCGCCGAGATCGACTGGGCCTGGCTGTGGTCGGGCGCCACCGTCGTCGCGACGACCTACTGCGTCTACTTCGTCAGTTGGGTCTTCCGTACGTTTGCGCTGTTGTCCGACACTCACAATGGCGACTACCGCGGGTACTACATCGCGACGACCATCGGGACCCTGATCTTCGCGGTGGGCGCCTGTGTCGTGGCCACCGGCCCCAGAGGGGCGAGGGCCGGAACGTCGCGAGCTTCCCGGGTCCAGGTCGGCGCAGCCTTGTTCGCCGTCGCTTCCCTCGCCCTCACGATCGGCGCGCTCTCACTGCAGTCCTTCTACTCCTCCGCGGGCGCCGTGCACGAAGCGACCATCGGCACGCTGCTCGAGGCCGTCGGCGCCCTCCTTACCGGGGCTGCCGCGCTGGTGTTCACCGCCGGTGCGAGGCGACCTCTCGCCGTCCGCGAAAGGGCGGTCGTCGGAGCGGGCGTGGTCGCCGTCATCGCCGCCCTCTGCCTCGTCGTCGGCGAAGGGCTGATCGCCTACGCCTCCTCGACCCGCGGCGGCCTCGGCTGGCTGGAGGCCATCGCCTGGCTCGCCGTCGCCAGCCGCCTCGCCCTCGTCGGCGCCTTCGTCGCCGTCGCCCTCGGTGCCCGCACCGTGCGCGACCGCTCAGTGCTCGACGCCGCCGGCGCGGCGTAGGAGAAGCTCGCGCTCGCTCTCGTTGCCGGTGAGCGCGGCGGCACGGCGGAACTCGCTCGCCGCCTCCTCCTGTCGTCCCAGTCGGGAGAGGAGGTCGCCGCGGACACTGGGGAGGAGGTGATACTCGCGGAGGGCAGGGTCGGCGGCGATGCGTTCGAGCAGGGCGAGGCCGACCTCCGGGCCGAAGGCCATGCCGACGGCGACCGCGCGGTTCAGCTCGACGACCGGGCTCGGGGCGATCGCCGCGAGCGCCTCGTAGAGCGCGGCGATCCGCACCCAGTCCGTCTCGTCGGCCTCCAGCGCCCGCCCGTGGCAGGCCGCGATCGCCGCCTGCAGCCCGTAGGGGCCGAGCGGTGCCGGCAGCTCTTCGGCGCGCTTCAGCGCCGCCACCCCACGGACGAGGAGCAGCGGGTCCCAGCGCGAGCGGACCTGGTCGAGCAGAAGGATCGGCTCGCCGTCTGGCCCCAGCCGCGCGCCCAGCCGCGAGGCCTGGATCTCCAGCAGCGCGATCAGCCCGTGCGCCTCCGGCTCCGCCGGCGCCAGCGCGGCGAGGATCCGACCCAGCCGCAGCGCTTCCTCGCAGAGCTCGGTGCGGATCCAGCGGTCGCCGGAGCTCGCCGCGTAGCCCTCGTTGAAGATCAGGTAGACGACCTCGAGCACGTCGGGCAGCCGCGCGCGCAGAGCGCTCCCGACCGGCACCTCGAAGTCGGCCCGCACCTCGCGCAGCGTCTTCTTCGCCCGCGTCAGCCGCTGCGCCACGGTCGGCTCGCCGACCAGGAACGCGCGGGCGATCTCCGCCGTCGTCAGCCCGCCGAGGAGGCGCAGCGTCAGTGCCACCCGCGCCTCGGTCGAGAGGGCCGGGTGGCAGCAGGTGAACATCAGCGCCAGCAGCTCGTCGCCGACCTCGTCGTCGGCCGCGGCGGCGAAGTCGACGCCGTCCATGGCCAACATGATCCCCAGCTCGTGTGCCACCTCCTCGCGCTTGCGCTCGTAGGTGGAGGCCCGCCGGGCGAGGTCGATCGCCCGGTTCCGCGCCGTCGCCATCAGCCAGGCGCCGGGGTTGTCGGGGATGCCGTCGCGCGGCCAGCGCTCGAGCGCCGCCAGGAGCGCGTCCTGCGCCAGGTCCTCGGCCAGCCCGACGTCGCGGACGAGCCGCGCCAGGCCGGCGACGAGGCGGGCGGACTCGATCCGCCAGACCGCCTCGACCGCCGCCCTGGCATCGGTCGCCGACGCCATCACTCGCCCGGATGGAGCCCGGGGTCGTAGCCGATCCGCTCGCGCACGTCGGGCGGGAAGTCCTCCATCTCGAAGATCGGGCGGACCTCGATCCGGCAGTTCTCACCCGGACAGCGTTTCGCCCACTCGATCGCCTCCTCGGTCGAGCGCGCCTGAATGATCCAGTACCCGCCGACGACCTCCTTGGCCTCCGCGAACGGCCCGTCGGTGACCTTCACCTCGCCGCCGCTGAAGCTGACCGACGCCCCGTCGCTCGACGGTCGCAGCCCGTCCAGCGCCAGCAGCATCCCGGCCTTGCGCAGCTCGTCGTTGTAGCGGGACATCGTTTCCACGGCCTCGGCCGAGGGATTCCAGTCCGACTCCTCGATTTCGGGATACATGAACATCATGAAACGCATAGCGGTACTCCGTTCTCTGTCTCACTCGGTCGATCCGAGAATCAACCCTGTCACCTCGAGGACGAACGGACGGATCGAAAATCGACACGACCTGATTCGGCTTCAACACAATGGACGGAAAAAACTTGACAAAGGGCCCGCCACGGGGTGAGATTCGGGTAGGAATTGGAATCGCTATCGAGAGAGCCTGGCGACGGAAGGCGCAAGGTTCTGGCGATCGGGCGAGACCTCGGAGGAGGCGGGTTACTGCGAGGGCTCTCGGATGGAGCCAGGACCGAGCTGGTCCACGCCGAAAGTGGTAACGATGGGCTGCGCGCGTTCTACGAGCGCCAGCCCGACCTCGTCGTGCTCGATCTCGACCTGCCGGATGCCGAGGGGCTCGACATCCTGGCGACGATCCGGGCGCTCTCCGACGTCCCGGTCCTGGCGCTGAGCGGGGACGAGGAGGAGGGACGGGTGGCGGCGCTGCGGGCGGGCGCCGACGATTGTGTGTCCAAGCCCCCGTCGGAGGTCGAGCTGGAAGCCCGGGTGGAAGCGCTGCTCCGGCGCCCGCGCCACGGCGATCTACGCCCGGTGATCCTCACCGACGACTACGTGGAGATCGACCGCGTGCGCCACCGCGTCACGGTCCTCGGGCAGGAGGTCGGGCTGACCCCGATCGAGTTCCGCATGCTCGCGACCTTCGCCGAAAATCCGGGCCGGGTGCTGGGGCACGGCCAGTTGCTGGAAATGGTCTGGGGCGACCGCATCCGCGAGCGCGACGAGGTGAAGCTCTACGTCAGCTACCTGCGGCGCAAGCTCGGCGCCGCCGCCGACGTCGACCCGGTGGAGACGGTTCGCGGCGTCGGCTATCGCTACCGGCCGCGCCTGGTGGGCTCGGGCAGCGGCAGTGGCGGTGTCAACGGCCAAGGGCGGGTCGCCGAAAATAGTTGACGGGCCGTACCGCTTTTTCGATCCGCGATTGGGTACTGACGTCCGTTTCCACCGTTCTCATACCGGCCTGATTCACGGTTCAGACCGAGATTGCCGACGCCTTCGGCATGCGAACCAGACTGCTCCTCCTCATGTCGTCCGCCGTCTTCGTCCTCGGGTTGACGGGAGCCCCGCTTGCCGCGGCGGGCACCGGCCCGGTGGTGGATAACGGGGTGATCCACGCCTGCCTGAAGACGAAGGGGAAGAAGTCCCAGCGGGGCACGATCCACGTCGTCGGTGCCGGCGTCCGGTGCAACGCGAAGCGCGGCGAACAGGCTCTCACCTGGGGCGTCGTCGGGCCGGCGGGGCCGAGCGGTGCGACCGGGCCGGTGGGGGCCACCGGCGCCACCGGCGCGACGGGGTCCACCGGAGCGACCGGGGCAACGGGAGATCAGGGTGAAAAAGGCTCCGCGGCGGTGATCGAGACCAGCCTCAAAGAAACGATCTTCAAACAGGGCGAAACCATCGAAACGCTTGAAAACGAAGTGGAAACGCTCACCAGCAATCTGGGCGGCCTCGGTCAGACGGTCACCAACACCGTGACCGGCCTGACGGCATTGGAAGGCGGAGTAGGCGGTCTCGAAGGGACGGTCGGGACCCTGCAGGGCACGGTGGCCACCGTCAAAACCGGCGTCGAAGGCGTCAAAACCAGCGTCGAAGGCGTCAAAACCAGCGTCGAAGGCGTAAAAACCGGCGTCGAAGGCCTGGAAACCAGCGTCGCAGGCGTCAAAACCAGCGTCAAAAACGTCGAAACCACGGCCGGCAACACGGCCTCCGCGCTGACCACGCTGCAGGGCACCGTCGGTACGGTCGAAGGCACCGCGAAAGCCGCCGAAACCGCCGCCGCCTCGGCAACCAAACAGGTTGGCGAAGTGTCGACCAAAGTCACCAACCAGTGCAGCTCGCTGAAAGAAGTCGTCTCGCAGACGAACACCCTCACCGCCGGGGTCAGCGAACTCACGGGGGCGCTCAACCTCGTGCTGGGCGGCTTCCTGCCGAAACTCCCGGAAAACTCGAAAACCCCGACCTGCTGAGGCCCTCTCGGCGGAACCCTGACGGCTCGTCGCGCCTCGGCGCGGCGGGCCGTTTCTTCGTGCGGGCGCCCCTCGGGGCGACCGGCGCCTAGCGCTCGGTGATGCGGAAGAGCGCGACGACCTCGGCCTGGTGGCCCTCGGGATGGACGACGTAGGCGCTCGGCCCGCCGCCGAACCAGCCCGCCGCTTCGTTCAGGCCGACGAAGACGCCGGGGTGGCGCCTGCCGTTCGCATCCTCGACCCAGACCTCGTCGCCCTCCTTGAAGCCCGGGTCGCGGTCGACTTCTTCTTCGGCCGCTTCGGTGATCGGGTTCTCGCCCGGCAGTTCGCTCATCTCGCGAGCATAACCCGCCCACGGCGGGGGTACGCTGATCGCCATGGCCGTCCAAGGTGAGCCGATGAAGGCGACGCTCACGGCGCACCCGTTCTCCGACCCGGCCTGGGTCTTCGAGCGCAAGCTCGACGGCGTCCGCGCGACCGTCCGCCGCACCGCGAAGGGCGTGACGATCACCTCCCGCACCGGCCGCCGGATGGACAACTACCCGGAGCTGATCGATGCCTTCGGGGCCGAGTCGACCGGGGAGTTCGTCGTCGACGGGGAGATCGTCGCCTTCGAGGGTTCCCGCACCAGCTTCGAGAAGCTGCAGGGCCGCCTCGGCATCAGCGA
>JAFDWD010000369.1 GCA_018268695.1 Actinomycetota bacterium
CGGTCGCGGCCCAGGCCCCGCCGAACCCGTAACCCTGCCTTTCGCCACCCTCGAAGTAGAGGGCGAAGCCGCGGCTCTGCCGGGCGGCTTCGTCGACGTCGATCAGGAGCGGCTTGTTTTCGTCGTCGATCGCGATCGTCACCGGCGGGCGTCTGCCGCTTGAGGTCCTGTCGCTTTCGACTTCGATACCCGTCGGGGCATCGCGCGAGATTCTCGCCCTCGTTCAGTCCCTCGTCGGCACCTGCCTCGCCCCGCTCCGCACTCCATAGATGGGCCTCGCGAGATCACGAAGCCGCGGTCCCTTGCAAAGGCCGGTCCCATGCGTAAGCCAACGCGACGGACGATCGTTCTGCCGCCCGGAT
The DNA here is from genome assembly GCA_018268695.1 of Actinomycetota bacterium. Next base: position 363 of record JAFDWD010000369.1, read on the forward strand.
CCCCTAAGCGACAGCAACCCCCGCGCATCGCAGCCCATCCACCCCTATCCACGGCTAAACTGGTAATCCGATTATCGGCGATTCCCAGGTCTTTTCCCCTGGAAATCCTCGCATACGGGGCTATAGCTCAGCTGGCAGAGCGCCTGGATCGCACCCAGGAGGTCGGCGGTTCGACTCCGCCTAGCTCCATCGAGGCGAATGCCCTGCAAACGCGACGGTTCGCGTTTCGGCCACTCGTTTGAACCGACCCCCTCTTCGGCACCACTTTTGGGCACTAGTGCCTGAAACGGCGCGGATATGCGCCGATATGCGCCGATTACCGTCCGATTCCGACTCGCCGGCGTGCGGAACCAGAGCTACGGTCGCCACGTTGGAACATCGCCAGCCGGGCCCCCGGCGTATCCGGGGGGCTTGGGTCGGGGGTCCGGATGGCATCGATTGGCGCAACGGATGACCGCGCCTCTCGAGGGCTCGGACATCGACGTATGCCCCGAACTTCTCCGAAGGAGGACGACCTATGGCCGAACGCAGATCCCTCGCGGACCACCTGCAGGGAGGTGAGAGATGCCGCAGGTAGACGAGATCGCGACGGTCGTCGTCTGCCACGGGGACGACGCGACCCTTGAGGGGCTCTGCGAGCAACTCACCACCGACGACTTCAAGGTGCTTCCCGCGCCGAGCGGTGCCGACGCTCTCCGGCTGTGCCGCTTCAACAGCCCCGACATCCTCATCCTCGACCTGGCCCTGCCCGACATGTCCGGAATCGACGTGCTGCAGGAGGTCCGCGAAGCCGACGGGATCGAGTCGCGGATCGACCCGAACCTGGCGGTCATCGTGCTCTTGAACCGTGAGCAGCGCGGAAACCTGGGTCGGAGTCGTGATCTCGGTGCCGACGACTACCTCTCCTCCCAGCCGCTGATCTACGGGGACCTGAGATCCCGGATGGCGGCGGTCCTGCGCCGCCGCCACAACCGCCACGATGCTCCAGTCCGGCTCGGTGAGCTGGTGGTCGACCCAGGGCGCCGCGCGGTCACGGTCGGCGAGCGGCAGGTCCACTTGTCCAAGAAAGAGTTCACGCTCCTGCGGGTCCTCGCGACCGATCCGACCAGGGTCTTCAGCAAGGACGAACTGCTGCGCGAGGTCTGGGGTTTCAAGGCCCCGCCCGGACAGCCCCGGACCCTCGACAGCCACGCAAGCCGACTCCGCAAGAAACTCGACCCCGAGCACAAGCGCTACGTCGTCAACTGCTGGGGCATCGGCTACAGGCTGGTCGAAGCATGATCGCTCCGAGCCACATCTGGGAGCACCTCCCGGGACTGTCGCTGGCGACCGTCGCCACGAAGCTACGTCGGCCGGCCCGATCCGCACTCGCGGAGCTCTTCTTCCGGATCGGGGAAGTGATCGCGCCCGGGGCCGCCTCGCTGGAGGAGGAGGACGTGCCCGGATCGACCCCACGGGTCAACGACGCCGCGAGGCGGAGGGTCGCCGAGAGCCTGTCGGCCGGCCTGGACGCCATGCTTGACGACGCCGCGAAGCGGACGGTCAGCGCCCACGGAGCCGAAGCTCTGCTGCTGACGGCGGAGATCGTCCGATGGCTGCGGGACGGCGGCGAGCTTCCCGGCAAGGGGTCGATCGAGCTGCTGGAGGAGCACGTCGCGGTCTTCAACGACGCGCGCCATCCGGAGGAACACGAAGCACAGAGGGCGCTTCTGATCGTGCTCTTCACCCTGGTCACGGCCCAGGCAAAGGAGATCAGGGGTGGCCGTTGGCGCCACCTCCGGGTCAACATCGAAGCCGCCGAAGAGCGCGAACGCCGCAGGTTCGGGTCCAACCTGGACGAGCTGCGCGAGAGGCACGGCCTCACGATCGGCGAGCTAGCCGCCGCCTCTCAGATGGAGGTGCTCAGGCTCGTAGGGCTGATCTTCGCGACCGAGAGCGCCGGGGCGAGCGAGATCCGGCTCCTGTCGGAGGCGCTCGACGTTGAGCCGTCGGTGCTCATCCCGGAGGAGATGCCGGGAGCGCCGCCGCGGGTGGCGTCGGAGGCGAGCCCGTTGACCACGAACCCGACGACCGCGAGGGCGGTGGGATGAGCGCGGCGCACTGCATGGGATCGGCTTCGCCGACGACGGCGGGCGAGGGCGACCCGGCGCGGCTCTCCGACACCGCGGAGAAAAGGAGAGATTGATGGGACAGACGACCCTTGACCGCGACGACCGGGACGCCCTGGTCGACCTGATGGTCTACCGCTACTTCGTCAGCGCGGACCTGCGGATCATGCGCGACTGCGAGCGGGGCATCGGCGACGAGCTGGTCGCAGCCTGGTTCAAGGACGACATGGCGTTGATGAGCGACCTCGGGTGGCTCCAGCGCTGGTGCCTCGGCGTCCTCGGCCTACCCGGCGACGAGAAGACCGAGTTCGAGATCTGGCTGCCCCCCGAGCGGCTGCGGCCGGCGGTCGAGCGGGCGCTGGCAGACGCGAGGGAGGCGTCGGCGACGGGGGCCTCGCCGCTCGACGGCAGCCCCGACGACGTATTCGA
>JAFDWD010000036.1 GCA_018268695.1 Actinomycetota bacterium
CCGATCCGCTCGGGGACCTCGAAGGTCAGCCGCCGCGGCACGTACGGGGCCGGGTACTCGTAGGAGTAGTCGAAGAGACTCGGCCGGCCGCCGCCCTCGCGCAGGGTGAGGATGTCGGGGTGGCCGGCGGTGACGAGCAGCGCCGTGCGGGCGGTCTTTCCCTCGACGATCGCGTTGGTCGCCCGGGTGGTGCCGAAGACGAGCAGGTCGCAGCGTCCGAGCAGCTCCCGGCGCGAGGCGCCGATCTCCTCGCCGCCGGCGGCCAGCACGTCGAGCAGGCCGACCAACGGATCGTCCGGGGTCGTCGGCCGCTTGGTCAGCAGGAGACCGTCGGGGTGTCCGCCGATCACCAGGTCGGTGAAGGTGCCGCCGGTGTCGACGCCGAGGCGAAGTCGTGGCGCGTCGACGGCCGCCATCTCAGCGGCTCGCCCCGACCATCGCCAAGACCAGCGACTCATATTCCGCGGCGATTTCGTCGATCGACATCGGCCCGTCGGGCGCGAACCAGCTGAACACGTACTCGCAAAGGGAGATCACCGCGAAGGTGGTCGTGGTCAGGTTGTCGAAGTGGAACTCGCCGGCTTTCTCGCCGCGGCGGAGGATGCTGCGGAGCTGTTTGACGACCTGGCGCTGCAGCCCGTCGAGCGTCTCCCGGTGCGCCTCGGTCAGCGAGTCGCGCAGCTGGCTGTAGGGACCGGTGGCGCCCGGCGTCTCCAAGGTCTCGCTCTGACGGAGCTTCAGCACCACGTAGGCCGAGACGAAGGCGGCGAGCTGCGCGGTCGGGCCGGATTTCCGCGACGCCGGGGCCAGCCCGGCGACGAAGCGATCGAGCTCGGCGCGGATCGCCTCGAAGCAGAGCTCCTCCTTGGACTTGAAGTGCCAGTAGAGCGCCGGACCCGAGATGTCCAGCTCGGCGGCGATCGAGTTCATGCTGGTGCCGCCGTATCCCTGGCGGTAGAAGAGGGTCGTGGCGACCGCGAGGATCCGGTCGCGGGTGTCGACGTCGGAGACGGTCACGCGGTGGAGCTTAACGAACGATAAGCCGACCGACGTAGGACTGGAAATC
>JAFDWD010000370.1 GCA_018268695.1 Actinomycetota bacterium
CGGTGCGCGCCGGGTCGGGCAGCTCACCGACCATCGCCACCACCGGCGTCGGGTAGATCGGCCCGTCGGGTCCCTCGTTGTAGAGGGAGACGTTGCCGCCGACGACCGGCACGCCGAGCTCCTCGCAGGCCGCCGCGAGACCCGAGATCGCGCGGTCGAGCTGCCAGGCGGGGACCGGCTTCTCCGGGTTGCCGAAGTTCAGGCAGTTGGTCAGGCCGAGCGGCTCGGCGCCGACGCAGGCGAGGTTCTGGGCGCACTCGAGCACCGCCTCGACCGTGCCGTTGAACGGCTCGCAGGCGACCTTGCGCCCGTTGCCGTCGATCGAGACGGCGATCGCGTTGCCCGACTCGGGCAGCTGCAGGACTGCCGCGTCGGCGGACTCGGGGCGGCGCACCGTGCGCGAGCCGACGATCGAGTCGTACTGCTGGAAGATCCACTTCTTCGAGGCGATCGAGGGCGCCGCCAGGAGCGCCAGCAGGGTCGTCGCGGAGTCGGCGCTCGGCGCGAGCGTCTGTTTGTTGCCGTAGATCCAGGCAGCCGGCGCGGCGGGCGCCAGGTCATACAGCGGGCAGCCGTCGACCAGCGCCTCGACCGGCATGTCGCCGACGACCTCGCCGCTCTTGAGGATGCGGATGTGCCCGGAGTCGGTGACCACGCCGATCTCGGCCGACTCGGTCTGCCACTTGGCGCAGATCGCCCGCACCTCGTCGACCCGGCTCGGCTCGACCACCGCGAGCATCCGCTCCTGGGACTCCGAGACCATGATCTCGAAGGGCTCCATGTCGGCCTCGCGCAGCGGCACCTTGGCGACGTCGATGTCGATCCCGACCTCGCCGGCCGAGGCCATCTCGCCCGCCGAGGAGGTGAGCCCCGCGGCGCCGAGGTCCTGCAGCGAGACGAGCAGTCCCTTCTCCAGCAGCTCGAGGCAGCACTCGAGCACCTTCGACTCCTCGAAGGGGTCGCCGACCTGGACCGTCGGGCGCTTCGCGTCGTCGCCCTCGCCGAGCTCGGCGCTCGCCAGCAC
>JAFDWD010000371.1 GCA_018268695.1 Actinomycetota bacterium
GCCAGCCGTGGCGCTGTCGCAAGCCGACGCTGGGCGGGCCGGACGGGACGACCCCCGTCCCCGGCGACCAGTACGCGACCTGGCGCAACCCGGTCGTCTACTTCGCCGCGATCGCCGAAGGCGACGAATGCGAAAAGCACGACGTCGGCTTCGAACTTCTGACCAAGGACCTCTCGGCGAAGAAGAAGACGCCGACCCTGTCGCTGATCTTCCCCAACGTCTGTCACGCGGGCGGCGAATACGAATGCGAACCGGGCGCGCCGACCGGCGCCCAGGGCGTCGCGCAGGAGTTGAAGACGCTGGTGCCGGCGATCATGGCCTCGCCGGCCTACGAAGAAGGTGGCGGGCTGATCATGATCACCTCCGCGCAGGCCAGGCAGACCGGCGAAGGCGTCGACCGGAAGGCCTGCTGCCTGGTGCCCGCATACCCGAATCTGGCTCCGGCCGACGGCGCCACGACGACCACGACCCCGACCACGACCACGACCGCCGGTGAAGAATCCACGGCGCTTCCCTCGGCGACGAAGTACACCGAAGAATCGGTGGTCGAAACCGGCGGTGGCGGCCAGGTCGGTCTGCTGATGATCTCGCCCCTCGTCGAACCGGGGAAGGTCGAAGAAACCGAATACGCCAATCACTTCACCCTGCTGAAGACGCTGGCGACGATGCTCGGGGTCGAACCACCCGGCTACGCGGCCGAAGAAGAAGTGCCGACGCTGAGCCCGGAACTCTTCATAGCGCCGAGATCAGAAGCCGAACCGCAAGCCCCAGCAGCGCCACGCCCAGGAACTTTCTGATCGTCGGGCCGGTGAAGCGCCGCGAGAGGCGCGCGCCCAACTGCGCCCCCGGCAGCACCCCGACCGACAGCGCCAGCGCCCGCCGCAACCCGTGACCGACCGTGAGCGTGCCGCCGAGCAGGTGCGTCGCGCTCGCCGTCCCCGACATCCAGACGAGGACGAAGTGCGAGGTTGCGGTCGCGATGTGGGTGGGGAAGCCGAGCGCGCCGGCCATCAGCGGCACGTGGATGACGCCGCCGCCGATCCCGAGGAAGCTGGAGAGGAAGCCGACCCCGGCGCTGTAGGCGGTGCCGCGGGCGAGCGGCACCCGGTAGCGGTAGACCTCGCCGTGGGCGTCGATCAGCTCGCGTGCGGTCGTCGCGCCCCGCGGGACCGAGCGCTCGGCGTGCGGGCGCAGCCGGATCACGGCGACCGAGAGGATCGCCAGCACCGCCGCCATGATCGCGTCGAAGACGTGGCGGGGCACCAGGTGCACGGCGAGCGCGCCGAGGATCGCGCCCGGGATCCCGGCCGCGGCGAACCGGAGCCCGGAGCGGTAGTCGATCCGCCGCATGCGCGCGTAGGCGATCGAGCCCGAGAGCGCGTTGAAGAAGACGACGAGGAGGCTGATCGAGGTGATCTGCGCCGGAGTCAGGTCCGGGTAGACGATCAGCAGAACCGGAGTGAGGATGAATCCGCCGCCCGCCCCGACCAGGGTCCCGAAGGTCCCGACCGCGAGGCCGAGGAGGGCAAGCAGTACGTAGTCCAAATCGGCCCCGATCTAACGCGACGGCCGCTGTTTCCCTGTAACGGAGTCGTAAATGCGCCGGGGCGGGGTAGTCGACGGCTATCGTCAGGCCGGAACTGACCAACTACAGGAGGCGTTGATGCTCGACCAGAGCAAGATCGGCAAAGTCGTGGCGGAGCAGATGGAAGCGATCGAGGCCGATTACGGCGACGACTGCGAGATCGGCGACGTCTGCACCATCGTCGA
>JAFDWD010000372.1 GCA_018268695.1 Actinomycetota bacterium
AGCAGGTTCGCCGCGTCGACCGCGCCTTCGGCGGCGCCGGCCCCGACGATGGTGTGAAGCTCGTCGAGGAAGAGGACGATCTGGCCCTCCGCCTCCTGCACCTCGTTCAGCACCGCTTTCAGCCGCTCCTCGAACTCACCGCGGTATTTCGAGCCCGCCAGGAGCGAGCCGATGTCGAGCGCGATCACGCGACGATCGCGCAGGCTCTCCGGCACGTCGCCGTCAACGATCCGCTGGGCGAGGCCCTCGACGATCGCCGTCTTGCCGACGCCGGGGTCGCCGATCAGCACCGGGTTGTTCTTCGTCCGCCGGGACAGGACCTGGATCACGCGACGGATCTCCTCGTCGCGCCCGATCACCGGGTCGAGCTTCCCCGACCGCGCGTCGGCGGTCAGGTCGCGGCCGAATTTCTCCAGCGCCTGGGCAGTCGACTCCGGGTTGTCGGAGGTCACGGGGTTGGGACGGACCTGTGCCACGGCGGCGTCGAGCTCGTCCTTCGACGGCAGGATGTCGCCGACGGCCGGGTCCTCGGTCAGCGCCCGCAGCAGGTGGTCGGTCGAGATCATGCTCGACCCGTCGCGCCCCATTTCGCGCTCGGCGACCCGCAGGGTCGCGGCGAGGGACGACGACAGGCGCGGTTCCTCGCTCGCGGCGCCGCTCAGTTTCGGCAGGCCGGCGACGGCCTCGTTGGCCCGCGCGACGATCGTCGCGGTATCGGCACCGACCCGTTGCAGGATCGGCACGACCAGGCCCTCAGTTTGTTCCAGCAGCGACACCAGGAGGTGCGCCGGGGTCGCCTCGGGGTTGCGATGGCTGCGCGCGAGCTCCAGCGTCGCGGCGATCGCTTCTTGCGATTTCTTGGTGAACTTATCCGGTTGCATCGGCCTGATCTCCTCTTCTTGCTGGTCCTTCCAGTTCTTCCACTCTTCCTTTCAATCGCTCCACCTGCTCTTCCAGCTCCAGGACGATCTCGACGCCGACCAGGTTCAGTCCCTGCGCCGTCATTTCCTGGATGCGGCGCAGTCGTTCGACGTCGCGCCGGCTGTAGAGGCGGGTGTTTTTGGGCGACCGCTTCGGGGCGATCAGCCCGCGCGTCTCATACATCCGCAGCGTCTGCGGGTGCATCTCGGCGAGTTCGGCGGCGACGGAGATCATGAAGACCCCCTGCTCGTCGTCGAACGTCGCCCTCACGTTCGTCACGTGGCGTCGGTATTGGGCCATCAGGCACCTGCCTTTCGCAGCAGGTCCGCGCGCGGGTCGTGCCCGTTCAGGGCCGCGGCCAGCTCGTCGACGGCTTTCTGCTGCTCCTCGTTCAAGTCTTTGGGCACCTCGATCTCGAGGCGGTAGCGGATGTCGCCGCGACCCTTGCCCTTGCCTTTCGGCGCGCCCTCGCCGCGCAGGCGCTGCAGCGCGCCGTGCTTGGTCCCGGGCGCGACCTTGATCTTCTTCGTCCCGTCGAGCGTCGGCACCTCGATCGTCCCGCCGCGGACCGCCTCCGGGATCGTGATCGGCACCGTCACCTCGAGGTTGCCGTCGTCGAGCCGGCGGAACACCGGGGACGCGGCCACCCGCGTGGTCACATAGAGATCGCCGTTCGGGCCGCCGCGCGGCCCCGCCTCGCCTTTGCCCGCGAGCCGGATCCGGGTGCCGTCCTTCACCCCGGCGGGGACGTTCACTTTGTAGCGCTTGCTCTGCTGGGTGACGCCGGAGCCGCCGCAGGTGGGGCAGGGGTCCTCGATGATCTCGCCCGCCCCGCCGCACTGCGGGCACGGCTGGCTGATCGA
>JAFDWD010000373.1 GCA_018268695.1 Actinomycetota bacterium
CTCGCACACACCACCCGTCCGCATCGCCTCGATCGAGCAGGCCTGGGCCTCCTCCGGCGTCGGCTCGGCGGCCACGACCGGGGCGCTCACGGTCGCCTTCTCGATCGCCGAGGCGCCCATCGTGCGCAGGTAGTAGGTCGTCTTCAACCCGACCCGCCAGGCGCGCCGGTACATGTGGCTCATCGATTTGAGGTCGGGCGCCGCCAGGAACAGGTTCAGCGACTGCGACTGGTCGATCCACTTCTGCCGCCGCGCCGCCGCGTCGATCAGGAACTCCGGCTCGATCTGGAACGCGGTCCGGTAGCGCCGCTTGATCTCGTCGGGCACCAGCGGGATCTCGGTCAGGTCGCCGTCGAAGTACTTGATCTGGGCGGCCATCTCCTCGTTCCAGAGCCCCGCGGCCTTCAGGTCGCGGACCAGGAACGGGTTGAGGATGGTGAAGTCACCGGAGAGGTTCGACTTCGCGAACAGGTTCTTGTAGATCGGCTCGATGCAGGGCGAGGTCCCCATGATGTTGGCGATCGTCGCCGTCGGGGCGATCGCGATCACGTTCGAGTTGCGCATCCCCTGGGCGGCGATCTTCGCCCGCACCCGGGCCCAGTCGAGCTTCCCCCCACGCGGGACCTCGACCGGCGCGCCGCGCTCGGCTTCCAGCAGGTCGACGGTGTCCTGGGGCAGGAGGCCGCGGTCCCACTTCGAGCCCGTGTAGGACTCGTAGCGGCCGCGCTCGGCGGCGAGGTCGGATGACGCCTCGTAGGCGTACAGCGCGATCGCCTCCATCATCTCGTCGGAGAACTCCACCGCCGCGGCGGAGCCGAACTCGATCCCCTTGGTGTAGAGCGCGTACTGCAGCCCCATCACCCCGACGCCGACCGGACGGTGCCGCGAGTTGGCGGTCCGAGCGGGCTCGGTCGGGTAGAAGTTGACGTCGATCACGTCGTCGAGCGCCCGCACCGCGACCCGCACCGTCGCCCGCAGCCTCTCGTGGTCGATTTCCCCCTCCGGCGTGAGGTGGCGGTCGATCACCACGGAGCCGAGGTTGCAGACCGCGGTCTCCTCCTCGCTCGTGTTCAGGGTGATCTCGGTGCAGAGGTTGGAGCTGTGGACTACCCCGGCGTGGTCCTGGGGGCTGCGCACGTTGCAGGCGTCCTTGAAGGTGATCCAGGGATGCCCGGTCTCGAACAGCATCTTCAGCATCGCCTTCCACAGCTCGAGCGCCGGGGTCCGGCGGCCGAAGATCTCCCCCGCCTCGGCCCGCGCCTCGGCCTCCAGGTAGAGGCGCTCGAACTCCTTGCCGTAGCTCTCGTGCAGCTCCGGCACCTCGTTGGAGCGGAAGAGCGTCCAGTGCTCGCGGCCCTCCATCCGTCGCATGAACAGGTCCGGCACCCAGTTGGCGGTGTTCATGTCGTGGGTGCGGCGACGGTCGTCGCCGGTGTTGCGGCGCAGCTCGAGGAAGTCGAAGACGTCGTTGTGCCAGCTCTCCAGGTAGGCGCAGCCGCTGCCCGCCCGCTTGCCGCCCTGGTTGACCGCGACCAGTTGGTCGTTGTGCAGCTTCAGGAACGGGACCAGGCCCTGGCTCTCGCCGTTGGTCGACTCGATGTGGGAGCCGGTGCCGCGCACCTTGGTCCAGGAGCCGCCGAGGCCGCCCGCCCACTTCGAGCACATCGCGTTCTCGGCGATCCCGCGGCCGACGATCGAGGAGAGGGTGTCCTCGATCACGTAGAGGTAGCAGGAGGAGAGCTGCGAGTGCGGGGTCCCGGCGTTGAACAGGGTCGGGGTCGAGGAGCAGAAGCGGCGCTCCTTGTAGGCGGCGTAGAGGTCGAGCGCCCGCTCCGCCCGCTCCTCGGTGGGCTCGGCCAGGCAGACGCCCATCGCGACCCGCAGCCAGAACAGCTGCGGCGCCTCCAACCGGCGCGGCCGGGTTCCCGTCTTGTCGGCGATCAGATAGCGGTCGTAGAGGGTCTGCAGGCCGAGGAAGTCGAAGTCGAGGTCGGCGCTCGGGTCGATCGCGGCGGCGAGCCGGCCGAGGTCGTAGTCGAGCAGGCGCGGGTCGATCCGCTTGATCTCCACCCCGTGCTCGAGCAGCGGCCGCAGCGCCCGGCGGTGCGCCTCGCGCAGGCCGCCGACGCCGTCGCGGAGGATCTGCCAGTCGAGCGTCTCCTCGTAGACGTAGGTGAGCAGGATGCGGCCGGCGAAGCGC
>JAFDWD010000374.1 GCA_018268695.1 Actinomycetota bacterium
CCGCGCCTTGTCCTCCTCGTAGATCGCGACGATCTCCGGGTCGTCGATGCGGGCGACGACCGCCGCCGCGTCGAGGCCGTCGACGTCCTCGAGCGCCTCGCGCAGGTGCTCGTCGTCGTCGAGCAGGCCGGGGGTCGTGAACTGCATCAGCTGGATCGCGCGCAGGGCGGCGTAGCCGAGGTCCATCGACTCCTCGCGGGCGGCGACGATCGCGCGGCAGGCGCGTGAGCTTGCCGCCAGGCGGGACTTCACGCCGCCGCCGAACGGCATCCCGAAGCGCCGCTCGAACTTGCGGTGGCCGGCGGCCATGCGGGCCGGGGTGTAGCCGATCTGCTCGTAACGCTCGGCGGTCTCCGAGAGGCCGATCATCACCAGGCGCCAATCGAGCTGGTCGCCGAAGCGCCAGCGCACCCGCGCGATCGCGGGACGTGAGGAGTAGGCCCAGGGACAGGCCGGATCGGAGAAGTGCCAGGCGACGATCTCGTTCACTTACGGAAGGTTAGTGAACGGTGATCGTCGGCCTGGCGGGCCTCCACTATTTCGATTGCGTGATCGCCACCGCGACGGTGACCGAGCCGTTCGAGGAGCAGCGCGGGCTGCCGATCAGCTTGGCGCCGATCGTCTGCGTGGCGCCGGCCGCGGCGAGGCCGATCGGGCTGGTCGCGCCGCCCGAGCCGATCACGCCGGAGGGGTTTTCCCCGCTCGGCTCGAAGGCGCTGAGCACGATCGGGGCGCCCGCCCATTCGGTTCCGTTGACCAGCGGCAGGACCTGGACGCGGCAGGTTTCGGTGCCGGAGCGGCCGAGGTTCGCGCTCCGCGCTTCGACGCTCATCAGGTCGACGACGCCGGTCGCCGGGGTGAAGGAGATCGGCGAGGGGAAGCTGACCGTGACGGCGCTCGCCCCGTTGACCGCGACCGCGGAGCTGGTCGCCGTGGCGACGACGTTCGTGCCGGTGGCGAGCTTGCCGAAGTTCACGGCGCCTTCGCGGATCTTCGCGTTGGTGATCGCGTTTTCGCGGATTTTCGACGTGGTGACGGCGTTCGCCTTGATCTTCCCGGCGGTCACCGCGTTCGGTTTCAGCTTGCCGGTGCCGACCTTGGCCGCCTGCTTGTTCGCGGCC
>JAFDWD010000375.1 GCA_018268695.1 Actinomycetota bacterium
AGTTTGGGTCGCTATAGGCCCCAAACTCGACACAGAGGTCCTTGAGCAATGAGCAGCCTGCCCGGGCCGTGGCCGAGACGGCCGTGCTCGTCGACCCTGCCTCGCGTCCCTTGTCAGTCCCCCGACGTCCCCAGATGCTCCAGCAAGCGATCCAGGAACTCGCCCTGCGCCGGCAGCAGCTTCTGGCGGGCGCCGTCGAGGTCGAACCAGTCGGCGCGGTCGACCTCGGGGAACTCGACTTCGCGGCCGCTCTTGGGGGGCCACTCCATCTCGAATGTGTTGCTGTCGAGCTTGGTCGGGTCGAAGTCGCCCCGGGCCGCCCAGGCGTCGACGACTTTGCCCGCGCGTTGGCGGATCGAGCCGAGGTCGATCAGCTCGGAGGGCTCGAGGTCGGGCGCGGCGGAACCGAGCTCCTCGTCGAGCTCCCGCAGGGCCGCGGCCCGGGAGTCCTCCTCCGCCTCGATGCCCCCCTTGGGGATCGACCAGGCGCCGTCGTCGCGCTTCGTCCAGTAGGGGCCGCCGGGGTGGACGAGCAGGAATTCGGTCTCGCCGTCGTCGCGATGGCGGTAGAGGAGGATGCCGGCGCTCCGTTTTGTCGCCACCGCTCAGGACTCCAGCGCGTCGAGGAGCGGGGCCAGGGTGGCGAGGACGTCCTCGCGCGGCGTCGCGGCGAGCGTCTCGAGGGTGCCGTTGGCGCGGGTCACGGCGACGCCGATCGCCAGCGCGACGAGCAGCTCGGCGCGCAACTCGGGGTCCGGGGCGCCGCGCCCCTCCAAGGCCTCGACCAGGCCGACCAGGACGCGGTCGCGGACCACCCGCTTGATCTGGTCGCGGGCACCGGGGGTCAGGGTCGGGCTGGCGAGCGCGCGGCTGATCGGGCTGTGGCCCTGCTCGTCCCAGCGCTCGAGCAGGAGGCCGACCAACGCCTGCGGCGCGAAGTCGATCCCGTCGGCCTCCGCCGACCCCGCCGCGATGGCGGCCAGGAAGAGGCCTTCCTTGGACTCGAAGTAGCGCGCGATCAGGGCCGGATCGACGCCGGCGCGTTCGCCGATCTCCCGCGTCGTCGCCCGGTCGTAGCCGACCGTCTCGAAGACCTCCTGGGCGGCTTCGAGCAGGGCGCGGCGTGAGGCCTCGGCGTCATGCGGGCGCCGGGTCGCGGTCGCCTTGTCACCGACCGGTGACACCCCCGGGACGCTACCACTGCGGCGTTCAGGCGGCCAGCGCGCGGTGCCCGAGTCCCGCCCACATCCGTTCGAATTCGGCCTTCGACCAGACGAGCCTTTCCCCCGAGAGCGGGTCGTTCACCTTGACGCCTTCGGAATCGACGCCGGTCAGCACCACCGCGTGCTCGCCGTAGTTCACCTTGACCGGGCGCCCGGCGGGCGAGGTCCAGGTCGCGTAGGGGCCTTCCGCGAGCGCCACCCAGGCGAGCACGGGATGACCCGCCAACAGGGCCGCGTAGATGCGCCGCGGCGAGGAGCCGCTTAGTTCGACCATCGCCAACCCGTGGCGCGCGGCCAGCGCCTTGATCGGCCCTTGGTACACCCCGAACCCACCCGCCGGGCCGCCGCCGTCGGCCCGCCCGACGAAGCCGAGGACGGGGTCGCCCCAGACCTCTTCGCCGTTCGGACCGACCGTCGGATCGAGCGGCTTGGCATGGGCGACCTGACGCTGCAGCAGCAGCTGTCCCGCGGGGTGCCCGGCGTACCCGAGGGCCATCGAGAGCGCCGTCGCCTCGCAGTCGTCGCGCAGCCGCTGGGCGATCATCGGGACCTCGATCGAGGACGCGACCGGCCGCCGGGGGACGATCACGGCGCCGCCGGCCCGGGCCGCGCGCCGCAGCGCCGCGTCCAGGGAGCCGCGCGCGACCGCGTAGTCGATCGTCGCCTTGCCGACCTGGAGGTGCTGATGGGCGGGGACGGAGGCGACGATCCGTGCGCGGACCGCGGGCAGCCTCAGCGTCGCCGCCTTGACGTGGGCCAAGGTCTGACCGCCGAGCTTCACCGAGACGAACCGTGGCGGCGGTGGCGCCACCACCCCGGTCCCACCGCCGACGCCACGGACCAACACCAGGGCGACCAGTATCGCCGCGCCGACCACGGCGGCGAGCGCGGCGAGCCGCCGACGCCAGAAGGTGGAGCGCCGCGGGCGAGGCCGGGCGCCGACCGCGCTCATCCAGGCTTGATCGCCGCGGCGATGCCCCCCTCGTGGGCGAGCACTTCGATCTCGACCGAGTCGAAGCCCGCCTCGAGCAGGGCGATCCGCCACCAGTCCGGCGACGCCGGACGCTCCCCACGCCCGATCAGCATTCGTCCCGCGTTGCGCAGGAGCCGCAGCCAGCCCGCCGGGCCGCGCCGCGCGATCGCCCGGACCTTCGACCAGACCACCTCGCGATTGCGCCCCTCGGCCGGGGTCCAACCGAACATCATGTCGCCGAAGACCAGGCGTCCCCCGGGCCGCAGCACCCGCATGGCCTCGGCCAGCGCGGCGCGCTTGCCGCGCTCGTCGAGGTGATGGAAGCAGTAGTTGGAGACCACCAGGTCGACGCTCGAATCCATCTGCGGCAGCGAGGACGCGGAGGCGATCAGCGGGTAGACGTTGGCGACGGCCTGCCCGGCCAGCACCCAGCGCAGGTGGTCGACCATCGCCGGGGCGGTGTCGATCGCCCAGACCGAGGCGCAGCTCGGCGCCATCGCGAGGGCGAGCAGGCCGGTCCCACAGCCGACGTCGAGGGCGCAATCGCCGGGCGCCGGCGCCGCCTTGGCGACGATCCGGTCGCGCAGGTCCTGGAAGCCGGGCGTGCGAGAGAGCTCGTCCGCCTGGCGGACGTGGCGGTCCCAGTCCTTGCCGTGATACGGGGCGGTGGCGGTGGTGGGAGCGGCCGCCGTCGGGGGCGGCGAGATCGGCTCCGTAAGGGGTGCTGCCGGGGGCGTATGGGCCATTCCGCGAGCGTCCGCCCGCTGCCTAAGGCCCCGGTGAGACGGGGATTACAAAGTCGGAAATTTCTCGTTAGAAGGCCCTCATTTGGCGCGCGCCCCGCCCTCAGCCGCCGAGGCTGTAGGCGACCAGCGAAGGCGTCTGGCCTTCGGCCACCGGGATCCCGGCGGCGACGATCAGGCTGTCGCCGGAGGCGACCACCCCCGAGTTCGAGCCGGCGGGCAGCGATTCGGTCCAGACTTCGCCGCCGGTCTTCGCGTCGAGGCCGTGGATCGTGCCTTCGAGGGTCGTGAAGAAGACCATGTCGTTGACCGCGACCGGCGCGCCGAAGGCCGGCTGTTCGTAGCTCTGGCTCCACTCTTCCTTGCCGGTGGCGAGGTCGAGGGCGACCATTTCGCCGGTGAATTCTTCGCCTTCGCCGATCGTTTCGCCGTTTTCGACGGTCAGCGGGTGGTTGACGACCGGGACGAAGAGCGTCGTCTTCGAGGCGGCCATCGGCGCGATCACGCCGCCGAGGAGGCCCGGGTAGACCGTCGCCTGCTTCGGCAGCTTGGAGAATTCGCCGCGCATCGCCTTCAGGCCGTCGTCGTCGTGGCCGTTGTGTTTGCCGACCGCCGCCTGCCAGGCGACCTTGCCGGTCTGCGCGTCGACGGCGACCACCTGGCCCGACTTGCCGGCGCCGATCGCGAGCTCCTTCCCGCCCGCGTTCACGAGGATCGGCGGGTCCTGGAAATCCCAGTCGTAGACGTCGTGCGGCGTCACCTGATGCGCCCACTCGAGCTTGCCGGTCTTCGCGTCCAGCTTCAGCATCGAGTCGGTGTAGGTGTTGGGACCGGGCCGGCTCTTGCCCCAGGGCAGGCCTTCGGCGCCCGGGAACGGGACCGGGTTGCCGGTCCCCACGTACATGCCGCCTTCTTCGTCGAAGGAGGGCGCGTACCAGAGCCCGCCGCCCGCGTTGATCGACCTGTGCTGCTTCGACCAGAGGCCTTTCGGCGCGGTGTCGAAGCTCCACTTTTTCGCCCCGGTCTTCGCGTCGAGCGCGTAGATGATCCCGGCGATGCCGCCGTTGTAGGCGCTGGTGACGTCGGTCGGGACGGTCGAGACGTAGACCATCCCTTCGTGGACGCCAGGCGACATGTCGATCGCCTCTTTCGGCTGCGTGATCAGTTCGGTCGCCCACACTTCTTCGCCGGTTTCGGCGTCGAGCGCGAAGGCGCCGGTCGCGGTCGCCCCGAAGACCATCCCTTCGGCGACGGCGACGCCGTTCGGCCCCTGGTCGGGCGATTCCATCTTCGTTTCCCAGAGCTGTTCGCCGGATTCGAGGTCGACCGCCTGCACGTTGGATTCGAGGTCCTGCATGTAGACGACGCCGCCGGAGACGACCGGCGAGGCCGCGAAGGAGCCGTAGGTGCTCCGTGCTTCGCTCGGCAGCTGCCAGGCGAGTTCGAGGCCTTCGGCGGAGGACTTGTCGATCGGGCCTTCGGCGAAGCGGGTGTTGGCGAGATCCATGCCGGGGTAGCCGGCTTCGGCGCTCGCGGGCGCTTCGCCTTCCGGGTCCGGCGAGGACGCGGACGAGGACGAGCCGCCGCCCCCGCAGCCCGCCAGCAGGGCGACGACGAGGATCGTCAGCACCGCCGCGAGGGCGCCGCGCCGCGCCTTGGTCAGCGCCGGGACGAGCGGTGCGAGCACCCGGTTGGCGAGCAGGCCCAGGCTGCCGAGGTTGGCGAAGCCGGGGCCCTGGCTGAGCCCCGCGAGGCCCGGGATGTGGAGGCGCGGCTCGGTCCCGTCCAGCGCGAGGGAGCGGTCGAAGCGCAGCTCGGTTCCCGGCGGGCGGTCCCAGATCGGTCCGACGCGCGCCTCGAGCTCGGCGCGCACCGGCTCGGCGAAGAGGCCGCGCAGCTGGGCCAGGAGGTCGAAGCCGGTGCAGTTGACGACGTAGTCGTGGCGGACCGTCTGCGCGCCGGTGGCGGTCTCGAGCTCGAGGTCCACCCCCTCCCCGTCCGCGGAGGCGCCCGCGTGGACGGCGCGGCCGATCTGGAAGTCGCAGCGCTGCTCCCCGGCCAGCCGCGCGATCACGGTCGCGTCGAAGACGCCGCGGTCGCAGTGCTTGACGAAGTCCTGGCGCATCTCGAGGTCGAGGTGCTCCCAGCCGACGTCGTCGGGATCGGCGAAGACGCGGTTCTCGAGGAAGCTCTCGCCGCGTGAGAGCGGCAGCATCGGGGTGTAGACGGTGATCTTCGCCCCCGGACGCATCGCCCGCAGGAAGACCAGGGCCGAGAGCGCGCTCTCGCCGCCGCCGACGATCGCCACGTCGATCTCGCGGTCGCCGGGGAGGCGGGCGAACTCGCCGCGGCGCGAGTCGCAGTGGAGGACGCGCGGCTCGGCGGCAGGGTCGTGCGGGAAGGCACGGTGGGCGCCGGGGCCGGTGAGGAGGAGCGCGCGGCCGCGCAGGGTGCGCGGGGCCTCTCCCTCGTTCTCGACGTCGATCGCCCAACCTTGGTGCGAAGCATCAAACGCGACCGAGACGACCCGCCCGGAGATCGTCGTCACCCCCTCGGTCGCCCGCTCCAGCACCCAGCCGAGGTAGGTCCCGTAGTCGCGGTGGAGGATCGGCGGCGCGCCGGAGTTGACCCAGGGCGCGTACTCGCCGCGTTCGATCGAGTGGCGCTGCCAGGAGAGCGGCAGGAGCGCGGCGTCGAGCTCGTCGCCGACCTCGGGGAACTGCCGCGAGCTGCGGTAGGGGAAGCCGACGTCCTTGATCGGCGGGACCGCGAGCGGCTCCTCTCCCGAGGTCATCCCGTTCAGCCCCAGCCAGGACGCGGCGGGCTGCGTCTTCTCGACGATCGTCACGGTCAGCTCGGCCAGCCCGAGCCCGTTCATCGCGTCGACCTTGGCCGCGATCGCCGCGGCCTTGGCCCCGGCGCCGACGATGAGGAGATCGCAGATCTCCTCGCGCTCTCCCCTGCCCTCGTCGTTCATCCCACCATCACCAACCCCTTCTCTCCCGGACTGAAGGAGATCGACGCTTTCCGGACACGCTCGTCGCGGCCGTCCACCGGCCGCAGGTCAACCGCCGCGAGTACCTCGCGCAGGACCCGCTTCATCTCGAGTTCGGCGTAGCTGGCCGCGAGGCAGCGGCGCACGCCGCCGCCGAAGGGGATCCAGGTGTAGGTGCCCGCGGGCCGCTCGAGGAAGCGCTCGGGGCGGAAGCGCAGCGGCTCGGGGTAGTGCCGGGGATCGCGGTGGAGCAGGTGGATGCAGGGGGCGACGACGGTGCCCGCCGGGAGGTCGCGCCCGGCGATCCACATCGGCTCCCGCAGGCGGCGGACGACGACCGGGACCGGCGGGCGCATCCGCAGCGTCTCCTTCACCACCGCGTCGAGGTAGGCGTCGTCGGAGCCCTCATGGATCTCGCGGCGGGCGCGGGCGAGCGTCTCCGGGTTGCGCAGGAGGCGCTCGAAGGTCCAGGCCAGCGAGGTCGAGGTCGGCCCGTCGGTGAGCAGGGTGAGGAGTTCGTCGCGCAACTCGCCCTCGCCGAGCGGCGAGCCGTCCTCGCGGCGGGCGGCGATAAGCATCGAGACGATGTCGGGACGCGCGGGGATCGGCTCGGAGCGGCGGCGGCGCACCTCGGCGAGCGCCGCGTCCTCGACCGGGCGCATCGCGGCGCGGTAGCCGTGGCTGCGACGCACCCATTCGGGGCCGAGGATGGTGAGCGCGGCGAGGCTGCTCGGGCGGTTGAGGTAGTCGGTGAGGTCGGTGAGGCGCCGGCGCAGGTCGTCGAGCCGCGGGTCGTCGGCACCCTCGCCGAAGACGGCGCGCATCACCACCTCGAGGGTGATCCGCTGCATCCGCGGCCAGAGCG
>JAFDWD010000376.1 GCA_018268695.1 Actinomycetota bacterium
CGCTGCGCCTGGTCGACAACCCCGACGGCCTCGGGATGAAGGAGGGCGCCGACTTCCCCGGCGCCGCCCTGATCACCGCGGCGCTGATGCTCGGCGTCTTCACGATCCTGCAGATCACCGAGTGGGGCTGGGTCGACCCGCGCACGATCGGCGGCCTGGCGATCGCCGCGGCGCTGATCGTCGCCTTCGTCCGCCGCCAGGGCCGGATCGCCAACCCGCTGATGCCGCTGCGCCTCTTCAGCTCCCGCAACGTGGTCGGCGCCAACACCGTGCAGGCCCTGCTGGTAGCGGGAATGTTCGGGATGTTCTTCCTCGGCGCCCTCTACCTGGAGAAGGTGCTCGGCTACAGCGCCCTGGAGATCGGCCTCGCCTTCCTGCCGACGACGGTGGTGATGGGCGGCCTCTCGCTCGGCTTCTCGGAAAAGCTGATCATGCGCTTCGGCCCGCGCAACATCCTCATCCCGGGTTTCATCATGGTGACGGTCGCGTTGCTCCTCTTCGCCCGCACGCCGGTCGACGGGAACTACGTCACCGACCTGCTGCCGCCCTTCCTGCTGATCGGCATCGGCATCGGCACCTCGTTCCCGGGGATCATGACCCTGGCGATGTCGGGGGCGACGCCGCAGGACGCCGGGCTCGCCTCGGGCCTGGTCAACACCAGCATGCAGGTGGGGGGCGCGGTCGGCCTGGCGGTCCTGGCGACGCTCTCGACCGAGCGTACGCAGAAGCTCGAAGCCGCCGGACACACGGTCGCGTCCTCGCTGACCTCGGGCTATCACCTCGCCTACCTGGTCGGGGCGGGGCTCGCGTTCGCCTCGGTCCTGATCGCGATCTTCGTGCTGAGGCAGCCCCAGCCGACCGAGGAGATGGCCGGGCACGGCCCCGCCGCGGAGCCCGCCGAGCCGGAGCCCGCGGCGGTCGAGGGCTGACCGGTGCGGGCAGCGCTCAGATTAATTTCTGGCATAAACGCTTAAATATTCCGACGGGCGCTAATACGCCCGGCCCGCCCGGTCGAAGACAACCGAGAATGCAGTCGATCCCCGAGCAGATCATCCACGCCCGCGCCGCCTTCTCCGAAGCTCCCGACGAGCGCGCCCGGATGGGACGCATCTCCGGCCTCCTCTGGATGGCGGCGGCGATCATCGGGGCGATCGACGTCTTCGTCCCCGTATCGCAGCACTCGCCGACGCCGCTGGTCCTCCTGCTCGGGGCCGTCGTCTTCCTCTATGGCCTCGCCAGCGCGGTCGGCTGGATCCCCTGGGACCGTGCCTCGATCAACGGGCTCGGGATCGGCATGGTGGCGACGATCCCCGTCGCCGGCCTCGCCATCTACATGACGGGCGGCTCGCTCTCCTACATCGAGCCGCTGCTCGTCTGCCCGCTGCTCTACGCCGCCTTCTTCTTCCCCGAGCGTTGGGCCTGGCCGCTCACCTTGGAGCTGATCCTCGTCGCCGGCGCGCCGCTGATCTACGACCCCGGTGCCTTCGACAATGCCTTCCTGCCTCGCTACCTCGCCCTCGCGGTCGGCTTCCTCGCCGCCGCCTGGGCGATGGTCGGGCTGAAGAAGCGGCTGGTCGCGGCCGAGGTGCGCCAGCGGGACATCGCCAATCGCGACCCGCTCACCCGGGTCGGCAACCGGCGCTACTTCGACGCGACGATGAAGCGGGAGCTGGAGCGGCGGACGCGGCCGTTCGGGCGACGCGGCCTCGACACGACCCCGCTGGCGCTGCTGATCCTCGACCTCGACGACTTCAAGGGCGTCAACGACCGCCACGGCCACCAGGCCGGCGACGCGGTACTGCGGGAGGCCACCGCCCGCGTTCTCTCGGTGCTGCGGTCGACCGACACGCTGGCGCGGATCGGCGGCGACGAGTTCGCGATCGTCGCCCCGGGCGCGCACGGGGACGGGGCGGCCGGGCTCGCCGGCTCCGTCCGCTCGGCGATCGCCCTCGCCCGCCCGGACGACGACCACCCGGCACCGAGCGCCTCGGTGGGCTGGGCCGTATTCCCCGACGACGGGCAGGACTTCGAGACGCTGATGCACTCCGCCGACGAGCGCATGCTGCGGAACAAGCGCTCCGAGACGTACCGCGAAGCGTCAGCGGCCGTCTAGCTGAAAGGCACCACCCGGGCCGATGGGCGGACTGCGTCCGCCGTCGCGTGGGTAGGAGAATGGGGAACTCGCGTGGACGGCAACCTCGAAATCGAGTCCAGGAACGGCGATGACGCAACGCTGAGCATCGGCGATGTGGTCGCCGCGACCGGCGTGGGGGAGGCGACGCTCCGCGCCTGGGAGCGCCGCTTCGGCTTCCCGGCGCCGCGCCGTGAGCCCTCCGGCCACCGTCGCTACAGCCGCGAGGAGGTCGAGCGGATCCGTGCCGTGGTGCGCGAGCGCGACCGCGGCCTCTCCCTGGTCGTGGCGATCGAGCGGGTCACCGCCGAGCCGAGCGGCCCACCCTCGCTCTTCGCGCCGCTGCGCGAGCGTCGTCCCGACCTCCTGCCGGTGGCGATCCGCAAGCCCCAGATGCTGCATCTCTCCCGCGCGGTCGAGGAGGAGAGCGCGGCGCGGGCCGAGCGGGCGCTGATGATCGGCGCCTTTCAGCGACCGGAGTTCTACCGGGCCAGCGAGCCTCGCTGGCGGCGTCTCGCCCGCGGCTCCGGCCTCACCTTCGTCCTCGCCACCTTCGAGGAGCCGCGGACGCCCGAGGCCGGGCCGGTGGAGGTGCCGATCCCCGGCGGCGAGCCGGTCGCCGACGAGTGGGCCGTGATCTGCCTGGCCCCGGGCTACTCGGCCTGCCTGATCGGCTGGGAAACGGTGGGGGCGACGGGCCTGTCCGATGGCGAGCGCACCTTCGACGCGCTGCTCTCGGTCGAGCCGTCGGTGGTGCGGGAAGCGGCGGGCGCGGCGATCGGGATCGCCGCCCAAGGGGAACCGCGGGTCGCCGAGCGGGCGCTGGCCTACCTCGACCGCATCCCGGACTCGAGCCAGCGCTCGCAGCTCCGCCTCGCGGGCGCGATCACTGCGCGGGCCTTCTCCCGCATGTAGACGGCGCCGCGCGCTATTCGTTCATCACGGCCGACTCGAGCACGCCGAGCAGCTGGGTGACGCGGCAGACCAGCAGGCGCTCCTCGTCGACCTCGACCCAGACCCCGGCGGCCGCCGGGAAGACCACGTGGTCGCCGACCGCGACCGGCATCTCGACCCCGGCCCCGGCCCACCAGTCGAGCCCCGGCCCGACCGCGAGCACGATCCCCTGTTCGGGCGGCGGCTCGTGGGTGCCGGGTGGGACGACGAGGCCGGAGCGCCGCACCCGGTCGGAGTCGAGCTCCTTGATCACGATCTGGTCGAAGAGCGGGCGCAGCTGGTGGCGCACCGACTCGATCGGATCCGGGACTCGCGCGGCGCTCATCCACTGATTCTGACGGAAGTGGTCAGGCGGAGGGCAGCACGGTGAAGGTCGCGTGCTTGACCGGTCCGGTGCCGCCACCGGCCGTGGCGCGGGCGGTGAGCCGGTAGGCCCCGGGTGAGAGGTCGACGAGCTCGCCGCCCTGGCGATATTGGCCGTTGAAGCCCACCGAGGTGCGGCCGGCGGCGGCTTTCTTGGTCAGACGGGTGACGACCTGGAAGTGGTGGCCGTGCCTTGTTTCGATCGCAAGCGTCACGGTTGCCGGCGCGGAGAGCGAGAGCGTCACCTTCGCCCCCCAGTCGCCGCCCGCCGGAACCCCTCCGAGCGGCTTGGCGCGGAACCTCCTTGGCCTTACCTCCAGCGACCGGATAATCGGGAGCGGGCGCCGGTCGGGCGGCGTCGAGGCGGTAGGAGCCTGGGCGACGCCGGCTCCCGCTCCCCCGCCCGGGGGCACCCCGGTCGGGCATGGGCCTTCGTGGACCGAGGCTGAGCTCGGGCACGAGTCTTGGGTGACGTCGCCGTAACCGTCGCCGTCGACATCGGGCTCGATGTCGGCGTCGTACATGATCGTGCCGTTGTGGGTTTCGCCGACGACACCGCTGACGCCCGGGAACGGGGCTTCCCCCCGCGCGTACGTCGCCTGGCCGCCGGGGCTGGACTGGACGCTGGGGACGGACCCGCCGGGCACGGTCAGACCGACATAGCCGCCGACCGGGATCGGAAGCCGGGTCGGGAAGCTCGCGATCTGCGAGAAGACCGGGTTGATCGGGGCGGTGACGTTCACCGTGTCGCTGGTGCCGAGCACGTGGAAGGCGCGAAATGCCCCGCCGCTGCCGCCCGGGTTGTCGGTCAGCACATGGATCCGGTAGGCGCCGCTGCCGCCGTTCAGGACGCGCCAGCGCACGATCACCCCGGGTGAGGACGTTGCGGTGGAGGCGCCGCCGAGGGAGGTCTGCACGTACATGCAGGAGCAGCTCAGCGGTTTGGCCGAGCGTTCGCCCTGCAGGTCACTGCCGAAAAGCGAGCCCGAGCAGGCGGTGGTGGCGATCGGCGAGCCGGGGCAGAGATCCTGCGAGTCGTCGCCGTACCCGTCCTGGTCTTCGTCGGGCTCCAGTACCGCTTCGAGGTTGACCCGGCGTTCGGCCGTCGTCGGATTGCCCGCGAGGCTGCCCCCGGTCGCCACGGCGGGTTCGGAAAACTCGACTGCGTCGGCGGCGGAGGAGCTTTTGAAGAA
>JAFDWD010000377.1 GCA_018268695.1 Actinomycetota bacterium
ATCGTCGACCAGGTAGGCCTCCAGCCCGACGATCGGTTTGATCCCGTGCTTGTTGCAGGCCTTGTAGAGGTCGACGGCGCCGTTCATCACGCCGTGATCGGTGAGCCCGAGCGCCGGCTGACCCAGCGCCGCGGCCCGCTCCGCCATCTTGTCGATCTTGCAGTGGCCGTCCAGCAGCGAGTACTCGCTGTGGGCGTGGAGGTGGACGGCGGCTGGAGAACTCACGAGTCCGTCGACTATGCCAACTGCATGTGACGGAACCGACGGCCTTCCCCGCTAACTCCGGCCCTTTCGATCAGTGATGCGTCACGAAGAGCAGCACGACCCCGGCGACGATGCTCCCAAGGGTGCCGGCGAAGAACTCGATCATCAGCCGCTGCAGCGAGTCGAACCCCGTTCTCACCTCGGACCGCAGTTCGCGGATGTCGGCTTCGACGCGATCGAACCGCTGATCGACCTGCGCGAAGCCTCGATGCATCTCGGAACGCAGATCGTCGACCCGCTTGTCGCTCCGGACGAAGCCCTCACGCATGTCTTCCCGGAGATCGTCGATGCGTTTGTCGGTGGTCATCTCGGCCATGGTCGCCATGATTAGAGCGTAGGGCCGAAAACCGCAACTATGGCGCGTCAAAAGTTACATTTGCCGCACTGGAATGGGAAAATTGTGGGACGGAGGAGGACCCGGCCGTCTCGGTCCCCTACAAGCTTCCGCAGACCCAGGCGCTCGAGCCGGAGTCGGCCCAGATTTCGGCGGCGATGCGGTCTTGTTCGGCCTTCGGGGCGTTTTGGGGTTCGCCTTGGCCGCCGTAGAGTTCCCAGGTCGAGGGGAGGATCTGGTAGGCACCGCCGGCGCCGCTGGAGGGGTTGACGGCGCTGTAGTTGCCGCCCGACTCGCACATCACGATGTAGGTCGGGATCGAGTAGGGGCCGCCGAGCCAGCGGCCGACTTCTTCTTCGGCCGAGGCGTTGGCTTCTTCTTCGGATTCTTCGGCTTCGCGCCGCTCGCGAGCTTCCTCGGCGCGGATCTTCTTGATGTCGGAGACCCAGGATTCGATGTCGCCTTTGAGCTGGGACAGCGAGGCTTCGCGGGCGCCGCTGATTTCGGCCAGGTGGGCCGCGGAGGCCGCCGCCGCTTCGCGCACCGAGGCGATTTCCGCGCGCGCCGCGTTCACCCGTTCGTCGTAGGCGACCGCCTTGCTCCGCGCCGCCGCCACCACCGTCACCTCGTGGCGCACTTCGTCGCGCGTTTCGCCGACCCGTCGGGCCAGCGCCGCGTCGGCCTGGTTGATCGCCCGCAGGTAGGTGTCGCGGGTGACGAGTTCTTCGTAGTCGCCGTCGCCGAAGATCAGGTCCGACGTTTCCGGCACGCCGCTCTCGTAGATGTC
>JAFDWD010000378.1 GCA_018268695.1 Actinomycetota bacterium
CTGGCCGAACCTTCTCATCGGGGAAGGCCATGAGGTCTTTGGCGACCTCGAAGACGTCCCGAGGCGCGCCCGCGAATCCAAGGTCTCCGTGTGCCGCCGCCGGCCACGAGCTACGTGACGATTACCAACCGCAGTGGAGCGTCGGTTCGTACTTGCCGATCTTTTCGCCTTCGCGCATGAACTGACCGGGGCTCATCCCCAGCCCGCCTAGATTCGGGTGGACGTTTTCTTCGAGCGGGAGGGGATTGAACATCCGTTCCACCATCGACTTCTGTGGCCAGCCGTAGGTGAGGCCCGACCGGGAGACCGAGAGGTGGACCTCCCAGAGCAGCGCGTTGTTGACGTCGGTGGGCGAGTTGTTCCCCTTCGGGAAGAGTTCCACCGGGGTGATGGAGTAGGCCTGTTCCGGCGCCCCTTCGAACGGATAGTGGTGGCCGATGTCGTAGCAGTAGAAGAGGTTCTGGAAGATCGGCGTGGGCTGTTCCTTCTGGTGCCGTTCGATGCGGCCGGTGTCCCAGATCGGGTAGGCGAGGGGGACGAGCCTGCCGTAGATCTCCCGGTCGAAGGAGCGGATCGTCGCCGCTTCGGCGACCGTCCCCATTTCCGGGGTGTGGGAGAGCGCGACGTATTCCTTGTGTTTCCCGCAGCTCCCGTCGGGGTTGCAGCCGCCGTACTGACCGACCACCTGGAGCTTGGCCCAGTCGCTGACGATGATGTCGCCGAAGCGGGTGAAGGCCCGTTCGTTGTCCTTCGCCTGCTGGACCAGGGCTTCGCCGAGTCGGAGGCCTTCGACGACGATGCTCGGTGGGCCTTCGGAGCCGTCGTAGTCGACGTCCATCAGCGTCTGGCCGGTCTCCGCCGCGATCGCTGCCGCCTCGAGGAATTTGGCCAGCTGTTTGGCTCCCTCGCTGGCGCCGTCGGTGGCGATGAAAGCCCCGATTTCGAGCATCTCGGAGATGATCGCGAGGTATTCGGCCGACGTCTTCGCGCTCCGTTCGAGGCGTTCGATGTCGTCCTTCAATTCGGTCGAGACTTTGCCCGCCAGTTGCCAGACTTCGTTGTCGCCGTTCGGCTGGGCCAGCTCGGCCATGTAGGCGCGGGTCGTCTGGACCATCCCGAGCTCCTTGATCAGCTCCTGCTTGGCTTTTTCGAACGCCGCCTTCGAGACCCC
>JAFDWD010000379.1 GCA_018268695.1 Actinomycetota bacterium
CACCGCCAATGCCTGGACCCCGAGGGAGACCGTCGGGATCCTGATCGGCGCGGTAGTGCCCTTCGGCGGTTACGCGGTCGACTGGTGGCTCGTGCGCCGGACGCAGGAGGCTTAGGACCGGAGGCGCGGAGGCCGCCCCGAGGCGCCACCAGGGGAGCGCGAGGTTGATCGCCGCCTGAGGGTCGGGCACCTCCGTCCCGCCCCTCCTCCCTAGGGCGCGTGGAAGGTTTCGGTGAACGGACCGATGTTGGGTGCTTCGAAGGTCACGTCGTAGTGGGTGACTTCCACCTGCTGGCCGCTGCCGATCCCTTCGACCAGGTTGACGTACTGCTGCTGGGTCGTCACCGGCTGGTTGTTGATGCTGGTGATCAGGACGTAGTAGCCGCGACGGCTGTAGATGTTGAGGATTTCGGCCATTTCGGTCTCTTGGTCGACCGGCGTGTCCCGGGTCACGGCGCTGACCAGAAGGCCGCCTTTGAGGTTGGCGTTGGTGTAGGTCTTCCCTTCGATTTCGCCTTCGGTGGGCGATTCGAGGCAGAAGTCCGGTTCGTTCCCACAGGCGGACAGGCCTGACGAGAGGGCGCTCACCCCGAGCCCGAGCCAGGCGGTCGATTTCCCGTCGGCCAGCTGCGGGACGATCGCCCGCACCGTCTTGATCGAGATCGCGTCGTTCTGGTTCTGCCCCCCGCCGCCGGCGACGTTCACCCCGACCAGTTCGCCGTGGTCGTTGACCAGGGGGCCGCCGGAATTGCCCGGATTCACCGCGGCGTCGGTCTGGTAGAGGTTGGTCAGGAGCAGGCCGGCGTTGGTGTTTTCTTCACCGTGCACTTCGTCCTGCCCGAAGGCGTCGTAGGACACCGTGGCTTCGTCGTCGAGCGTGGAGATCGTGCCGGCGGTCGCCTGGAACGGGGTCTTGAGGAAGTTGCTTTCGGTCGTGCCGTTGCCGGGGAAACCGAGCGCGTAGACGGTTTCGCCCTGTTCGACCTTGTCGGTTTCGGCCAGCGGCAGCGTGGTCAACCCCGGCAGGTCGCCCGGGGAGACGCGGAGGACCGCGAGGTCGTCGCGAGCGTCGACGCCG
>JAFDWD010000037.1 GCA_018268695.1 Actinomycetota bacterium
TCGACCAGCCACAGCTCCCACAGCGGCTTGGATCGGTCGAGCTGCTGGGAGAAGATCCGCGCCGCCAGGTTGCGCAGCTGCTCGTCGGAGCCCGGGGCCGGGAGGGCGGTCTGGCGGACGTGGTACTCGAGGTTCAGGTGCGGGTCGTCGACCCAGACCGGCCGGCCCTGGCCGAACGGCACGTCGCGGAGCTTCTGGCGGAAGCGCGGCACGAGGTGCAGGCGCGAGGCGATGTGGTCGCGGAATTCCTCGTGTGTGGGCGCCGTCCCCTCGAAGATGATCGTCGAGGCGACGTGCATATGGGCGCCCTCGCGCTCCATGTGGAGGAACGAGGAATCGAGCCCTGACAACCGGTCGGTATTAGGCACGCGACCATCTTCTCACACGGTGTTCGGGCCGTGTGAGGGCATTTCTTTGGCTCTGTAGAGGGGTTTGCAGGGATCTGCACGTTTCCGTGCGGTTAGCACTCTGTGTGCGCCTGCTCACACGGACGGTCTCTTTCGATACTTAGGGTGTTCAGTCCTAAAAGGAAAGAACCCATCTGCCGAGTCCCCTCGCCACCGCGCGACGGGGAGCGGGGGACCCAAATGCCGCGGCGACTTGCCTGACCGCGGCACGGGGCGAATCGGGTGGCTCATCACCCGTAACGGACGTCGGCCAGAGCGCCGGGGTCCGTGAGTCCGTCAGCTAACCCCGTAGGCAGGCAGAAAGCGAGTGAACACACGATGCGATTCACCCTGCCCGTGATCGGCGCCGCCTTGGCGCTGTCGATCGGCGCGTCCCCGGCGGCCGGCCATGCCGACCACCGCAAGCCGGTCCAGCACCGGCATCACCAGACGCATAAGCGGGTCAAGTCACACGTCGCGCTGCACGTCTCCAAGCACTCCGTGCTGGCGGGCGAAGGCGTCACCGTACGAGGCAAGGTCCGCCCCGGCGGCGCCCAGCAGGTCGAGGTCGTCTCCGGCGGCGCCGACCACAAGGTCCTCACCGTCCACACCAGGTCCAACGGCACCTTCAAGGCCAAGTGGAACGTGGCGGACATCGGCAACTACGACGTGACGGCCTACGGCATCAGCGA
>JAFDWD010000380.1 GCA_018268695.1 Actinomycetota bacterium
CGGCTATTTGCCGGCCCTATGTGAGGTCGGCCATCCTGGACGGGGCTGCCGGTCGTTACCCTGCGTGGCGATGGAGAAATTCGTCATCGAAGGCGGCGCGCCGCTGTCCGGCGAGGTAACGGTCGCCGGCAACAAGAACGCCGCGCTTCCGATCCTCGCCGCCTGCCTCCTCACCGAGGAGGAGGTCCTGCTGCACCGCGTCCCGCGCATCCGCGACACCGAGGCCCAGATCGCGCTGCTCGAACAGCTTGGGGTCGAGGTCGAGTGGGTTGCCGACAACAGCGTCAAGCTGTGCGCCGCCGGCGTCACCGACCCGGTCGTCGACGAGGAGCTCTCGGCCCGGATCCGGGCCTCCTTCCTCCTCGCCGGACCGCTGCTGGCGCGCTTCGGCGCCGCCAAGATGCCGCCCCCCGGCGGGGACTTCATCGGCCGCCGCCGCCTCGACGCCCACCTCGACGCCTTCAAGGACCTTGGAGCCCGGGTCGACGGGGCGCGCTGGATCGAGCTGAGCGCGCCGACCGGCCTCTGCGCCTGCGAGATCTTCATGGACGAGCCTTCGGTGATGGGCACCGAGAACGCCCTCATGGCCGCCGCGCTGACGCCCGGCCAGACCCAGATCTCCAACGCCGCTTCGGAGCCACACGTCCAGGACCTGGCGCGCCTCCTGACCCTGATGGGGGCCGAGGTCGAAGGGGTCGGCTCCAACGTGATGACCGTGAACGGCCAGGAGAGCCTCCGGGGCGCCGAGTTCACGATCTGTCCCGATCACATCGAAGTCGGCAGCTTCATGGCGCTCGCCGCGGCGACCGGGGGGGAGCTGACGATCCGTGATGCCGGTCCGAAGGACCTGCGCAACGTGCGCCGCCAGTTCCGCCGGCTCGGCCTGAATTCCGAAGTCCGCGGCGAGGACGTGATCGTCCCCGCCGGGCAGCGCCTGGAGATCGAACCCGACCTCGGCGGGGCGATCCCGAAGATCGAGGACGGTCCCTGGCCGGCGTTCCCCGCCGACCTCACCTCGATCGCGCTGGCGCTCGCGACCCAGGCCGAAGGCGAGATCCTGATCTTCGAGAAGATGTTCGAGAACCGCCTGTTCTTCGTCGACAAACTCGTCGCGATGGGCGCTCGGATCACGCTCTGCGATCCCCACCGGGCGATCGTCAGCGGCCGGAGCCGGCTTCACGGCGAGCGCGCCGCCAGCCCCGACATCCGCGCCGGCATGGCGATCCTCATCGCCGCTCTGGCCGCCGAAGGAACCTCCGAAATCGGCGACATCCACCAGATCGATCGTGGCTACGAG
>JAFDWD010000381.1 GCA_018268695.1 Actinomycetota bacterium
CTGCGTCGGCCTCCTGATCATCGCGTTCATGATCTGGCGGACCGGCGAGTTCTCCCAGTTCCTCTACCGCGGCGGCTTCGTCGTCCTCTCGCTGGCGACGGTGATGGTGCTGATGCCACTCGCCCACCCGGCCTGCAAGCTCGGCAACGTCATCGGCTGCAAACCGCTGCGCTGGATCGGCGTGCGCTCCTACGCCATCTACCTCTGGCAGACGCCGATCATCGTCCTCACCTCGCCCCAGGGTCCGCACAGTCAGAACCTGCTCCGGGACATCCTCCAGGTGGCGGCGATCTTCGGCATCTCGGCGCTCTCCTGGAAATTCGTCGAGGAGCCGATCCGCCACGGCGCGATCGGCCGCCTGCTCGCCCGCCGCCGCCGGCTCGGCTGGAGTTGGTCGACCTTCACCACCGAGGGCCGGGTCGTCCTCGTCGGCCTCGCCGTGCTCGCCGTCGTCGCGGTCGCCGGGATGTCGGGCGTCAACAAGGCGACCGCGGAAGGCGAACAGATCCGAGTCAAGGAAGCGACGGCGGCGGGGACCAAAGGGACGGTCCCGCTCACCCCGAAACAGGCCGCCGACTCACAGACGTCCTCCTGTAAACGCGTCGTCCACATCGGCGACTCGACCTCCGAGGGGCTCGACTCGCCCGAATACCTGCCGAACCCGAAAGACCGGATCGAAAACCGCTATGCCGAAGTGGGCGTGAAAGAAACCCACATGGAGGTCCAGGGCGCCCGGTCGATCGAAGAGCGCTTCGAAGGCGAACCGAACGCCCAGGAAGTGGCCGAGGCGTGGAAGGCCGAAGGCTACAAAGGGTGTTGGGTGCTGGCCTTGGGCACGAACGAGGCGGCCGACGTGGCGGCGGGCTCGAACGTCGGTCTCGCCGAACGCATCGAAAAGATGATGAACATCATCGGCGGCGAACCGACGCTCTGGGTGAACGTCAAGACCCTTCCTGACGCGACCGAATTCTATTCGGAGGAAGGCATGGCGAAATGGGACAAAGAACTCGAAAAAGCGTGCCTTCGCTATCCCAACATGCGCATCTACGACTGGGCCGCCGACGTCAAAGACGCCTGGTTCATCAGTGACGGCATCCACTTCACCTCACCCGGCTACGCGGCGCGCGCCGACCTGATCGCCCACTCCCTCGCGCACGCGTTCCCGGCCAAGGGCGAATCGCCCGACGGAGCCGATTGCGTCGTCAGTTGACATAGCGGGTAGCCAGAGGTCATGGCTGATCCCAATGAAAGAGACGCAAAGCTCATTCAGTACATGAGCGAGGCATACGGAAACGAGCGCGAGCTCGAGATGGCCCTGCAGGTCGACATCGCGTTGACCACCAAGGCGCCATACAAAAAACGACTGAAAGAGCACCTGAAAGAGACGAAAGCGCACGCGAAAGCGCTCGACAAACGCATCAAGAAACTCGGCGGCGGAGCACAGACCGTGGCGTCGCTGTTGGGCAAGGCGACGGCGGTCGCGAAAGGCCCCCTCCACGTGGTCCGCGGCGACGGCGCGCAGGAGAAGATGCTGAAGAACGCCAAGGCCCAGTTCACCGCCGAGAACGAAGAGATCTCCACCTACCTCGCGCTCGAGGTCTTCGCGACGAAAGTCGGAGACACCGAGACGGCGAAACTCGCCCGCGACATCCGCAAAGACGAGGAACGGATGGCGAAATTCCTCGAAGGCCAGATCCGTCAGCTCGCCGGAGCGACGGCGGTGGAAGAGGTCCCGGCGAGGTTGCGGCGGTCGGCGACGAAACCGAAACGCCGCAAAGCGACCAAACGTGCCGCGGCGAAAAAACCGGCGACGAAAGCGAAAGCGAAACCGCGGGCGAAAGCGAAACGGTAGGCCTAGGGTTGCGGCAGTCCCA
>JAFDWD010000382.1 GCA_018268695.1 Actinomycetota bacterium
AACGCCTCGTTGTAGGCGTCGCTGACCGCCGCCGGCCACTTTTCGTCGTGCTGGCGCCACCAGCGCTTGTGGAAGGCGGTGGTCTGGGCGTGGTGGTCGGCGCCGTCGGCGATCGTCACCACCGGGTACATCTGGCCGCCGGAGCGGGCGAGCTCGATCGCCTCCTGCGAGTCGTCCCGGCCGAGCTGTGTCGCTTCCGCGGCGGATGGATGAGCCACGCCTCCAGCCTAGCGACGCGCCGGGTTTTTAGTGGCCGTTCATAAGGGTCGCCTAACTTGGGAGTTCGCCAGCGACAGAAAGGACCGCCATGTCCGCCACCGTCCAGCTCGACGTCCCCGTGCTTCTGCCGGAGGTCAACGATCGTGGGGATCGTTGCGTCGTCCTCCTGGTGAGCGAGATCAGGGCCGTCCGGGGAGTCCTGCGCGTCCACGTCCCGGGCGAGCCGGGGACGCTGCGCTTCTGCATCCACCACGATCCCGCGGTGATCGACGCCGCTGAGGTCGAGCGATTGGCCCGCCGCAACGGCGCCGCCCTGACCGAGGCGATCGGCCACCTGCTCTGGGCGGTCCAGTGGATCGACGACCGACGCGTGGCTCGGCGGACGGGGGAAAGCCTGCGGCATCTGACCGGTGTCCTCGACGCCGAAGCGACGCCCCAGGGCGTCGTCCGGGTGCAGTACGACCGGGGGCGCATCGACTCCGGGGCGATCGAGCGGTCGCTGCACGCGCTCGGCCTCGATCGCGGCTCGGGGCGGACCCCGATCTCGGTCTAGACCCGGCGCCGGGCGTCGGTAAGACTGCGCCGATGCAACTCGGTCTCTGTCTTCCCCAGTCGGGTCCGACCGCCGAAGGGGCGCGCCGTGGCGCCGACGGCGTCCACGTCGACTTCACCTTCACCGCCGGCTCCGCGGCCGAGCTACTGGAGGGCGCCGGAGAGCTCGTCGGGCCGCTGGGGCGGTAGCCCCGACCCCCGACTCACCGATTCAGGCGGTGCCGCGCGACGCCGATCGAGATCACCGCGAGCACCGACACCGCGATCAGCAGCGGCACCACCGGCGAGGAGCCGCCGCCGGCCTTCTTCGGCACTTCGGCTTCGGTCGACGCGGGGGTTTCTTGGTGTGAGGCGACCGGCGTTCTGGTTCCTTCGTCGCGGGAGGCGTGGTTCGGTGCGTGGGGATGAGGACGCTTCTTCGACTCGGGTGCCAGCCGCGGAGTTGGGTCCGGTTCGGCGACGCGTTCGTCGGCTTCCGGTTCGATGGGAGGCCGGCTTTCGGGGCCCGCCTTCGACTGATGGCCCGGCTTCGGCTTCTTCGGACCCGGTTCTTGCGGGACCGGCGGCGCCGGTTCGCTTTCGATGGTCGGGACCGTCTGGTGGTAGATCACTTCCCCGGGGTTCTGGGCGTGTGCGGCGGTCGGCAGGACGAGGAGTAAGAGCAGCACTGCGGGTAGGAGCCGGCGTCTGAGCGATCTCATCTCCCGAACCAACCGCCGATTGGCGTCAAGGTTTCGGAGTGAGCGAAGAGATTCGTTTGCCGGCAGGGACGCGAGGCTCCTGCCCGGACCTAGCCCTGCTTCAGCGTCAGCTTCACGGGGCTGGTGCGCGCTTGGCCGCCGTCCGGGGTGAAGGTCAGGTTCGCGGAGACCTTCAACGAGCCGGTGGCGGCCAGGGTACGGCCTGCTTTGCCGGTCGCCTTCAGCGTCAGCTTCACCTTGCCGGCGGCCGCGGCTCGTTTCGTCACCTTCTTGATCGTGGGGCCGGTGAGTGCCAGGGAGCCGGGATCGGGGACGACGACGGACAGGGTCGCGCTGCCGGCTTTCGGGTTCAGCTTCTTGGTGACGGTGAAGGCGTTGCTCGGCTTCGCCGCCGGGGATGGCGTGGGCGCGGGCGGGCCGCTCGAGGACCCGCCGCCGGTGGGAGGCGCGGTCGGTTCGACCGACGGTGGCGGGGGCGGGATCGGTGGGGCCAGCGCGTCGACCGCGAGCCCGATCGGTTCGCCGAGCCCGGCGATGAAGTTCCGTTCGATGCCGGATCCGTCGAGGTTCGCGCGGGTGATCCCGCCCGTTTCGAGTTCGGTCCAGTAGAGGTGCGAGCCGTCGACCGCGATCGAGTAGGCGTGGTTCTCGGGCGTCAGCCAGGTCGGTTCCTGGGCCGTGCCGTCGACCTTGGCGCGGCCGATCGCGCTGTACTGCGGCGCCACCCAGTACAGGTAGGTCCCGTTCGACGCCAGGCCGGTGGGGATGCCCGCTTCGTGGATGAAGTTCTGGTTCACGCCGCTGCCGTCGAGATTGGCGCGGCCGATGTTCGCGTTGGGGAAATTGAAGCGCGCCCAGAAGATGTGGTTGGCGTCCACCGCCAGCGTGCGCACGCCGGGTTCGGCGACGATGAAGCTCTGGTTCACCCCGGTCCCGTCGAGGTTCGCGCGGCCGATCTTGTTGCCCGTGTTGTTGACCCAGTAGATGTGGGCGGAGTCGACGGCGACGGCGGACGGGAGGGTGGCGCCGACGATGAAGTTCGGCAGCGGGTCGGTCCCGTCGAGGCGCACCCGGCCGATCGAGTTCCTTCCCTTGTCGGCCCAGTAGAGGTATTCCCCCTGGACCGCGACCCCCTGCGGTTCGGTGGCGGCGGTGATGAAGCGGACGTTCGTTTCGGTGCCGGTCAGCGTGGCCCGGCCGATCGTCCCGCTCGACAGGTTCGCCCAGTACACGTAGGCGTCGGCCCCGGCGGGCCCGAGAAGGCCGATGACCAGGCAGATCGCCAGCGCAAATGCCGCCCGGAGGCGCCTCGGTGCGCGCGCGATCTCGGTGGCGGCCTTCACCGGCACAGCCTGAAAGTCCATAGGCGCATGCGCAATGGGGAATCCTGCCTATGCTGGGGCATGTCCTCGTCCGGACCGATCGCGGCAGAGGAGGCGCGCGCGGCCTTCGCGCTTGCCGCCGACCTCGCCTCGTGCCGGCGCCCGGAGGAACTCGAAGCGGCGCTGGTCGGGCTGCCGAAGCTGGTCGGCGCCGAGTACGTCGGGGCCGGGGAACTGCGACGCGGCGGGGGCGAGGAGATCGGGGTGCTGCCCCAGGTCACCCAGCCCTATGTGTTCGACGCCGACGCGCTGGCCGATTGGGCGGCACACCATCACCAGCACCCGGTCTTCGCGCGGCCGCCCGACGCGCGGGTGCTGAGCTACGCCGACTTCGTCTCCGACCGCGAGTGGCGCAAGCTCGGCATCTACTCCGCCTACCGGCGGCTCGGGTTGCGCGGGGAGCTCTCGCTCCACCTCGCCTGGGATGAGCGCCGGACCGCCGTACTCACCGTGCACCGGATCGACCGCGCCTTCGGCGAGCGCGAACGGGAGCTGCTGGAGATGCTCGCGCCGCACCTGCGGGCGGCCTACTCGCGGCTCGAGGAGGACCAGCAAGCGCGGCGCTGGCGGGCGGCGCTCGAGGAAGGCCTGGCGCAGGCCGGCGCCTGCGTCGTCATCGCCGACGCGGAGGGCCGGATCGTCGACGCGGACGCCGGCGCCGAGCCGGTGCTCCATCGCTGGTTCGGCGGGCGCTCGGCTCCCGGGTCGCTGCCGGCGGAGCTCGCCGGGTGGGTCGGGGAGGCGCGTGCCTGCGCTCCGCCACCGCGGCTCGCCCGCGCGATGGACGACCGGCGCCTCGAGGTGACGCTCGCCGGCGCGACCGGCGGGGAGCGGCTCCTCGTGTTGCGGGAGTGGTGCGTCGGCCCCGTCGATCCGGCGGAGCTGGCGGCCGCCCTGCCGGTGACCCGGCGCCAGGCGGAGGTGCTCGCGCTCCTCGCCGACGGTCGCTCCGATGCCGAGATCGCCCAGCACCTGGGAATCAGCGTCCGCACCGTCGGGCATCACGTCGAGCACATCCTCGATCGCCTCGCGGTGAGCAACCGGACCGCCGCGGCACGGGTCGCCCACGGGGCCGGGTAGCTAGCCTCCCGGCGGATGAAGTGGGTCTATGACTTCGCCGAGGGCTCGCGGGAGATGCGCGACCTGCTCGGCGGCAAGGGTGCGAACGTCGCCGAGATGACCCGCATCCTCGGCCCGGAGCGGGTCCCGGCCGGGTTCACGATTACCACCGAGGCCTGCGTCGCCTACATGGGCGAGAAGGAGTTCCCCGAGGGCCTCGACGACCAGGTGGCCGCGGCCCTGGCGCGCCTGGAGGAGCAGGCGGGGAAGCGGCTCGGGGACCCTGAGGACCCACTGCTGGTGTCGGTGCGCTCCGGCGCCCGCGAGTCGATGCCGGGAATGCTCGACACGGTGCTGAACCTGGGGCTGAACGACGCCTCGGTCGCGGGCCTCGCTGCACGCACCGGCAACGAGCGGTTCGCCTGGGATTCCTACCGGCGCTTCGTGCAGATGTTCGGCAACGTGGTGGAGGGGATCGAGGGCGCCCGCTTCGAGGAGCTGATCGCCGCCGAGAAGGCCGAGCGCGGCGTGCGCGAGGACACCGAGCTCGACCCCGAGGCCCTGCGCGCGCTGGTCGCCCACTTCCAGGCGCTCTACGACTTCCCGGTCGATCCGGCCGACCAGCTGCGGCGCTCGATCGCCGCCGTCTTCGACTCCTGGACAGGCGATCGCGCCGTCACCTACCGGCGCCTCAACCGCATCCCCGAGAGCTGGGGGACGGCCGTCAACGTCCAGCAGATGGTCTTCGGCAACAAGGGCGACACCTCGGGCTCGGGGGTCGCCTTCAGCCGCGACGAGGTGACCGGGGCGCCCGAGCCCTCCGGCGACTT
>JAFDWD010000383.1 GCA_018268695.1 Actinomycetota bacterium
GATGTCGACGGGGTCATCTCGCTGTTCGGATTCGATACGCCTCCGCCGCCGGCGGAGGCCAGCTATCAGCTCGTCGACGGGATGCTCCACTGCATCTCGCTACGGGCCGGCGAGCGGCTGCGGCGCCTCGCCGAGCACTTCGAACTGATCTGGGCGACCGGCTGGGAGGAGAAAGCCAACTTCTACCTCCCCACCATGCTCGGCCTCGCCGAGCTCCCGCACCTGACCTTCGACGGCGCCGCCCGCTTCGGCTCGGCCCACTGGAAGCTCGGGCCGCTCGACGAGTACGGGCGCGGTCGGCCGATGGCCTGGGTCGACGACAACTTCGACGAGAGCTGCTACCGCTGGGCGCGCGAGCGCGACCAGCCCACCCTCCTGGTCCCCACCGACCCCGCGAGCGGCCTCCAGGAGGCGGAAACCGAAGCGCTGATCGCCTGGGGTCGGAGCATCGCCGCCGAAGACCTCTAACATCGCCTGGTCGTGACGGGTTTCTGGCCGATCTTCTTTCTCGCCGTCGTGCTCAAGATTCCGGTTCTATTCGGGCTCTGGCTGGTCTGGTGGGCTGCCCACCAGGAGGTGCCGCAGCCCGAGGAGTCCGACGACGACGGCGGCGGCAACAAGCGGCGCAAGATGCCGCCGAAACTGCCACGAGGGCCGCGCCGTGGCCCCCACGGCGGTGGCGTCACGATGCCGCTTCCCGACTGCCCGCCGGGTGGACGCACGCGGATCGTCAAGCCCGCGCCGAATCCCGCTTTCGCTCGCGCCGGATCTCGCGAAGATAGGGATAGAAGTCGACCTCGACGGTATGACGCTTAGAGGCGACGAAGCGCTTCCGCTGCCTGTCTTCCTCGGCGTCGATCTCCCGCTCCATCTCCGCCGACGGCGGTAGCGTCGCCCGCCCCGCGACGAGGTCGGCAATCCATTCGCACTGCGCCTCGGCCAGCGGCATGATCGGGCCGAGCGGCTGGATGAAGCCGATGAAGTAGAGGCCCGGCCGCTCGACCGAGACCACCCGGCGGTAGAGCGGCAGCCTGTTGTCAGGGGCCGCGAGGACCTCCGGGCGGAAGAACGGGAAGGTGATCTTGTAGCCCGTGCAGTAGACGACGAGGTCGACCTCCTCCTCGGTCCCGTCGACGAAGCGGACGCGGCGCCCGCCGGTGAAGCGGTCGATGTTCGGCTTCGGCGTGATGTCGCCATGGCCGAGGCGCGGGAGGAACTCCGAGCTGACGGTCGGGTGTGCCTCGAGCAGCTTGTGGTCGGGCTTCGGCAGGCCGTAGTCGGTCGGCTCGCCGACGGCGACTTTCAGCTGGCGCTTCATCACCGCCCGCATCACCGGGATCGGCACGTTGCCGGTGATCGGGTTGGCGATCTCGTCGATCGGCTTGCCGTTCAGGTACTTGGGCAGGACCCAGGCGCCGCGGCGGGTGGCGAGGAAGGTCTTCTCGGCGATCCGCGATGCCTCGACCGCGATGTCGACGGCGGAGTTGCCGATCCCCAAGACCAGCACGCGCTTGCCGCGGAGCA
This sequence comes from Actinomycetota bacterium, assembly GCA_018268695.1. The sequence continues at coordinate 1,525 of JAFDWD010000383.1, forward strand.
GCTCGGGCTCCCGGTATTCGTGCGCGTGGATCTGCTCCCCCTCGAAGTCCTCGGAGCCGGGGAAGGCTGGTTCCGGCCACCGTGCGTCCCAGTGGTGCCCGTTGGCGACCAGCACCGCGCCGTAGCGATTCGTCTCCCGCCCCTCGGGCCCCTCGACGATGACGTCCCACTCCCCCGCGCTGCCCTCGACCGGCTCGACCGACACCACCTCGGTGTTGAACCGGATCCGCTCCCGCAACCGGTAGCGATCGACGACTTCGTCGAAGTAGGCCGCCATCTGAAAATGGTCGGGATAGTCCGGATAGTCCTCCGGCATCGGCAACGACTTGAACGCCATCACCCGCCGCGACGTGTTGATGTGCAGCGACCGATACGCCGACGACATCCCGTTGTCGTTTTCGTACTTCCAGTTGCCCCCGACGTACGACCCCTTCTCGAAGCAGTCGAAGTCGATCCCCCGCGCCTGAGACACCTGCGCCGCCGCGATCCCCGAGCCCCCCGCCCCGATGATGCATGCCTTCATCGGCGCAACCTATCCGAAGACTGGCCGGGCGGCCAGGGGTGGAGAGGGACGAGAAAGGGACGCAAAGGGCTTGCGGCGAGTATGGCCAGCGCTGTCGACTTCGGGTCCCCCATAGGGGCCCTGAAGTCGATCGCGCGTCCGGGACCTAGGTGCGTTCGTACTTTTGCTCGTAAATGACCCATAAGTACGAACGCACCCTTCGACCGACACCCTCCCCCGGCCGGGTGTGGCGATTCGCGCACGAACCCCCGGCGGAACCCGCACTCCCTCCCGTCCTGGGCGTCTCATCGCGGTCACAGCCTGCCAGGACCGCGATGAGACGCCCAGGACCCTTCTAGGACTGCCGGAGCGGCCGGGAGAGAGCGCCCTGAACGACGAAGGGCCGCCCGGAGGCGGCCCTTCGTTACGACTTGGTGCTGACGACGCTTATTTTTTCGCGTCGTCGCCGGAGGTCGACTCGATCTCCTGGGCGAGCTCCTCGAGCTCCTCCGCGAAGGAGAGGCCGAAGCCCTCGACCGGGGCCTCGACGCCGTCGACGCCGAGTTCCGCC
>JAFDWD010000384.1 GCA_018268695.1 Actinomycetota bacterium
GAAGCGGGGCAAGGCGATCCACCAGAACCCGCAGGCGGGCCGCGTGCTCGCCCCGGGGGCGAAGATGGCGATCAAGCTCGCGAAATAGCTCCCACCCGCGGTCGTCCTTTGGCCCGCTGGGCGGGCCGAAGGACGACCGCGGTTTGTGGCATTCCATGCTGGAATGCCCGGTGTGCCCGACACGCTCTCCTCCCGTGAGCTCGCCGCCTTCACCGCGGCGGTCGAGACCGGCAGCGTGCAGGGCGCCTCGGAGGCGCTCGACCTGACCCAATCGGCGACCACGAAGCGCATCCAGGCGTTGGAGCGCCGGCTCGGCGTGACCTTGCTGACACGGGGACGACACGGCGTCCGCCCGACCGAGGAGGGCATGGCGCTCTACCCGGAGGCGCGGCGCGGCCTCGACGCGCTCGTCCAGGCCGAGCAGGCCGTCTCCGGGGCGCGGGCGGCGCGACCTCTGCGGATCGCCGCCAGCCACACGATCGGCGAGGCGCTCCTGCCGACCTGGCTCACCGCCTTCCGCGCCGAGCTGCCCGGCGTGCATCCGCAGGTCGACGTCGTCAACTCGGTCGCGGCGATCGCCGCCGTCCGCGAGCACCGCGCCGACGTCGGCTTCGTCGAGGGCCTCGAACCCCTCGACGGCCTCGAGACCAAGGTCGTCGCCCGCGACGAGATCGTCCTCGCCGTCGCCACTGACCACCGCTGGGCGCGCCGCCGCTTCGTCAACCCGCGCGAGCTCACCCGCGGTCGCTGGATCTCGCGCGAGTCGGGCTCCGGGATGCGCGCGGTCGCCGCCGCGGCCCTCGCCGAGGTCGGCGTCGAGCTCGAGCCCGATCTCTCCCTGGCGAGCCTCGAAGGGGTGAAGCGCTCGCTTGCGGCGGGCGGCTTCGCCCTGATCTCCGAGCTGGCCCTCGAACCCGACCTCTCGGCCGGACGCCTCGTCGCGGTGCCGCTCAAAGGGCTGGCGATCGAGCGGCCGCTGACGGCGATCCGCCGCGCGGGCAGCCGCCCCCACGAAGGGGCGAAGCGCTTCTGGGCCTGGCTCCCTGAGGTCGATTGACGGCGCGGCGCCGTGGCGGCGTAATACTTGACAGGAAGTGATCGACGCCGCCGCCGTGATCGAGACCGAGCGCCTGCGCCTCGAGCGTTGGGACGACCGCCACACCGACCTGCTGGTGCGGCTCGCCTCGACGCCCGCGGTGATGCGGTTCATCGGCACCGGGGATCCATGGCCGCCCTTGCTGGCCGAGGACGTCGCCCGGGCGGAGCGTCGTCACTGGGAGGACCACGGCTTCGGCTGGCGCGCCGCGATCGACAAGGAGACCGGGCGCGGCATCGGCCTCGTCTCGCTGAACTACGCCGGCGAGGGCACCGCCGGCCTCGATCCGGGAGAGCGCGAGATCGGCTGGTGGCTCGAGCCCCCCGCCTGGGGCCGCGGCCTCGGCTCCGAGGGCGCCGCCGCCCTCCGCGACGAGGCCTTCCAACTGGAGATGCCCAGCATCATCGCCCGCATCCAACCCCCGAACTCCGCCTCGATCGGCGTCGCCCGTGCGCTCGGCATGGAGTTCGACTTCGAGACGACGGGGCGGAGCGGGGAGCGGCTGGTGGTGTACAGGATGGTGCGGCCTCGGGGCTGAGCGGCCGTCCGAGTTGCGCCCTGGGCGTCTCACCGCGGTCCTGGCAGGCTGTGACCGCGATGAGACGCCCAGGACGTGAGGGTTCCGTCTGAAACTCCGAAGGTCCGTGACGCTTCCTCCCGGAACTCCACACTCTCGTCACGGTTTCCTAGCACCCCCAAGGTTGACGGGCCGAAAAGTCCAGATATAGAGGACTTTTCGGCCCATCAACATTTCGCCTCCGACGGAATGCGCACGAACGTGGACGAGCCTGCGCGGAAGTGTGGAGTTCATGGCGTTTCTCGCACGTCTCCCGGGACGGCCGCGCTCGCCGAAAACCCTTGCGTCCCTTGTCTCGGGCCCCTCACAGCCCTTCCCGCACCCCGCCCATCTGCGTGAACACCGCACCGCGGCCGCCCGCGTCGCTCTGCTCGTCGGCGATCACGTGGGAGACCGCGTTGATCAGCGCCAGGTGGGTGAAGGCCTGGGGGAAGTTGCCGAGGTGGCGGCCGGACTGGGGGTCCAACTCCTCGGCGTAGAGGTCGAGCCAGCCGGCCATCCCGAGGAGGCGTTCGCAGAGCTTGCGGGCGCGGTCCTGCTCGCCGATCTCCGAGAGGGCCGAGACCATCCAGAAGGAGCAGATGAGGAAGGTTCCCTCCTTGCCGGTCAGGCCGTCGTCGGTCTCGTCGACCTTGTAGCGGAGGACGAGGCCTTCCTCGGTCAGGTTCTCGGCGATCGCGTTCACGGTCGCGACGATCCGCGGGTCATCCCCGGGCAGGAAGCGGTAGAGCGGCATCAAGAGGAGCGAGGCATCGAGCGCGTCGGTGTCGTAGTGCTGGCGGAAGACGCCGTCGCGGCAGCCCTTCTCGCAGATCTCCGCCTTGAAGGCGTCGGCCTTCGCGCTCCACTCCTTGGCGAGGTCTTCGTTGCCGATCTCCCGCGCCAGCCGCGCCCCGCGGTCGGCCGCCACCCACATGCTCACCTTGGAGGAGACGTAGTGCTGGGGATCGCCGCGCGACTCCCAGATGCCCTGGTCGGGCAGGGGGAATGATTCGATCGCTTTTTCGACCTGGTGGCGGATCAGCGCGCGGTCGGCCTGGGTGCCGGTCCCACGCAACGCTTTTTCGTGCAGGTAGACCGAGTCGAGCAGCGCGCCCCAGACGTCGTTCTGGCGCTGGTCGAAGGCGCCGTTGCCGATCCGGACGGGCTTAGCGCCGCCGTAGCCGGAGAGGTTCTCGAGCGTCGACTCGGTCAGTTCGCGCTCGCCCCCGATCCCGTACATGATCTGTAGTTCGGGGTGGTCCCGGCAGACCTGGAGGATGAACTGCATGAACTCGCGCGCCTCCTCGTCGAAGCCGA
>JAFDWD010000385.1 GCA_018268695.1 Actinomycetota bacterium
CGCCGGGGTCGCCGCGGTCGGCGGCCTGATCGCGATCTGGCCCGCACCCGAGGCCCGCCGCCGGCGCGTCTCGGGACTGGCCGCGGCGCGGCTCGGCCGCGAGTCGAGTGTGGAGACGTAGGCAGAAGATGTCGAAGCGCGGAAGGTCCGGGGTGCGCAAGAAGGGCGGGGCCGCGAGGCGGAGGCCGAATCGCTTCAGTCCACCGAAGCCGACGACCACGCGGACCGAGCGCCAGGGAGCGGGCACCGGGGCGGAGGACCGTGGCGGCTGGCGGCGGGAGGTCCTTGCCGAGGTTCTGCGGCCGACCTGCTGGTTCGATCCGGGAGAGGGGGAGGGCGCCCCGCGCTCGCTGACCATCTCCTTCACCGGAAGGCGACTGGACGTCAAGGGCAAGCCGCGCGCGGGCGACAGATTCGTCCAGGCACAGATCGTGGAGGGCGTCGTCCCGGGCACCGGTCCGGTCGCGGTGACGACCGAGGTCCGTGGGATGAATCCCGGCGAGTGGGAGGTCACCGCGGCACCATCGGCGAGGATCGGCCGGAGCCGTCCGCTCCACGCTCTTGCGGCGGCGGAGGGATCCGGTCACGCCTTGTGGCCGCGGAGAGTCCGGCCCCGTGCGGCCCGGACCGAGAGACTCGCCAGCCAGATACGCCCCTGGGCGCCGATCCCCGGGGTGCATCCGGTGAGCTGGGGGGTGCTGGTCGGCCTGGGCGTCCTCGTGGGCCTCGTCGCGCAGGCGCTCCTCCTCTCGCGTGCCGGAGAAGACATCGGCGCGGCGCTCTTCGTGTCGGCCGCGGCGGTGGTCGCCGGTTGTGCGGGCGCGAAGGCCTGGTACGTCGTCGTCCAGCACGGGCGGCGGTTCGACGGCTGGTGCGTCCAGGGTGCGATCCTCGGCGGTGGGATCGCGGCCGGCATCGTTCTCGTGAGCGGGACGGCGATCCACGCGGGTGCCTATCTCGATGCCACCGCCCCGGGGCTGATGCTCGGGATGGCCGTCGGCAGACCGGGCTGCTTCCTGGCGGGCTGCTGCTACGGCCGGCCC
>JAFDWD010000386.1 GCA_018268695.1 Actinomycetota bacterium
CCCTTGCTGGAACGGCGACGTGGCAGTGTCTAGCGTCCAGTTCGCTTTCAACTGCGGCGGGCATGGCGAGGGCGTGATCGCCGCAATGCCGGTGTAGCTCGGGTTCGCCACCGCCACTACGGCGCACGGTGCGAGCGTCGGCGAAGGAGCAGGGATCCCGTTCACCAGCACTTCCAGGCGGCTCACCCCGCCGCCGATGTCCAGGGCTTCGGCGCTCAGTTCCTGGTGGCCTCGCACCACCCCGGGCGCCAAAAGCGACCCCGAGATCGAGGCGAGCACCGGCGGATTGAGGTCGACCTCGGTGGCGGCAATGTCGTGGATCGCGATCGTCGGTCCGGCGCCGCAGCCCGGCGCGTAATTGCCGTCGCAGTTCAAGAAGATCCTGAAGATGTCGTAGCTGAAATAGAACGGCGCTTCGCCTTCGGAGTTCTGGAAGACGCGTCGGCTCTCCCCGGCGCCGTTTACCGGCCACCCCTGTTCGTACGCATAGGTGTGGTTGTTGCCGGGGCCGAGGCCGGAGGCGCTGCCCGAGACGGTCGCCGCTTCGACGTAGCCGCCGGGCGTCGCCGGGATCGCGAAGCTCCACCAGGCGAACTGGCCGGCAGTGCTGCCGGTCTCAGTGATGCCGATCGAGCCGCCCGGCTGCGCACAGGTCTGAAACGGGGTGAACGGCACGCCCGGGTTGACCGTGAAGCTGGCTGCTGGCGGGTTGCCACCGGGTAGTGCCGGATCGCAGAGCAGGTAGATGAACTTCGACGGCGCGGCGGCCGCAGGGGTCGCCGCGACGGCCAGGCCGAAGAGGCACAGAAGAAACGCAAGGGCTGGGCCGCGAGGGCCAAGGCCTCGATGCCGCCGAATCAGTCGTCTCGATCTCTCGCACATCGCAATCTCCTGTCTCTTCCACGCGGCTCCCATCCGCGTCGCTACCTCTCGAAGCCAAACTCGCTTTCCGCAGCGCTTTCATTCGATGACGCGCTTGGCGCGGGTGCCGCCGCCCCACCGCTCGCCGTCGGTGCCTCCGAGTCGTGTGGTGGTGAGGACGGTTCCGTCGGTGGCGCTTCTGGGGGCGGCGGCACCGAAATCGAAGGCGGCTCGCTCGCTGCTTCCTTCACCACCGGCGAACCCGTCGTCGGAGGTGGTGCCGGTACCTCGCGCACGTTTCTGCCATCGCGAGCGCGCTCGTTGATGCCCTGCAAGCGCAGCTCTCTTGCTCGCCGACGTTGCCGCGCCCGGCGCCGGGCAGCCTCCGCTCTAGCTCTTAAGGCCGCCCGGCGCCGGGCCTGGGCGACGCCGCCAGTGCTTTTCCGCTTGGCCGAGATCCGCTTGCCCGACGACCCTTGAGCGAGGGCGGCCGGTGGCCCGACCGTGCTCGCTGGCGACGGCCTTGGCGCATCCGGCGCTGAGTTTCGGGC
>JAFDWD010000387.1 GCA_018268695.1 Actinomycetota bacterium
CTACCTCGCACTGGCGGTGGAAGCGATCGGCGACGCCGGGGCCGACGACGGCCTCGATCCGGAGCTGGCCCGGGAGCTGGTGGTCTAGACGGCGGCCGGCACCGCCGAGCTGCTGCGCCGCCGCCATCCCGCCGACGTCCGCCGCGCGGTCGCCTCCCCGGGCGGCAGCACCGAGGCCGGCCTCAAGGAACTGGATCGCCTCGGCGCGCGGGCCGCCTTCGTCGCCGCGGTCGACGGATCGTTGCGGAGGATGCGCGGATGACCTCGCTCGCGCTCCTGCCGCTCGCCCTCTCGCGGAGCGACATCGCCACCTACGTCAGCGCGCTCTTCATCGTCTACACGATCCTGATCCTGCTGAACATCCTGATCTCGTTCGTCCCGCGGATGCCGTACTCGCCCTGGCGGCGGGCCGTCCTCGACTTCATCACCGAAACGACCGATCCCTACCTGAACATCTTCCGCAGCTTCATCCGCCCGATCGGCGGCGGCCAGCTCGCCTTCGACCCCAGCCCGATCATCGCCCTGATCGTCCTCGGGATCGCCGAGGCGATCATCGTCGGCGCCCTTTCGTGAGCGATCGTCGGACGCGGGCCTGGGGGCTCGCGGCAGCACTGGCCGTCCTCGTCCTGATCCTCGATCAGGTGGCGAAGTCGATCGTCGAACACCACATCGTGCTCGGCGAACAGGTCGACGTGCTGGGACCGCTGAAGCTGACCCTGTCCCACAACGAAGGGGTCGCCTTCGGTCTCGCCTCGGGGAGTGGGATCGGGCTGATCGTGGTGACGCTGGTCGCGCTCGGAATCGTCCTCTGGCTGTTCTCGCGGAACCCGGCGCGGCCGGGGATGTGGGTCGCGACCGGGCTCCTGGTCGGCGGGGCGATCGGCAACCTGGTCGACCGCCTGCGTCACGGCCACGTCACCGACTTCATCGAACTGCCGCACTGGCCGCCGTTCAACCTGGCCGACTGCGGGATCACCTGCGGGGTCGTGATCCTGCTCGTCATCTACGTGCGCGAAGCCGAGCGGACCGAGCGTGACTCCTGAGGGCGTCGCGCCCGAGCTGCGGATCGTCCACCTCGACGAGGACCTGGCCGTGCTCGACAAGCCGGCCGGGCTCGTCGTCCACCCGGCGCCCTCGCACACCGGCCCGACCGTGGTTTCGGAGCTGGGAGACCTGCTCGGCGGCGGGGACCCGGAGCGGCCCGGGATCGTCCACCGCCTCGACAAGGACACCAGTGGGCTGATGGTCGTGGCTCGTGGACCCGAGGCGCTGGCGGCGCTCCAGGAGGCGGTCCGCGAGCGCCGTGTGGAGCGCCGGTACCTGGCCCTGGCGGGCGGTCGCCTGGCGTCGCGGACGGGGACGATCGACGCCCCGATCGGGAGGGCGAGCAAGCGCCGCACCCGGATGGCGGTCGCGGGCGCCGCCTCACGCGAGGCCCGCACCCATTTCGAGGTCCTGGAGCTACTGCCGCGCGAGACCTACCTCGAGGCCCGCCTGGAGACCGGCCGCACGCACCAGATCCGTGCGCATTTCGCCGCGATCGGCCACCCCCTGGTTGGCGACTCGACCTACGGCGGAACCGACCGATACGGCCTGGGACGCCAGTTCCTGCACGCGCACCGGCTCGCGTTCCGCCACCCGCGGACGGACGAGCCGCTCGACTTCCGCTCGGCGCTCCCAGCGGATCTGACGGCGGCTCTGGAGGCGGCGAAAGGCGAGTAGTCGCCGCCCGGCGCGCCCCTCTACAATCGCCCGTAAGTAATTCCAGTCACTTCTATCCCCGTCCAGTAGCGGACCGGATCCTGCCCGGCGGCCAAAGCGGCCGACAACCCGGGTCCCGGCGAGTGGGGCGGGCGCAACGTAACCGAATCAAGGAGAAGCACATGCCGCAGGCAGGCCTGCAAGAACTGCTCGAGGCCGGGGTCCACTTCGGCCATCAGACGCGCCGCTGGAACCCCAACATGCGCCGTTTCATCTTCGGCGAGCTCGACGGGATCCACATCATCGACCTCCTCCAGACGGAGGCCCTGTTGGAGAACGCCCGCCGCTTCGCCGGTGAGCTCGCCTCCGGCGGCGGGACCATCCTCTTCGTCGGCACCAAGAAGCAGGCGCGCGACGTGGTCCAGGAATGGGCCGAAAAAACGAAAATGCCCTACGTCAACAAACGTTGGCTGGGCGGCCTGCTGACCAACTTCCAGACGATGTCGGGCCGGATCGCCCGCCTCCACGAGCTCAATGGTTGGAAAGAGGAGGGCAAACTCGACCTCCTGCCGACCAAGGAGCGGATGAACATGGAGGCGGAACTCGCGAAGCTCGAGTTCAACCTCGGTGGCGTGCGCGACATGGACCGGCTGCCCGACGCGGTCTTCGTCACCGACCTGAAAACCGAGGAGATC
>JAFDWD010000388.1 GCA_018268695.1 Actinomycetota bacterium
CGCCGCCATGCTTCCCGATCCGACGAAGCCGATGATCACGGGGTCCAGATTACTTCCGGGCGGTTTCGACCGTCCGAGGGGCGGTGCCCTGGGCGTCTCATGGAGGTTGATGGGCCGAAAACTCCAGTATTTCTGGAGTTTTCGGCCCATCAACATTTGGGGTCAGACGGAAGGCGCACGAACGTGACGGGACCTGCGCGGAAGTGTGGCGTTCGTGGCGTCTCGCGCATGTCTCCCGGGAGGGCGTCGGACTTCCTGCTCACCTTTCATACCCCGGCCGTCTCGGCCACGGCCGCAGCCTGCCCCCTGCACGCTTGTCTCGCATAGCGAGACAAGCGTGCAGGGGGCGTGGACGAGATGGCCGTGTTTGCCGCCAGCCCTTGCGTCCCTTTCCCTGGGACCCGACCCCCTACACCGCCCGCCCGACCGGCTCTCGGGGCCCGGCTCCGTTCGCGACGGGCGGAGGGGCCGACGGCCCGCCGGGCGGCTCGGGTAGGTCGGCGATCGGCTCGCGGGCCGTCTTCGCCCAGGTGCCGTGGCCGCTCAGCTGGCGGGCGGTCGAGCGCACCAGGACGGGCCAGAGGAACCAGGTGTAGAGGGTGTAGACCTGGCCGAGAAAGAAGCCCGTGACCCAGCCCGCCGGGCCTTGGTCGGCGCGGGAGGCGATCGTCCCCAGCGAGGTACCGCCGAAGGCGAGCAGGTAGAAGAGGAACAGCATCCAGGTCGGGCCGCCGCCCCAGAAGGGAGCGATGCCGAGGATCGCGAGGATGATGGCGCCGGCCAGGCCGAGGCCGATGATGCCTTGCCAGAAGGGCATGAAAAGGTAGGCCGCCTGCTCGATCCGCGGGCCGAGGCCAAGGGTCTTCGCGCCCAGGACCTGGCGCCAGAGGCCGATCGCCTGCAGGTTGCCCTGGGACCAGCGGGTGCGCTGACGGAGGAGCGGGCGGAGCTTGGGGAGGCCCTGCTGGGAGACGACGGCGCGCAGGTCCTGCCTGCCCTTCCAACCGTTGGCGATCAGGCGCAGGCCGAGATCCTGGTCCTCGGTCAGCTTGTCGCGCCACGGACCCTCCTCGTCGGCGACCGCATCCAGGGCGCTCAGTCGGTTGAACTGGCCGTTGCCGCCCATCCCCGCCGTTCCCCAATGGTTGCGGCCGGCCTGGAAAAGGTGCCCGTAGACGCCGAACTCGACGTCCTGCATGTAGACGAGGGGCGCCTGACGGTTGTACATCCGCACCAGCGCCTGGACGCCGCCCACCTCGGGATCGACGAAGTGCGCCGAGACGAAGTGCGGCGCCTCGGAGTCGAGGCGCCCGTCGGCGTCGACGATCACGACGATCGTCCGTTCGCGGTCGTATCCGCGCAGCGCCCGGTAGGCGTAGTTCAGTCCCGCCGCCTTCCCCTTCTGGGCGTCGGGCTTGTCGCGGCGCAGGACGAAGAGGTCGGGATGGTCGATCCCGGCGAGGATCTCCGGCGTCCGGTCCTCGGAGGCGTCGTCGATGACGACGATCCGCTTGCGCGCCACCGGCAGCGCGACCAGCCGCTCGACCGAGTCGGCGATCACCACCTCCTCGTTCATCGCGGGGACCAGGAAGACCCAGGTGAAGGCATCGGCACCCTCCGGCGGCGGCTCGGGCGGATGGAGGATCGCGTCGTGCCCGCGGACGAACAGGAGGAGCGTCCAGAGGAACATCCCGGCGACCACCACCAGGCAGACGCTGAAGAGGACGACCCACGGCCAGGCGAGCCCCGCGAAGAGCATGGTCAGTCCAGCATCGAGAGACCGCCCATGCTCGCGGCCTCCTCCTGCTGCTCGATCAGCGCGGTCTCGAGCTCGGCCTCACCGACAGCCTCGCCGATCCCCGCCGGTGCCGACAGGGCGGCCTCGTCGATCGCCTGGCGCAGGGCCTCGACCCCCACCCCACGCCCGGAGCGCATCCCGGCCGCGATCGCGACCGCGGCGCGGCTGTAGCCGGTGCCGAACTGGCTGGGCGGATGGGTGCCCAGGAGCAGGTGCTCGAGACAGGCGACGATCCGCTCGGCGGCGTGACCGTCGCCGTAGGGGTTCTCCGCCTCGGACATCTCACGGTAGGCGGCGTCGCTCTCCAGCAGCTTGTTCGCCTCGACGAAGATCGCGTGCGGATCGGTCCCGACCAGGCGCAGGGTGCCGGCGGCGAGCCCCTCGGTGCGCTCGGTCGTCTCCCGGGTGACCAGCACCGGCTTGCCCAGCGACGGCGCCTCTTCCTGGATCCCGCCGGAATCGGTGATCACCAGGTGGCAGCGGCCGAGCAGGCGGGAGAAGGTGGCGTAACCGAGCGGGTCGGTGAGCAGGACGTTGTCGAGGCCCTGCAGGCGCTCGGTCAGCACCTCGCGAACTCGCGGGTTCGGATGCACGGGCAGCACCACGCTCACGTCGGGATGGCGATCGGCGACGCGCGCGACCCCCTCGGCGATCCCGCGCAGGCCGTCCCCCCAGTTCTCGCGCCGGTGCGCGGTGACGACGACGATGCGCCGGTCGGAATCGACCAGGGCCTGCAGATCGGGATTGGCGAACTGCACGTTCATCCCCGCGGACCAATGCAGAGCGTCGATGCCGGTGTTGCCGGTGACGAAGACCTGCTCGACCGGGACGTTCTCCCGCACCAGGTTGCCGAGGTTCTCCGAGGTCGGGGCGAAGTGCATCGCGGCGATCGTCGAGATCACCTGCCGGTTCAGCTCCTCCGGGAACGGCGTCAGGTTCGTGCCGCCGGTGCGCAACCCCGCCTCGACGTGCATCACCGGGATCCGCATGTGGAAGGAAGACAGCGCGGCCGCCATCGCCGAGCTGGTGTCGCCGTGGACGAGCACCAGCGCCGGGTGCTTGCCGGCGAGGATGTCCTCCTGGCTCGGGATCACGTCGGGATCGATGTCGAAGCGCTCGACGCAGAAGTCTTCGAAGCGCTGCATCACCGAGGCGACCCGCTCGTTCAGCGCGGCGCGGCGCGAGCCCGCCCACAGCGTCACGTCGGGCCTGATGTCGGCGAGCTCGAAGATGTACTCGACCAGGCGATTGTGCTGGCCGGTCGAGACCACGATCGGGTTGTAGTTCTCGCTGGCGCGGAGAGCGAGGATCAGCGAGACGAGCTTGATCGCCTCCGGGCGGGTGCCGACGACGACCGGGACCTGAAGCTTGTTTTGAGCCATCGCGTCTTTATCGGCGCGACTACCTAATTCTTAAGGACCTATCTCGGTAGGAGCGTGCCACTGGGCCGGTTCAGGACCAAGCGGGGCGGTTGCGGCGTGGATCCCGCATGGCAGCGCCATGCGGGAGACGCGACGGAGCCGCATCCGCGCCGTGTCCTGGGCCGGATCCAGGGGTGCGGTCCTACCGAGATAGGTCCTAAGTACGGGTCTATCTACGTCAGGGAAGCAGTTCTTCGAGCGCGTTCCCGATGCCGTCGAGGAAGCCTTCGCCGCTGAGGATCTTTTCCGCGTCCTGGACCAATTCGATCCCCTCTTCGAGCGGCACGTGTTCCACCGCGCCCCGCATCGGCCCGGCGACGAAGGCCGGGAGCTTCCCGCGTTCTTCGGCGTCGTCGACCGCACGCACCAGTCCGGCGCGGATCGCCTTGGTCAACTTTTCGTCGTCGATGTGGAATCGCTTGGTGAAGCGTTCGCGCGCTTCCTTGGAGGCGAGGGCGCGGGCAAGGCGCTCGCGGCTGACCCCGAGTCTGCAGGCCGCGCCGTCGAGCGCCGAGAGCGTGAATTCCTCCGCCAGGCCTTCGAGGCCGCCGCTGTTGGCGGTCTCCGCCCGCGGTTCGCAGGGGTTCTGAACTTGCACCGGCTGGTAGGACGCCCCGCCCGCGGCGGCATAGACGCCGACCAACGCCAGTGAGAGGACGAGCGCCACGCCGATCAGGATCCGCCCGCGACTCATAGATCGATCCTCCGCGCCAGGCCGATCGGGATCAACGCCAGCAGGCCGATCAGGGCGGCGATCACGAACGAGGGGCTGAAGGCGTGGGTCGCCCCGGCGTTCAACTGCTCCTGCAGTTCTTCGCGCAGCTCCACCACTTCGCTCCGTTCGCCTTCGTCTTCGGGCAGAGGATCGAACACATGGCCGAGGTTCGGCACTTTGCCGTCCTCGAGTTCCAGGTGGTCGGAGATCTTCTGCGCCAGACCCAGCTTGACGGTCGGGCGGATCGGCGAGTCGAGGATCACCGAGGTGCCGGCGTCGATCGCCTGCTTCTGCTGCACCGCGATGTCGTGCGTGAAGACCGGCGTCAGCGCGAGCAGGCCGACGACGACTCCCGCGTGGCGGGCGGAGATCGTCCAGCCGCCGTGGATCGCCTGCGGGGCGCGGCCGGCGAGCGCCGTCTCGGTGAGCGCCGAGAGCACCAGCGAGAGGCCGATGCCGACGAGGATCTGCGGCGGGACGGTGAGCGCCACCTCGGCCTTCGGCAGCAGCGCCAGGCCGCCGAGGCCGCCCGCGAGGAGCAGCGCCCCGGCCGCGGCGCGCGAGCGCTCGTCCTCGACCCAGCCCGAGAGCCGGGCCCCGACCGCCGCCGCCAGCGGCATGACGGAGACGACGATCGCCGCGCCGATCGGACTGAGTCGCCAGCCTTCGATCAGCAGCAGGACGAGGAGGAAGAGCGCGGCGGCGATCGAGGCGGAGACCATCGCCAGGGCGACGTTCGCCCAGATGTGAGGCCTGCCGACGCTGGGGGCGATCTCACCTTCGATCACCCGGGTCGACATCTCGTGGCGGGCGATGGTGAGGATCGGGACCGCCGCGGCGAGCGCGATGGGCACCTGGATCAGGAAGATCGACTGCCAGGAGACGAGCTGGGTGAGGATGCCGCCCACCGCGGGTCCGAGGGCCGCGCCCGTCGCCCCGGCGGTGGCCCAGACCGCGGTCGCGCGGCGCTCCGAGCCGACCGCCAGCGGCAGCAGCTCGAGCGAGGCCGTCACCGCCAACGCGCCGCCGAGGGCCTGCACCTAGCGGGCGATGATCAGGGTGGAGAGATGGTCGGAGGCCCCGCAGGCGAGCCCGGCTCCGGCGAAGATCGCGAGGCCGACCGCGGCCGACCGTCCCGGGCCCACCCGGCGCGCCAACATCGCCGCCGGGACCGCGGCGAGCGCCATCACCAGGTTGAAGGAGACGAGGACCCAGGTGACACCGAAAACCGAGGTGTCGAGGTCCCGATAGATGTCAGGCAGGGCGAGGACGACGATCGACGAGTCGGCCAGCACGATGCCGACCGCCAGCGCCAACGCCCAAACCCGCGGGTTCGGCTTATCCCCCCCGATAACCAAGCTCCGAAGCGTACTTTTCCCGGTACTCCTTTTGGCGTTCGAGTACGAGTTCGACGTAGGCGCGGGTTTCCGGATAGGTGATGTCGTCGATCGTCATTTCGCTGCCGCCCCACTTTTCCACCGGCCCGGGCCCGGCGTTGTAGGAGGCCAGCGCCGCAACCACGTCGCCGCCGTAGAACTGGATTCGTTCGGCGAGCAGGTAGGTCCCGTACTTGATGTTGATTTCGGGATCGGCGAGGTCTGAGGTGTGGAAGGTCGTCGCACCGCTGTGCCGGGCGATGTCCGAGGCCGCTTCCGGGGTGATCTGCATCAGGCCCCGCGCACCGGCGCTCGAGCGGGCCGAGGCCTGGAACTTCGACTCGGTGTCGATCACCGCCGCGATCAGCGCTGCGTCCACCCCCTTTTCGGCGGCCTGCTGGCGGATGATGTCCTCGTGGTCGAGCGGCAGGGTGAATTCGTCGATCGCCTTATGGACCGTCCCGTTGACCACGAGGACCCCGACGACCAGCCCGAGGATCACCGCGATCCCGAGGAAGATCGGCCAGCGGCTCGCTTGCCGGCGTGCCTGGGGGCGTGCGTTTGCCCGGGTGCTCATCCCCTCAGCTTCGCGAGCAGCGCGGACAGGGCCTCCTCGAGGTCCTCGACCGACCCGTCGTTGACGACGACGTGCTCGGCCCGCTCGGCCTTCTCCTCCTGGGTCAGCTGGCGCGCCTCGCGAGCGTCGACCAGCGCGTGGCCGCGAGCGGCGGCGCGCTCGCGGCGGACGTCTTCGGCGGCGACGATCGAGACGGTGGTGTCGAAGACTCCGTCCCGGCCGCCCTCGAACAGCAGAGGCACCTCGATCACGGCGAACTCGGTGTCGTCAGGGAGGGTCGCGATCCAGCGGGCGGTCTCCGCGCCGACCGCCGGGTGGATCTTCGACTCGAGCCAGGTCAGCTGCTCCGGGTCGGCGAAGACGATGCCACCGATCGCGCCACGGTCGGTCGGGGCGCCCTCGGGCGCGACCTCGGGCCCCCAGCGCTCCACCATCTCCCGGCGCAGCGCCTCGCCTTCGAGCAGATCGTGGACTACGGCGTCGCTCGAGAGCGTCGCCACGCCCAGGCGGCCAAAAGCCGCAAGTGCCTCCGACTTGCCCGCGGCGATGCCGCCGGTCAGCCCGATCGTCAGCGGCGCCACACGGCCCCGCCCACGGTTAGCCCTGCTGCTCGGACTCGCTGTCGGTGTCGCCGCCGGAAGCGGCGTCGTCGGCGCCATCGCCCTCAGAACCCGCCTCGGGCTCAGAAGACTCGGCGGCGGGAGCCTCGGCGACTGCCTCGGGCTCGGAAGTTGCGGCCTCGGGCGCGGCCTCGGGAGCCTCCGCCTGCGCGGCGTCCTCGACCGCAGCCTCCGCGGTGGCACCCTCGGGAACCTCGGCGGCGGCCGTCTCGGCCTCGACGGCGGGCGACTCGACTTCCTGGCCCTCGACCGGGGAGTCCTCCGCGACGTCGATCGCGGCCTCCTCGGCAGCGTCCTCGGCGACGCCCGCCTGGGCCGCGTTGGCGGCGGCGATCTGCGCGCTGAGGTCCAGCATCGGCATGTTCTGGTTCTCGACCCGCTTGATCGAGAGCGACAGGCGACGCCGGTCTTCGTCGATCTCGAGGATCTTGACGTTCAGTTTGGCGCCCGGCTCGACCACTTCGGAGGGGTTCTCGACGTGGTGGTCGGCAAGCTCGGAGATGTGGACCAGGCCCTCGACCCCCGGCAGGATTTCGACGAAGGCGCCGAAGGCGACGACCTTGGTGACCGTGCCCTCGAGCACGTCGCCGGGACGGTGGGTCGAGATGACCCGCTGCCACGGGTCCTCCTGGGTCTGCTTGAGACAGAGGGAGATCCACTGGCGGTCGCGGTCGATGTCGAGGACTTTGATGCGCACCGTGTCGCCGATCGCCACCACTTCCCAGGGGTGGTTGACGTGGCTCCAGGAAAGCTCGGAGATGTGGATGAGGCCGTCGATCCCGTCGAGGTCGACG
>JAFDWD010000389.1 GCA_018268695.1 Actinomycetota bacterium
GCCCGCGCGCGGGCTGGCGCCCGCCGCCCGCACCGGCGGCAGGTCGCGCTCGGCGCCGTCGCCGTCGAACCGGCGCGAGTCGGCGTAGCCCGCCGCCTCGATCTCGTCGACCAGCGTCGCGTCGACCAGGCCGCCGCTCCGCAGCCCGGCGGTCAGCGCGGCGGCGACGACCCGGCGCATCAGCGGGGAGACGGGGACGACCGGGCGCGGATCGCGGTTGAGGCACGACAGCTCGCTCTCGGGGTCGAAGCGGGAGAGCGTCAGGTGGGCGTCGAGCAGCGTCGTCCGCGCCTCGCGGACCGCGGCGAGGGCCGTGTCGGCGTCGCGGTCGACCACCCGCACCGCGCAGCGGCCGCCGAAGCAGTCGAAGGTCCTGCCTACCTCGCGGATCATGACTGGCTCGTCACCAGCGGTTCTTCTTCGACGAATTCGGGTTCGACTTCTTCGAATTCCGGTTCCGGCGCCGCTTCTTCGAATTCCGGTTCTGCTTCGACTTCTTCGAATTCGGGTTCGACTTCGGCTTCGTTCGGGGGGCCGAATTCTTCGAATTCGACTTCCGGTTCGGGTTCGACCACTTCGCCGGACGCCCTGACTTCCGGTTCGAGTTCGAGCGTTTCGCGCTTCTTGTGATGGTGCGACTGCTTCACGCTCGCCGTCGTCCGGCCGGTGTTCGACTTCTGCTTGGCGCTCAGCACCGGGTCGTTGCCGGTCGCCATCTGCACGAAGACGATCCCCCACAGGAGGGCGAAGCAGACCAGCGAGAGGGCGACGACGCGGCCGCGCAGGAGGCCGGCGCGGCGCTTCTGGGCGGCGAGCCGCATCCAGGCCTGCCGTTTCAGTTCTCTTTTCTGGATCGGGTCCATGTCTCGAGGATCTCTCCGTTTCGCCAAGCCGCCCTAACGGCAGCCTGTGAATTCCCTTAGAGCCACGCCTTGCCGGCCGACAGGGCGAGGAAGCCGAGGGCAACGCCCGCGACGATCGACGCGGCGAGCAGGCTCGCCCGCAGGCCGGCGCCCGCCAGGCGCGCCTCACGTGGGCCGGTCCGCCGCCAGTCGGCGCTCGCCAGCCGCGGCAGCTCCAGCAGGTGTCCGAGCACGTGCAGCGCCATCAGCGCGATCCAGGCGATGAAGCTCGCCTTGTGGGCGAAGATCAGGGTGTTGCTCGGCGGCCCGGCGAAGATCAGCGCGACCCCGGTGCCGAACAGGGCGATCGTGGTGAGGACGACGCCGGGGGCGAGGAAGCGCAGGATCGTCGGCGGCGGCCCCTTGCGCACGTAGGCCTCGTCGTGGGTGTAGTAGCGGGCGAAGCGGTAGCCGGTGCTGCCCAGCTTCAGCGCCACCGGCGGGATCAGCAGCAGGCCGATGAACATGTGCGGGCCGAGCAGCTGGCCGATGAAGGGGATCGTCACGCCCTCGGCGGCGAGCAGGACCAGGAGGGCGACGGCGACGGCGCCGGTGAGGCGGGCGTTTCCGGCGACTCCGCCGGTGTGAGGGGCGACGCGGCGCTCGGCGCGGGAGCCACGGAGAGTGGCTGCTTGGGAGTCGAACATGACGACCATGCTCGGCGCCGGGCATGGGTACTCCCTAAGCGGTCGGTGAGATTCTTCTCATCTTCCCCTCAGGGCGCGCCGCGCAGCGGCAGCTCGAAGCTGACCCGGGCGCCGCCGAGCGGCGATTCGTCGGCGCGGATCGTGCCGCCGTGGGCCTCGACGATCCCCCGCGCGATCGACAGCCCGAGGCCGGAGCCGCCGGCCGAGCGGGCGCGCCCGGCGTCGGAGCGGTGGAAGCGGTCGAAGACGCGCTCGCGCTCGGCGGGCGGGATGCCGGGGCCGTCGTCGTCGACGTCGACTCGCAGGCGCCCCGCCGTGGCGGTCGAGGAGACGTGGACGGTCCCGTCGGCGCCGGCGTGGCGGCGGGCGTTCTCGACCAGGTTGCGGACGACGCGGGCGAGCATGTCGGGATCGGCGTCGATCCGGCCGGGGGCGAGCGTGCCGACCTCGGCGCCGCCGGGGGCGGCGGTGACCGCCTCGCGCAGGAAGCGCTCCGCGTCGAGCTCCCGCCGCGCGGGCCCGACGCCCTCGTCGAGCCGCGCCAGCGCCAGCATCTCCTCGACCAGCCGTTCGACCCGCGCCAGCTCCGCCAGCGTCGCCGCCTCGACCCGGTGCACGTCGGCGGCGTCGGGGTCGGGGTCGCGCGCCAGCACTTCGATCTGGCCGCGGATCGCGGTCAACGGACTGCGCAGCTCGTGGGAGGCGTCGGAGACGAAGCCGCGCTGGCGGGCGAAGGCGTCCTCGAGCCGGTCGAGCATGCGGTCGAAGGACTCGCCGAGGACGCGCAGCTCCGCCGCGGCGGCCGGGTCGACCCTGATCCGCGGGCTGAGGTCGCCGGCGTCGACCTCCGCGGCGGTAGCGGCGAATCGCCGCAGCGGTGCCGCCGCGCGCGCGGCGACCAGGTAGCCGGCGAGGAGGGCGGCGAGGAGGGCGACGGCGCCGACGAGGAAGAAGGTGTTCTGGACGTCGGAGCGCGCGTCCTCGATCGGCGACTCTCCGTCGCTCTCGTGTTCGCCCGTAGGGGGCCGTTCTTTGTCCGCCTCCTGTCGCTCCTCCCGATTGATCACGCTCTGCTCGCGCGACATCTGGGCGTGGACCGTGACGAAGACGATCGCGAACGCCAGCACGACGATCGCGCCGAAGGAGAGCGTCAGCCGGCCGCGCAGGCCGAGTCGCTCCCAGCGCGTCCTCATCGCGGCTTCCGCAGGCGGTAGCCGACCGACCGCAGCGTCTCGATCGGGGCGGGCGAGCCCGGGCGGGCGAGTTTCCGCCGCAGGTAGCCGACGTAGACCTGGACGATGTTGGTCCCCGGGTCGTGGTCGTATCCCCAGACGGCGGAGAGCAGCTCCTCGCGGGTGCAGACGTGGCCCTCGTTGCGCATCAGGTAGGCGAGCAGGTCGGCCTCGCGCCGCGGCAGCTCGATCGAAGCGCCGTCGCGCTGGGCGGTGCGGGTGATCAGGTCGAGCCGAATGCCTGCGGCTTCGAGGCTGGTTTCCGAGGCGGCCGAGCGCAACTGTGCCCGAACTCGCGCGAGGAGCTCATCGAAGGCGAACGGCTTGGTGACGTAATCGGTGGCGCCGCTGTCGAGCCCCTCGATCCGGTCGGCGACTTCGCCGCGGGCGGTCAGCATGATCACCGGCAGCGCCGGGCGGACCCGACGCACCCGTGCCAGCACCTCGATCCCGTCGACGCCGGGCAGCATCCGGTCGAGCAGCACCAGGTCGACCTCCGGATCGAGCGCCAGGCGGGCGCCCGCCTCGCCGTCGCCGGCCACCTCGACCTCGTAGCCCTCGGCGCGCAGTCCGCGCCCGAGGAAGTCGGCGATGCCGGCCTCGTCCTCGACGACCAGGATCTTCATCGCGCGATCGTACGTGGCGAGGCTGAGAGCAAGGTTTGCCGCCGCATTGCCGTCCCTTTACCTCCGGCAGCGCAGAATCGAGAGCGTTCCCTCACACCCAGGAGGTTTGCGATGAATCGAGATCGACGTGCCAAGGTCGCCGCCGCGGCGACGGTCGTCGGCCTGGCCGCCCTCGGCGGCGTCGCGCTCGGCACCAACCACGGCATGGCCCCGACGCTCGGCAGCCCGGTCGCGAGCACCAGCGGCAACGGCCGCGCCCCGATCGTCACCAGCGCAAGCGGCTCGACCACCACCACCGCCGCGACGACCGCGACGACCGGCCAGGCGGCCGAAGGTCGACACAACCCGATCGTGACCCGCACCAGCGCGGCCGCGGGTGGTGGGGTGGTGACGGACGATTGAGGTCGGGGCCCGGCGTACGACCCGGCCCGACGCGCCTTCCCTCACATCACCCGGCCGTCTCGGCCACGGCCACAGCCAGCCAGCCCCCTGCACGCTTGTCTCGCATAGCGAGACAAGCGTGCAGGGGGCCGTGGCCGAGACGGCCGTGTTTGTCGCCACGCCTTGCGTCCCTGGCCTCAGTCGTCCGGTCCGCCCCCGCCCGCGCCGCCGCCGTCCCCACCTTCGCCACCGCTTTCGTCGTCCCCGGATGACGTTTCCGCGGGGACTTCGGCCGGGGGTTCCGCTTCGGTTTCGAGTTCGGCCGGTTCGGTCCCTTCCGCCGGGGGCGTCGTTTCCGTCGCCTTGCCTTCCTTGCCAGCGCCGCTCTCTTCTGACTTCTTCTGGCCGCGCTTGGTCGCCGGGGTGATCGGGGGGGCCAGGGTGTCGCCGGCGGAGACGGATTCGGAGGCGATGCCGATCTGTTGGCTTGCCAGGCGGCTGGCGCCGAGGGCGACGGCGGCGGCGATGATCAGGCCGAGGAGGGCGAGGGCGACCCAGCGCAGGGTCGTCGGCAGCTTCATCGCGTCACCTCGATCGTCGCGCGGAGGCCGCCGCCCTCGCGCGGGGTGAGGGTGACGTCGCCGTCCCACTGGCGGGCCAGCTCGCGGGCGATCGCCAGGCCGAGGCCGGTCCCGGTCGGGCCGCCTTGGCCGGCGCTGCCGCGGCGGAAGCGCTCGAAGATCGCCTCCTCCTCGCCGGTCGCGAGGCCGGGGCCACGGTCGAGCACGGCGATCTCGCCCGGCGCCGCGTCGATCGTCACGGTCGAGCCGCCCGGGGAGTAGAGGAGGGCGTTCTCGACCAGGGCGTCGAGGGCGCGGTCGAGGTCGGGCGGAGCGATCCAGCCGGTCGCACCGTCGCCGTCGCGCCCGAGCTCGAGTCCCACGCCACGTTGCGCGGCGGTCGCGCCCCAGCGCTCTGTCGCGCGGCGGGCGACGTCGGCGAGGTCGACCCGCTCGCCGGGCAGGTCGTGCTCGCCCGCGCGGCTCAAGATCAACAGCTCGTCGACCATGTGGGAGAGGCGGTCGATCTCGGCCATCGCCGCGTCGACCTCGGCCTCGACCGACGGGTCGTCGCGGAAGCGATCGCCGAGCGCCTCGAGGCGCAGTCGCAGCCCGGTCAGCGGCGTGCGCAGCTGGTGGGACGCGTCGGCGACGAAATCCTGCTGCACCCGCAGCAACCTCCGCACCCGTCCCGTCATCTCGTTGAAGGTGCGGGCGAGGGAGCGCTGCTCGGCGCTGCCTTCGACCACCGCCTCGACCTCGAGGTCGCCGCCGGCGACGCGGCGCGCGGTGCGGTCGAGGCGCCGGATCGGCCGCGCGATCTGGGCGGCGATCAGCCAGCCGACGACGAGACCCATGGCGAGGACGATCGCGGCGAGCGCCGCGACGTCGAGGATCGAGGCGCGGACCGCGCGGTTGACGGCGGCGACGCTCTGGGTGATCCGCACCGCCCCGCGCGGCCGGCCGTGCTCGAACACCGGCACCGAGGTGGCGAGAATCTCGGTGCCGAGCGTTTCGCTCGAGCGGGTGATCTGCTCGCCGTGCCCGCGCAGGGCGCTGCGCACCTCGGGCCGGTCCGCGTAGCTCGTCCCGACCGGCTCTCCCGCCGAGTCGGCCAGCAGGCGCCCGGAGGCATCGACGACGATCACCCGTCCCCGCACGCTTTCGGCCGAGTTGCGGGCGAGGCGGTCGAGGACGCGCACGCGCGGCGGTTCGATCAGCTCGGCGGCCGAGGTGGCGACGACCTGCGCCTGGCTCTGGGCCTGGCCACGGACCTCCGAGTTGACCCGGTCCCGCAGGCTCAGCGCCAACGGCACGCCGAGCGCGATCAGCGCCAGCAGCAAGACGTAGGCGAGGGCCAGGAGCAGTAGGGCACGGAGGCTTACGGCCCCTCTCCCTCCGGGGCGACCAGGCGGAAGCCGACGCCGCGCACCGTCTCGATATAGGCGGGGTCGGCGGCCTCGTCGCCGAGCTTGCGGCGCAGCCAGCCGATGTGGACGTCGAGGGTCTTGGTCGAGCCGAACCAGTTGGTGTCCCAGACCCGCGACATCAGGTCCTCGCGGGTGACGACCTCGCCGCGGTGGCGCAGCAGCTCGGCGAGCAGGTCGAACTCCTTGCGCGAAAGGTCGAGCGGGCGGTCGCCGACGCGCGCGGTGCGGGCGGCGGGGTCGAGCTCCAGCGCGCCCGCGCGCAGCGGGCCGCGGGCCATCGGCTCGACCGGGCCGGCGCGCCGCAGGACGGCGCGGATGCGGGAGATCACCTCGGCGGCGCTGAATGGCATGACCACGTAGTCGTCGGCGCCGAGCTCGAGGCCGACGATCTTGTCGGTCTCGGTGCCGCGCGCGGTGAGCATCACGATCGGGACCTCGGAGCGCCGCCGCAGGTCCCGGCAGACATCACGGCCGTCGCCGTCGGGCAGCCTCAGGTCGAGCATCACCAGGTCGGGCTCCGCCGATTCGGCGAGCTCCAGCGCGCCCGCCGCGGTGCCGGTGACGATCGGCTCGAAGCCCGCGCGGCGAAGAGCCTCGGCGAACGGGAGCGCGATCGACTCCTCGTCCTCGACGACGAGGATGCGCGGGGCCTTGACAGCGGTTGCCATGGACCGAATGTAGCCCGGCGGACGCCTGATCTTGGGGGTTTCTCCACAGATTTTGCCGGGGCTTTACCCGGTCCTTTCCTCCCCTTGGGAGGCCCCCTCGCAAGATGGCCGCACACCCGATCCGCGAGGAGCAGACGTGACCAGACTGAAGACCAAGATCGCCGCCGCCGCAACCGTCGTCGGCCTGGGCGGGCTCGCCGGGCTGGCCCTCGGTCAGAACCACGACCAGGCCGCAACTCAAAAGACTGTCGCCGACAAGCCGGTCGTGCACACGAAGGTGATCAGGCGGACCATCCACGTGACCAAGCACGCCAAGCCGAAGCATCCCAAGGGTGCGACCGGCACCGCCGGCGGTGCCGCCGTGGCCGCGGGAGGGGGCGGCGGTCCGGCCGCCTCCTCCGGGTCCGGCGCGGTGGCGACCGGCAGCTCCTCGACCGGGACGAGCGAAGGCTCGACCTACTCCGAACCGGTCACCACCTCGACCAGCGCCGCCGCGGCGCCGGCGGAATACGAAAGCTCGGCCCCGGTCACCACCTCCACGAGCAGCGCCGGGGCGGCCTCCGAAGGTGGCTCCTCGACCCCCGTCGCGACCTCGACCAGCGGTGGCGGGGGCGGTGCCGGCGGCGGCGAGTCGGAGGGCGGGGACGGAGGCGGCCGCGATGACTGAGCCCCGCCCGCCCCGTCCGCACCCGGGACGCAAGCCCGGCGGCGCGCTCGTCTTCTGGGCCTCCGCCGCGCTCTTCGCGGTCCTCTTCGCGCTGCTCACCTTCCAGCTCAGCAGCGGGACCGCCGGCACCACGACCACCGCGTCGCGCCCGGTCCAGGTGCGCAAGGTGATCAAGCGCCGGATCGTCACCACGGTCGTGCCGAGCCCCGGCAAGAACCGGGTCGTCAGCGGCCCGGCGACCAGCTCCGAATCCGCGGCCGAAGTTCCGGCCGAACCGATCACGACCTCCACCTCCTGAGGATGACCATGAGAGAACACGACCTCACTTTTGACGCGATGGGCAGCCACGTCCGGTTTCTGATCGGCGAGCCCCCGGCCGGAGCCGACCTGCCGTCGGCGGCCACGGCCGCCGAGTCGGCGCGGCGCTTCGTCGTCGAGTTCGACCGGGCGCTCTCCCGCTTCAAACCCGAGAGCGAGCTCAGTGCCCTGAACGACGATCCGCGCGAACGCGTCCCGGCCTCGCCGCTCCTGCGGCGCGCCGTACGGGCGGGCGTCGAGGCCGCCGAGCTGAGCGACGGCCTCGTCGACCCGACCCTGGTCGGCGAGATCGAGCGGGTCGGCTACGTCGACTCGCGCGCCGGGATGGCGGGCGAGCCGCTGGCCGACGCGCTCGGCTCCGCGCCGCCGCGGCGGCCCGCGCGTCCCCGCCCCGACTCCCGCTGGCGCGAGCTCGCGGTCGACGATGACGCGGGCGAGGTGATCCGGCCTGCCGGCCTGCGCTTCGACACCGGCGGCACCGGTAAGGGCCTGGCCGCCGACCTCATCGCCGCCCGCCTGCGCGGCTACCCACGCTTCGTCGTCGACTGCGGTGGGGACATCCGCATCGGCGGCGCCGGCGCGCTCACCTGGCCGTACGAGGTCTTCGTCGAGCACCCGCTGAGCGGCGAGCGCTCCCACCTCATCCGCCTCGGCTTCGGCGGCATCGCCACCTCGGGCCTGAACGTGCGGATCTGGCGCGACGCCGACGGCCGCGTCGTCCATCACCTGCTCGACCCGGCGACCGGGGAGCCGGCCTGGACCGGCCTGGTCGGCGCCACGGCGCTCGGCGACACCGCGCTCGAGGCCGAGACGCGGGCCAAGGCGGCGCTCCTCTCGGGGCCGCTCGAGGGCCGGCGCATCCTCGCCGAGAAGGGCGGCCTGATCGTCCACGACGACGGCGAGATCGAGCGGGTCGGCCCGATCGCCGTGATCCCCGCCACGGCACCGGAGGCGGTGGCGGCATGACCGGCGCCCTCTCCACGACCTTGCAGAGCCACGGCTGGTGGCTCGCCAGTCGCGCCTCGGGCCTCGTCGCCTTCGCCCTGATCACGGTCTCGGTCGGGATCGGCCTGGCGATGGCGGGGAAGGTGATGCGCCGCCCCGGTCTCTCGAAGAAGCTGATGCGGATCCACGAGCACACCGCCTTGGCGGGGCTGATCGCGATCGGCGTCCACGGCGTCACCTTGCTCGGCGACTCCTGGCTCAACCCCGGCGTCGCCGGCGTCGCGGTTCCGTTCGCGATGGGCTACAAGACGCTCTTCACCGGCCTCGGCGTCATCGCCGGCTACCTCGCCGCGGCGCTCGGCCTCAGCTACTACGTGCGCAAGCGGATCGGCACGCGCTTCTGGCGCAAGGCCCACCGGGCGACGGTCGTCGTCTACGTCCTCGGCCTGGTCCACGCGCTCGGCGCCGGCACCGACGCCTCCGCGGTCTGGTTCCGCTGGTGGGTGATCCTCACCGCGCCGGTGCTCGGCGGGCTCTTCGTCTACCGCCTGCTGGGACGGCGCAAGCCCCACCCGGCTGCGGCCCGCCGCGAGATCCCGAGACCTACCAACCGAGTCATCGAGGAGGCAGCATGAACGACGACGGAGTCCTGATCGTGGGTGGTGGCCTCGCTGCCCAGCGGGCGTCCGAGACCCTGCGGCGGCGCGGCTACGAGGGACCGGTGCGCATGGTGTGCGCCGAGCCGCTGCCGCCGTACGACCGGCCGCCGCTGTCAAAGAAGGTGCTGGCCGGGGAGGTGGGGGAGGAGACCCTCGCCTTCCGGCCGCGCGACTGGTACCGCGACCACGAGGTCGAGCTGGTGCTGGGGGACCGGGCCGCCTCGCTCGACCCGCTCGCCCACCGGGTGCGGCTCGAGTCCGGCGCCCGCTTCCCCTACCGCCGCCTGCTGATCGCGACCGGCGGGGCGCCGCGGCGGCTGCCGTTCCTCGGCCATCCCAACGTCCACGTCCTCCGCGACGCCGCCGACGCGCGCCGGCTGCGGGCGGCGCTGGTGCCGGGGGTCCGGCTGGCGATCGTCGGCGCCGGCTTCATCGGCCAGGAGGTCGCCGCCACGGCGCGCGGCCTCGGCGCCCGGGTGACCCTGATCGAGGCGCTGCCCGCGCCGCTCGCGCCGATCCTCGGCGAGGAGCTCGGCGGCTGGTTCGCCGGGCTGCACCGCGAGGAAGGCATCGAGGTCCGGCTCGGCGCCGCCCTCGCCGGGGCGCGCGGCGGCGACGCGGTCGAGGAGCTGATCCTCGCCGACGGGGAGCGGATCGGCTGCGATCAGGTCCTCGTCGGCATCGGCACCGTCCCGGCGACCGCCTGGCTCGCCGAGCACGGCTTCGGCGATGGGGTCCCGGTCGACATGGCGGGACGCACCGCGCTCGAGGACGTCTACGCCGCCGGCGACGCGGCCCTCTCCTTCGACCCGGTGAGCGGCACCCACCACCGCACCGAGCATTGGGAGGCGGCGGCCTGGGAGGGCGCCGCGGTGGCGAAGGCGATGCTCGGCGAGGAGCCGGGGAGGCCGCCGCTCGCGAGCTTCTGGAGCGACCAGTACGGGCTGCGGGTGCAGTGCGTCGGCGACCCCCGCGGGGCCGACGCGACCCGCCTCGACGGCGATCCCGCCGCCCGCGACTTCGAGGTGCTCTTCACCCGCGCCGGGGTCCCGGTCGCGGGGCTGGCGGTCGGCCGCCCGGCGGCGATCCGTGGATTTCGCGATGCCATCCAAGGCGGCGCTCCCGTCGCCGCGAGAAAGGAGCTCACCGTATGAGCTACGTACCAGTGATCGATCCCGACGAGTGCCTCGCCCACGGCGATTGTGTCGAGGTCGCGCCCGACGTGTTCAGGCTCGACGACACCGCGGTGGTGATCGGCACCGGCCCGCTGGAGCTGTTGGTGGCCGCTGCCGAATCGTGCCCGGCCGTGGCGATCTCGATCGTCGACGAGGACACCGGCGCGGTCTACTACCCGTCGTAGTCCGGGCGCGCCCGGACTACTTCAAGGCTTCGATTTCTTCGCACAGCTTCAACACCGCTTCCTTGCCGAAGGAGAGCTTCGAGGCCGCGGTGCGGCACTGGGCGGCCAGTTCGTCGACCGCCGATTCGATGCTTCCTTCGGCCGCTTCGGCGGCGGCGGGGACCTGCGCTTCGACCGATTTCTGCAGCGACCGGCAGGCCCCTTCGGCGGCGCCGCGGGCGGTGGCGGCGCTGATCGAGGCCGCCGCTTCGGTGCATGCTTCGCCCGCTTCGCCGACCTTTTCGCCGAGCTGCGTTTCGATCGATCCGGTCCCCTCTTCGGTCGAGGAGGACGAAGAGGAGCCGCCCCCGCAGGCGCTGAGCAGGAGCGCGGTGAGGACGAGGGCGAGGACGGATGCGATGGGAAGGTGACGTCTCATTGCCGAGGGAGATTACGAACCGGCGCCGTATGCGGCATCCGTAGAAGCCCCCAATCCGCGGCGCCCCGGCGCCTTCTCATCGGGCGCAAACATTCGGCGCGCAAGATGGCCGCATGAAGGTTCGGCGGGCCATCTCGGCGCTCGTCCCGGCGGGGGCGGTGGCGTTGGTCGCCTATCTCCTGGTCACGCGCGGCGCGGCGCTCGGCGCCGCCTTGGTCGCGGTGCCGCCGTGGGTGCTGGCCGCCGCGGTCGCGGCGCACCTCCTCACCCTCCTCCTGCGGACCGAGGCCTGGCGCACGGTGCTGCGCGCGGCGGGCGGCGGCGGGGTCGGGCACCGGGCCGTCCACGCCGCCAACGCGGGCGCCTTCCTCGCCGGAACCCTGCAGGGCCAGGCGGCGCTGCCGACCCGCGTGGCGCTGCTGCGGCGCTTCGCCGGCGAGGACGCGCCGCCGGTCTCCCGGATCGCCCTCGGCGACGCGCCGATCGTCCTCTTCGAGGTCTGCGCCTCGGCGGTCCTGGCGGCGATCGGATCGACCGCGGTGGGCCTGATCCCCGGCTGGGCGCCGTGGGCGATGCTCGGCGGCGCACTGGCCGTCCTCACCGCGCTGCGCTACCTCCATGACCGTTTCCGCGCGCACCGGCTCGCGGCCGGGCTCGGCGTCCTCGCCGACCCGCCGCTGCGCAACCGGCTCGCGCTGGTCGTCGCCGGGTTCACCGCGATGGCGTTCCTGCGTACGCTGATCGTGATGGCGGGCTTCGACCTGCCGACCGACCCCGCCCACGTCTGTCTCGTCCTCTTC
This sequence comes from Actinomycetota bacterium, assembly GCA_018268695.1. The sequence continues at coordinate 11,614 of JAFDWD010000389.1, forward strand.
ACCATGGGCGCCGTCGGCCTGCTGCCGCTCGGCGTCGGCACCGGCCCGGCGGCGATGGTCGCCGCGCTCGGCGGCTCGACCACGATCGTCACCGCCACGGCGGCGGGGATGGTGGTCAGCGCGGCGACCGTCCTCGCGGTGCTGATCTACGCCGGTGCCGTCTGGCTCGTCGGGTCGGCCACCGGCCGGCTGCCGAAGCCGGTGGCCGACCCGGGAACGGGCACCGCTCTTACGCCACCGTGACCGTGCCCTTCATGAAGCCCTGGTGGCTCATCGCCCAGGGGTCGCAGGGCATCATGCAGTGCCATTCGTAGCTGCCCGGCTTGCTCGGGGCGGTGAAGGTGAAGGTCGTCGTCGAAGGTTCCGATTCAGAGCCCGCGGAGATCATCTGTTCGACCCCGAGGCCCGGATCGGTGAAGGTGTGCTGCGCTTCGTCGTAGTTGTGGACGGTGACCCGGACGGTGGCGCCGGCCGGGACGGTGAAGGCGGCCGGCAGGTAGGCGTCGTGCCAGGTCCCTTCGGGCCCTTTCTTGGCGTGCTCTTCGTCGCTTTTGATCGAGAGCGACACTTCCTTCGTGCTCGAGGCTTCGGCCATGCCGCGACCTTCGCTCATCATCGATTGCTTCTGCCCGACCGGGGCGAGCTGGGCGTCGGCCTGGTTTCCGCCATTCGTCTTCAGGGCGGCGATCAGGGCGGCGAACGCGATCATCAGGGCGATGGCGGCGACGAACAGCGCGAAGCCACCATTCGAGTTCTTCGGACTCTCCATGGGGATGTGGATGCTCCTTGGGGATTTGGGGGGTTGCGCCCAGGGAAGGCGCGGGAGTCCGGCATCCTGCGAGGATCCGATTGGCGTCAGATGAACGGCCCGTGAGAGAACTCTCAGGGTCCTCGGGGCGGGGCGGGGCGGCCGTCCGAGTGGTGCCCCCTGCACGCTTGTCTCGCTATGCGAGACAAGCGTGCAGGGGGCGTGGCCGAGACGGCCGAGCTCGCCGCAACGCCTTGCGTCCCTTGCAAAGCGCGCCGGCTTCGGCCCCCGAGCGCTACGCCCCCGGCGAGTGGCTCGCCGCGACGTCGATCCATTCCATCCGCGCGGGTGGGCCCTCCACCCCCGCCTGGGCCAGGGCGGGGCCGAGCCGGTCGGCGAGGAAGCGCTCCTGGTCGGCGCGGGACGCCCACAGCTCGAAGACGACCCAGCCGTTGTCCTTGGCGCCGCCGACGTGGGTCATCAGGCCGTCCGGCCAATCGCCTTCGCCGCTGTTCATGTCGATGCCGAGCAGCTCGTTCACGCGGCCGTAGTCATCGATGCCCAGGGTGTCGAACTCGAGAATCAAACCCTCCATGTGTCCTCCTCCTGTGGTCCTTTTGTTCCCTGGCGGCGAACCTCTCACCGCCTGCGCAGGCCGTCAAGGCGTCGCCTCCGCCGGGCGCCCCGGAGCCCGTCGAGGAGGTACCAGGGCACCAGCACCAGGGCCATGAGCAGGCCGAAGAAGCCGACCACGCCGATCCCGGCGGCGGCGATGATCGCCACGAGCCCGAGGAAGACGCCGAGGGTGACATCGATCAGCCGTTCGCGGCGGCGCGCGGCGGCGGGGGAGACGTTGCGAGGCAGCCTCACCAGGGCTGCCCCGGTTTCAGGTAGATGGCGAAGAAATCCCGTTCGTCAGGGGTCAGATAGCGTTCCGGCGAGCGGTACATTTCCGGCAGCAGGTTGCTCGGGTCGAGCGCGCCGGGGTGTCGGTAGCTGATGAAGCTGGTCCAGTCTTCGTTGATGTCAAGCTCGATCGCCCGCACCGCGCCGGCCCGTTGCAGGACCTTGGCCAGCGATTCCACCGTCTGGTAGTTCGCCGCCGCGTACATCAGGTTTCCGTGCGCGTCGATGCCGAGCCCGGAGCGCCACACGCGCGTCGCGTTGTTCACCGTTTCACCCCATTCGGGACCGTCCGAGAGGTTCGGGTTCAACTTGCCTTCGTAGATAATCGGCGGCAGGTTCTGCTTCGCGAACCAGACGTTCTTCGGCGCCCCCGGCCCGCTCTCCCACTTGACGATGTCGATGCGGCCGTTGCGATAGCGGACGACGGTGGCGATCCCGTTCACCATCGTTTCCTTCAC
>JAFDWD010000038.1 GCA_018268695.1 Actinomycetota bacterium
ATCCACTTCCCCGAACATCGCTTCCACCATCGCTTCGAGCGAAGGTGGCTGGTAGCTGTAGCTGGTGATGAAGGTCTGGGCGCCCGGGAGGTAGGCGACGTCGTAGGGCGTTCCGACGGCGGCGACGATCACCGGCTTGCCGGTGCCGAGCAGGGCGTCGACGAGTTCCAGTTGTGAGGCGCCCGGGGTCCAGGCGTTGAAGGTGGAGACGACGACGAGTTCGCTCGCCCGCGCCGCGGCGAGCGCTTCGGCGATCCCTTCCGGGCTCGGGCTGAAGCCGGTGTCGAGGACCTGCGGGGTGAGGCCGTGGGCGGCGAGGGATTCGCCGAGCGTCCTCGTCGTCACTTCCCCGAAACCCGTGACCAGGACCTTGCGCCCGCTGTCCGGCGCCAGCGGCAGGACGCCCGCTTCGTTGCGCAGCATCGTGATCGACCGCTGCGCGGCGCGTTTCGCCACCGCCAGGTGCGCCGGGGTCCCGACCACCTGCTTCACCCGCGCCGGCTTCGTGAACGGGTCGGCCGCCAGCCCGAGCTTCCACTTCAACCGCAGCACCCTCACCACCGAGGCCTTCAGCGCCCGCATCTTCGCCGGGTCGCGCTTCACTGCGGCGAGGATCGCGCGGCGCCCCGCAAGCAGGTCGGCTGGCGGCTTGTCGGAGCCTTCGAGTTCTTCGGGCTGGGCGATCTCCAACAGTTGGTCGTTGCCCGCACCGAAGGCTTTCAGCGCCACCTGCGCCGGCGGGAAGGAGCTGACCGCGGCCGCGTCGAGCGCGTCCGTCGTGATCAACCCTTCGTAGCCGAGGTAGCCGCGCAGCTGTCCGGTGACCCAGAACCGCGACAGGCTCGAGGGCCACTTCGAACCGGTGATCTTCGGGAAGAGGATGTGGGTGACCATCACCTGGTCCACCCCGGCGCCGACCGCCGCGGCCAGGGTCGGGAAGTTCTCCCGATGCACTTCGGCGAGGGTCTGTGGCGAGGAGACTGCGCCATCGTCAGGGTTGATCGCGACGTCGCCGAGGCCGGGGAAGTGCTTTGCCGTCGCCCCCACCCCGATCGAGCCCTCGTTCGCCTGATATCCCTCCACCGCCGCAACCCCGTACGGCGCCACGAACCCCGGACGCCCGCCGAAGGAGCGCACCCCGTCGGCTTCGTTCAGCGGGTTGACGTTGGTGTCGACGACGGGCGCGTTGTCGACGTTGATCCCCATCGCGCGCAGCTCTTCGCCGGTGATCCGCGCGGCCTGTCGGGTCAGTCCCACGCCCCGGGTCGCCCCCAGCGCCATGTTCCCCGGGAAGACCGTCGCCGGTGCGCCGATCCGCGTCACCTCGCCCTCCTCCTGGTCGGTCGAGATCAGCAGCGGCACCCGCGCGCCGCCCTGCCGGGCGACGTGCTGGATCCCGTTCGAGAGCCCCTGGATCTTGCGCGGGTCTTCCAGCTTGTTGGACCAGTCGAAGTAGATGATCCCGCCGGGCTTGAACTTGCGGATCAGCGCGGCGATGTCGGGGACGCCGTAGAACTGCCGGTTCAGCTTCACCATCTGCGGGTCCTTGTCATGGACCCCGGTGCCGAAGCCGTTGATGACGAATAGCTGGCCGACCTTTTCCTCCAAGGACATGTCCGCGAGCGTGCGGTGGATCCAGGCGCGCTCGGCGGCCGACGTGGCCAGCGCGGCGGAGGCCCGAGGCGCGGCTCCCGAGGACGCCCCGGCGAGGACCGCGGCGCAGAGCGCGAGACAAGCGAGGAGGACTGCGAGGAGGGACCGGAACCGGGCGGACAAGGCGGCGATTCTCGCACGCCCGCCCGGCCCGGTCGATCATCCGCCGAGCGCCATCAGCTCTGGCGCTTCACCGTCCACTTGCCGGTGCCGTCACAGCCCGCCACGCCGTCGGTGGTACCGAACTGGTGGATGCTGACCTCCATCTGCTTCGCCGACTTGAAGCTCAGCGTCACTTCGGTGGTGGTGGTCGAGGTGCTTCCGATTTCTTCGTCGTTCTGCGTTTCGGTTTTCTTCAGCAGATAGGTCTTGCCGACCTTCGGGTGCTGGGTGCTCGAGAGGCCGATCGCCACGTACGCTTCGTTCCCCTGCAGCGGGATGTACTTGGTGCACTTGATCGGCGCCCCATAGGTGCTGAAGGAGACGCCCTTGTCGCTGACCTGCACGGTCAGGTCCGCGCTCCCGAGGTCCTTGTAGTAGCGGGTGCCGTCGGGCAGCTTGCACCCTGCCGCCTCCGCCCCTTTCTTGCAGGTCGGCCCGCCCGCCGCGCCCGCGGCCGACACCGCCAGGACGAGGACGAGCCCGACACACATCACCCCACACAACGAGACCAGCGAACGGCGAGACGAGATGCCTCGGATCTTCATCGCACTTCCCCTCTTTCAAGCATTGGACGAGGGGCCGAACCTACTGTGGGCTCATGGCCCCGTCAGCGGCCCGCCGCGACCTATGGGCAAATCTCCCCCAGTCCGAAATTCAGCCCCGCGCGGGCTTGAAGCGGCGCAACCGCAGCGCGTTGGCGACCACCGAGACGCTCGAGAGCGCCATCGCCGCGCCGGCGATCACCGGGTTCAACAGCCCGATCGCGGCGAGCGGGATCGCGGCGAGGTTGTAACCGAACGCCCAGGCCAGGTTCTCCTTGATCGTCCGCAGGGTGGCGCGGGAGAGGCGGATCGCGTCGGGGGCGGCGAGCAGGTCCCCGGAGACGAGGGTGAGGTCGGAGGCCTCGATCGCAACGTCGGTGCCGGTGCCGAGGCTGAGGCCGAGGTCGGCCAGGGCCAGCGCCGGGGCGTCGTTCACGCCGTCGCCGACCATCGCGACGACGTGCCCCTCCCCCTGCAGCCGGGCGATGACGTCGGCCTTCTCGGCGGGCAGCACCTCGGCGATCACCTCGTCGATGCCGACCTCGGCGGCGACCGCGCGGGCCGTCGTCTCGTTGTCGCCGGTGAGGAGGACCGGGCGCAGGCCGAGGCCGCGCAGCCGCGCGATCGCCTCGCGCGAGCTCGGCTTGACCGTGTCGGCGACGACGAAGATGGCACGGGCGCGACCGTCCCAACCGGCGGCGATCGCGGTCTGGCCCCGCGCCTCGGCGGCGGCGCGGTCGGCCTCGAGCTCCGACGGCAGGTGCATCGCCCAGTCGGCGAGCAGCGCCGGGCGCCCGACCACCAGGGCGCGGCCGTCGACGACGCCCTCGACCCCGAGGCCCTCGCGGTTGGCGAACGACTCGGGCGACGGGAGCGGCCCGTCCGCGGCGGCGGCGCGCGCGATCGCCCGGGCGATCGGGTGCTCGGAGGCGGCCTCGATTGCGCCCACAAGCCGCAGCGCCTCGGCCCGGTCCTCCCCGCTCGCGAGCGCCACCTTCGTCAGCTTCATCTCACCGCTGGTCACGGTGCCGGTCTTGTCGAGGACGACGGTGTCGACGCGCCGGGTCGACTCGAGCACCTCCGGCCCCTTGATCAGGAGCCCGAGCTGGGCGCCGCGCCCGCTGCCGACCATCAGCGCGGTCGGCGTCGCCAGTCCCAGGGCGCAGGGGCAGGCGATGATCAACACCGCGACGGCGGCGGTGAAGGCGAAGGACGCGCTCTCGCCGTTGCCGAGCCAGAAGCCGAGGGTGGCGACGGCGATGCCGATCACCACCGGGACGAAGATCCCGGAGATGCGATCGGCGAGCCGCTGCACGGGCGCCTTGCCGGTCTGCGCCTCGGTCACCAGCTTGGCGATCTGGGCGAGCGCGGTGTCGGCGCCGACGCGCGTGGCGCGGACGACGAGCCGGCCGCCGGCGTTGACGGTCGCGCCCGCAACCTCGGAGCCGGGCCCGACCTCGACCGGCACCGACTCGCCGGTCAGCATGCTCAGGTCGACCGCCGAGGTCCCCTCCTCCACCACCCCGTCGGTCGCGACCTTCTCCCCCGGGCGGACGACGAAACGGC
>JAFDWD010000390.1 GCA_018268695.1 Actinomycetota bacterium
AGACGGCGTTCGGCGAGGAGCGGGTCACCACCCGCACGCTGCCCTTGTAGAGGCGCAGGCCGATCTCCCCCGTCACCCGCGCGTTGACCGCGCTCATGTAGGCGTCGAGGTCTTCGCGCAGCGGCTCCCACCAGAGACCTGAGTAGACCAGGTAGCCCCACTTCTGGTCCATCGCCGGCTTGAACTGGTTCTGGTGGATCGTGCCGACCAGGCGCTCGAGCTCCTCGTGCGCGGTGAGGACGAGCGCCGCCGCCGGGACCTCGTAGATGTCGCGCACCTTGAGGCCGACGATCCGGTCCTCGATGTGGTCGACGATCCCGCAGCCGTGCTTCATCCCCAGGTCGGCCGCCCGTTCGAGCAGGTCGACCAGGGCGAGCCGCTCGCCGTCGAGCGAGACCGGCAGCCCCGCCTCGAACCCGATCGTCACCACCTGCGCCTCGTCGGGCGCGTCCTCGGGCCGCGTGACCAACTGGAAGACGTCGTCCTCGGGGGCGTGATCGAGGTCCTCGATCCAGCGGCCCTCGGAGGAGCGGCCCCAGAGGTTGTCGTCGATCGAGTACGGCGCCACCTCGGTGCCGCCCTTGACCGGGATGCCGTTGTCGCGGGCGTAGGCGATCTCCTCGTCGCGCCCCATCGCCCAGGAGCGCACCGGCGCGATCGTCTTCAGCTCCGGCGCCAGCGTCGCCACCGTCGCCTCGATCCGCACCTGGTCGTTGCCTTTGCCGGTGCAGCCATGGGCGATCGTGTCGCAGTTGGATTTCCGCGCGTACTCGACCGCAAGCTGGGCGATCAGTGGCCGCCCCAGCGCGGTGAACAGCGGGTAACCGTTGCCGTAGTTGGCGTTCGCCCGGATCGCCGGCGCGAGAAACTCGGCCGCGAACTGCTCACGGGCGTCGACCACGTGGCACTCGACCGCGCCGAGGCGCTTGGCCTTGTCTTCGATCACCCCGTAGTCCTCCCCCGGCTGACCGAGGTTGACCGTCAGGGTCACCACTTCGGCGTCGTAGGAGTCCTGGATCCACTTCAGCATCACGCTGGTGTCGAGACCGCCCGAATAGAGAAGAAGGACCCGATCCACCTGAGCCGGGTCCGCCTCGTAGCTTGCCGTGGGACGCTGCTGCGTCGGATCAGCGCCGCTCATTCAGTTCCCACTCCGCCACCTTCTGGTTCTTCTTCGAAGAATTCTTCTTCCGGTACTTCTTCAATTTCTCCGCCTTCTTCTGGGACGCCTTCGAATTCTTCGCCTTCGAGGCCGCCGGCTTCTTCGCCTTCCAGCGATTCTTCACCTTCGAGGCCTTCTTCGCCTTCTTCGGTGCCTTCTTCCCCTTCTTCACCTTCGCCTTCGGTGCCGTTTTCAGGGGTTTTCGCCGGGATTTCTTCGGTGATCGTCCGCGTCTGGGTGACGGTCTTGGTCCCACCACCGCCGCAGGAGGCGATCAGCCCGATCAGCAGGCCGAAGATGACCACGCCCATGATCAGGACCACCAGGCGCAGGTTGCCTTTCGGCTGTTGGGGTGGGCGACGGCGGCGTGGCGGCTCGTCGTCGTAGCTCATGAGTCGGGTCGGATCCTCGTTCATTCCATACCTGTACGCCGGCGGGACGCGAGTCCCTGCCTGGTCATCGACCCCATCGTCAGGGTTCGGGACCGAGGATCGCGTCGAGGATCGCGCCGGTGTCTTTGATCGCGAAGCCGTTGCGAAGTCGTTCCTCGATCTCGAGGCGGCTGGAGCCGGAGACGGCCATCTGCGTCGCCAGCAGCCGGGCGCCCGCCGGAGTCGGCTTCTCCTCGGGGGTGCCGTTGAAGCCCGGCTCGCCGCCCTCCGGGTGCTCCACCTCGCGGGAGCCGACGATGCTCAGCGCCGGACCTTCGGGCTTACGCGCCTCGAGATCGTCGTCGCGGTCGAACGCGCGCCGCCCCATCGGCGTCGGGGCGCCCGACGACTCGGCGCCGCCCAGCTCGGCCTTCGCCCGGGCCAGCGCCCGCTGGAGCTCCTCGGACTGGTGCCGAAGCGCCTCCGCCTGGGCGGAGATCTCGTCGGTCAGCTCGGCCAGCCCGGCAAGCCGGTCGGCGACGATCCGGTCCGCCTCCTCGCGCGCGTCGATCAACCGCGAGCGCGCTTCCTCCTCGGCTTCGTCGATCACCTGTCGCGCAGCCTTCTCGGCCTCGCCGACGATCTCGGCGAGGCGCGCCGCGGTCGAATCTTCGATCTCCCGCCTGCGGTTGGTCCGGTCGGAGCTCACGAGAAACCAAAGCCTAAGAGGGATTCGCCGATGAGTCCAACCGCCCGGTCGATCTGCTCCTTTTCGACCACCAGCGGCGGCAGCAGGCGGATCGTCCCCGGGGCGGGGATGTTGACGACCAATCCGCGCTCCAGCAGGTCGGCGCCGAGCGCCGCGGCGTCGATCCCGTCGTCGAGGGCGACGCCGACCATCAGCCCGCGCCCGCGCGTCCCGACCACGCCCGGCAGCTCCTCCAGCCCGGTCCGCAGCCGCGCGCCCATCTCCCGGACCGAGCGCAGCAGGGCCGGGTCGTCGACCGCGTCGAGGACCGCCAGCGCGGCGCGCGTGGCGATCGGACCCCCGGCGAAGGTCGAGCCGTGGTCCCCGGGCTGCAGCGCGTCGGCCGCCGCCGGGCCGGTGATGCAGGCGCCGATCGGCATGCCGTTGCCGAGTGCCTTGGCGCTGGTGATGACGTCGGGGCGCACCGGCGTCTGCTCGTAGGCCCAGAGCGAGCCGGTCCGCCCGACCCCGGTCTGGATCTCGTCGAAGATCAGCAGCGCGCCGACCGCGTCGCAGGCCTCGCGGGCGGCGAGAAGCGCCCCCTCGGAGGTCGGCCAGACGCCGGACTCGCCCTGGATCGGCTCGATCAGCACCGCCGCGGTGTTCGGCCCGACCGCCGCCCGCAGCGCCTCGGCGTCGTTGTCGGGGACCGAGCGGAAGCCCGGCAGGTAGGGACCGAGCG
>JAFDWD010000391.1 GCA_018268695.1 Actinomycetota bacterium
GGACCCGGCCGGGGTGCCGATCGACGCCTTCCTCTTCGGCGGTCGCCGCGCCACCGCGGTGCCGCTGGTCTCGGAAGCGTTCGACTGGGAGCACGGCGTCTTCATGGGGGCGACGATGTCCTCGGAGAAGACGGCCGCGGCGGCGGGCAACGTCGGCGAACTGCGGTTCGACCCGATGGCGATGCTGCCCTTCTGCGGCTACAACATGGCCGACTACTTCGCCCACTGGCTGAAGGTCGGTCGCACCGACGGTGCGCAGCTGCCGCGCATCTTCTACGTCAACTGGTTCCGCAAAGACGCCGACGGCAAGTTCCTTTGGCCCGGCTTCGGCGAGAACAGCCGCGTCCTCGAGTGGGTCTTCCGCCGCTGCGCGGGCGAGGGTGAGGCGGTCGAGACCGCGATCGGCAACCTGCCGACCCCCACAGCCATCAACACCGAGGGTCTCGACATCTCCGCCGCCGACCTGGAGGAGCTGCTGGCCGTCGACGAGGAGCTGTACCGCGCGCAGCTGCCGCAGCTCAAGGAGCACCTCGCCAAGTTCGGCGACAAGCTCCCGAGCGAGGTGAGCGCCCAGCTCGACGCGCTCGAGCAGCGCCTGGGCTGAGCGCCCTATCTGCATCGACCGGCCGCTTCGGCGGCCGGTCAGTTGTCAAGGACCCCCTCGTCGAGCCAGCGGCGGCGTAGCTCCGCCGCCAGGCGCTCGACGAGGGGGTCCTTTCTTTGCAGCGACTCACCGTCGAGGCTGCGGACCGGACGGATGCCGCGCAGGGACGAGGTGAGGAAGAGGTCGTCGGCACCGCGCAGGTCGTCCACGTAGAGGCGGCGCTCGGCGGCGGGGATGCCGAGGTCGGCGGCGAGCTCGAGGGTCGCGGCGCGCGCGGTGCCGGGGAGGATGCGGCCGTCGGCGGGCGGGGTGGCGATGCCGCCGCCGGTGACGACGAAGACGTTGGCGCGGCCCGCCTCCAGCACCTCGCTCTCGTCGGTGAGGATCAGCGGCACCGTCTCGCCGAGGTCGGCCTCGACCGACTCGAGCCAGTCGCGGTCGGCCCACTTGTGGGCTCCCGCCCAGTCGGGATGGCGGACTGTACGCACGTCGGCGCCATGCTCGCGGTCGGGGAAGAAGATCGCCGGGTCGATCGGCTCGGTCGCGATCTCGAAGCGCAGCCCGCCGTTCTCGGGCAGGAGGTCGATCCGCATGCGGCCGAGCTCGAGCGGGCGAGCGGCGGCGGCGATCGAGTCGGGCAGCTCGGCGGGGAGCTCCTGCCCGAAGACCTCGCGGGCGGAGGCGGCGAGGCGTTCGAGGTGCGGCGCGGCGCGGACGGTCCTGCCGTCGGCGACGAGCATCGTCTCGAAGAGGCCGCGGGCGGGATCGGGGGCTGCGGGGGCGCTCAAGGGCTGGATTATCCGCAACCACCGGCTTTTTCCGCCTGCCCCGTCTCTACATTGGCCGCGATGGAGGCCTCTGGGTCAGATACGACCGAGCGCGAAGCGCTCGCGGGCGGCGCACCGGAGACGGGCGAGCGCCGGGCGGTCGAGCCTGACTCCGACGAGCACCGCACCGTCTGGCTCGACACCAGCGAGGGCCCGGCGGTCGCCGCGAGCGACACCTACGAGCGCGAGGCGACCGAACGCGACACCACCGACGACTGGCGGATCGAGCCCGCCGCGGTGCCCGCGACCGTGGCCGAGCTGGAAGAGCGCATCGATGTCGCCGTGGCCACCGCCCAGGCGGCCGAAGAGGCGGCGATGGAGCTCGGCACCGCGACCCTCGAGGCGGCCGAGCAGGCGCGCTTGGCCGCCGAGCTGGCCGAACGGGCCAGCGGCGCCGCCGCGCGGGCGGCGAGCGAAGCCGCGAGCGCGGCCGAGTCCGCGGCCAGGGCCGAGGCCGTGGCGGTCGCGGCGCCGACCGTGGCCGAGCCCTCACCCGAGCCGGTCGACGCC
>JAFDWD010000392.1 GCA_018268695.1 Actinomycetota bacterium
GACTCGAGCTTCCGCGTCGTCAAGAACCGTCTGACGAAACGCGCCGCCGAGCAGGTGGGAGAGGAGCGGCTCGCCGATCTGCTGGTCGGCCCGACCGCGTTGACCTTCGTCCGCGGCGACACCGCGGCGGCCGCGAAAGCGATCACGACCTTCAACAAAGAGCACGACGTCCTCACCTACAAGGGTGGGTTGATGGGCGAAACGGTGCTCGACGAGGCGGCCTTCAAATCGATCGCCCGCCTGCCCTCGCGCGAAGTCCTGGTCGGCCAGTTCGCCGGCCTCGTCGCCAGCCCGCTGACCGGCGTGGTCCGCGGCCTGAACGCGCTGATTCAGGGGCTGGCCACGCAGCTCGGCCAGATCGCCGAGAAAGGGCTCGTGACCGGGCAGGCCCCGGCGGCCGCTCCGGCCGAGGAGGCGCCCGCCGCCGAGGAGGCCGCTCCCGCCGAGGAGCCCGCCGCCGAGGAGACTTCGACCGAGGAGCCCGCTGCCGAGGCTCCCGCCGAGGACCAGCCCGCAGCCGAGGCCGAGGCGGGCGAGGCTCCCGCCGACGAGGCGCCGGCCGACAATGCGGGCGACGACAGTTCTTCAGAGAAAGATTCGAACGAGGAAGAGGGGTAGCACCAGATGGCAACTTCAACTGCTGAGTGGATCGAGGAGCTGAAAGGCATCTCCGTCCTCGAGCTCTCCGAGCGCATCAAAGCCCTGGAGGAGGAGTTTGGCGTCTCCGCGACCGCTGTCGCGGCTGCCGCTCCGGCCGCCGGTGGTGGCGGTGGCGGTGACGAGGGCGGCGGCGCCGAAGAGTCCGGCACCGTCGACGTCGTGATCACCGAGGTCGGCGGCCAGAAGGTCCCGGTCATCAAAGTCGTCCGCAACGCCACCGGCCTCGGCCTCAAAGAGGCGAAGGCTGTCGTCGACGCCGCTCCGGGCCCGGTCAAAGAGGGCGTCGAGCGCGACGAGGCCGAGAAACTCAAAGCGGAACTCGAGGAGGCCGGCGCGACCGTCGAGCTTAAATAGCCGACGCTTCGCGTCTCGCGACTGGACCCCAGTCGCAGAGCCAAACTTGCGGCCGGGGAATAGCGCGTGCTATTTTCCCCGGTCGCGCGCGTTTCTGAGTACGCCTGCCCGCCGCACGGGCCTTTTTCACCATCCCTCTGACCGTCC
>JAFDWD010000393.1 GCA_018268695.1 Actinomycetota bacterium
CGCGGCGCCTCCCAGGGCGATGAACAAGGCCAACGAGGCGATCACGTTCGCGTACGTCAACCGGGGCAGAAAACGCTTCATCCTGCTTCCTCCTTCGGGTTTTCGAAGCTTTCTCGATTGCTTGGTTTCGAGGTCTTCGATCCATCGGGCATAATCCCCCCAACATGGATCAGGTCGATTTGATTTGGAAGAACGGCGAGTTCGTCCCCTGGGACGAGGCCAAGGTGCACGTGCTGACGCACGGCCTGCACTACGGAACCGGCGTTTTCGAGGGCATCCGCGCCTACGAGACCGACCGCGGCCCGGCCGTCTTCCGCCTGCCCGAGCACCTGGAGAGGCTGCACAAGTCGGCGGGGCTCTACTACCTGGAGATCCCCTACAGCACCGAGGAGCTGCGCGCGGCGACGAAGGAGCTGATCGCCCGCAACGGCCTCCAGTCCTGCTACATCCGGCCGCTGGCCTTTCGTGGCTACGGCGAGATGGGTCTCTACGCCAAGTCGGCCCCCGTCGACGTGATCATCGCGGTCTGGCCCTGGGGCGCCTACCTCGGCGACGAGAGCGCCGGTAAAGGCGTCCGCGCCAAGGTCTCCAGCTGGCGGCGCAACAGCCCCGGCGGCGCGATCCCGCATGCGAAGGCGTCGGGCTCCTACCTGAACTCGATCCTCGCCAAGACGGAATCGGCCAACGCGGGGTACGACGAGGCGATCCTCCTCGACGAGCGCGGCTTCGTCTCCGAGGGCTCCGGCGAGAACATCTTCGTGGTCCGCGACGGGGAGATCCTGACGCCGCCGCACACCGCCTCGATCCTCGACGGCATCAACCGCAAGTCGGTGATCCAGATCGCCCGTGACCTCGGCTACACCGTGGTCGAGCGCGACATCGCCCGCGCCGAGCTCTACCTCGCCGAGGAGGTCTTCCTCACCGGCACCGCGGCCGAGATGGTCCCGGTGCGGGAGATCGACGACCACGCGATCGGCGGCCCCGGCGAGATCACCCGCCACGTCCAGGCGAAATTCATGGACGCTCTGCACGGGCGCGCCGACGAGTACCTCGAGTGGCTCGACTTCGTCGACGTCGGGAGCACGCGAATTACCCCTGCCGCCTAGCGGCAGGCGCGGCTTTGCCGTGCGCGTCGGGCCACGGGCCCACCCGATCGCTTCGAGTTCGAAAGGCAGTACCCAGATGGAACAGGTGAAGCTCTACGACACCACCCTGCGGGACGGCATGCAGGGAGAGGGGATGTCGCTCTCGGCGTCCGAGAAGGCGCGCGTGGTGGCGGCGCTCGACAAGCTCGGCGTGGGGATGATCGAGGCCGGCTTCCCCAGCTCCAACCCGAAGGAAGAGGAGCTCTTCGCGGCGCTCGCCGAGCTGCCGCTGGAGCACTCCGTCGTCTGCGGGTTCGGGATGACGCGCCGGCGCGGGACCGAGGCCGCCGAAGACCCCGCGCTGCTCACCCTGGTCGACTCCTTCGCCCCTGTGGTGACCCTGGTCGGCAAGACCTGGGCGCTCCACCTGGAGAAGGTCACCAAAGTCTCGCGCGAGGAGAACCTGGCGATGATCGCCGAGTCGGTCGCCTTCTGCGGTGAGCGCGGCAAGCGGGTCGTCTACGACGCCGAGCACTTCTTCGATGCCTACCGCGAGGACCCCGGCTACGCGCTCTCCTGCCTGGAGGCGGCGATCGACGCGGGCGCCGAGAACGTGACGCTCTGCGACACCAACGGGGCGAGCCTGCCGAACCAGGTCGCCGCCGCCACCGAGGTCGTCGTCGCCCGTTTCGGCGGACGCGCCGAAGTCGGCATCCACGCCCACGACGACGCCGGCTGCGGGGTCGCCAACAGCCTCGCCGCGATCGACGCGGGCGCGCGGATGGTGCAGGGGACCGTCAACGGCTACGGCGAGCGCTGCGGCAATGCCAACCTGACCACGATCCTGCCCGCGCTGCAGCTGAAGATGGGCTTCGACGTGGTGCCGCCGGAGAACTTGCGGACGCTGACCGAGACGGTCCACTTCGTCGACGAGCTCTGCAACGTGGCGCCGAACCCGAACGCGCCCTACGTCGGCCGCAACGCCTTCGCCCACAAGGGCGGCATGCACGTCGCCGGGGTCGAGGCCGACTCGCGCACCTTCGAGCACATCGAGCCGGCCGCGGTCGGCAACGAGCGGGCGATCCTGCCGTCGGAGCTCTCGGGCAAGGCGACGATCCGCGACCAGGCGGCCGCGGCGGGCCTGGAGATCGACGACGAGACGGCGTCGCGGGCGATCGAGGGCTTGAAGGAGCGCGAGCACCGCGGCTTCCACTACGAGGCGGCGCCGGCGTCATTCGAGCTGTTGCTGCGCCGCGAGGCGGGCGTCTACAAGCCTCTGTTCACGCTGGAGAGCTACCGGGTCGTGACCCAGCGGCGGGCCGGGGGAGAGGTCGAAACCGAGGCGACGGTGAAGGTCGACGTGGAAGGCGAGCGCTACGTCGAGATCGCCGAGGGCAACGGCCCGGTGAGCGCGCTCGACAAGGCGCTCCGCAAGGCGATCACGAGCCGCCACCCACACCTCTCCGAGATCGAGCTGACCAACTACAAGGTGCGGATCCTCGACCAGGACCGGGGCACCGACGCGGTCACCCGGGTGCTGCTCGACTCCGCCGACGGCGAGCGCGAGTGGGGGACGACCGGGGTGTCCGGGAACGTGATCGAGGCCTCCTGGCAGGCGCTCGTCGACTCGCTGGAGTACGCCTTCCAATGAACCCGATTCCGCTCGCACAACCAGAAATTGGAAAGCGGGAGGAGGAACTTGTCCTCGAAGTCCTCCGCTCAGGTCGCCTTTCCTTGGGCCCCATGGGCCAACGTTTCGAGCAAGCCTTCGCCGACTTCCTTGGAGTCGAAGATGCCGTAGCGGTCTCCAGCGGCACCGCCGCGCTCCACCTCGGCGTGCGCCAGCTCGGCTGGGGGGAGGGCGACGAGGTCGTGACCAGCCCGTTCACCTTCGTCGCCTCCGCGAACGCGCTGCTCTACGAGGGGGCCAAGCCCGTCTTCGTCGACGTCGATCCCGAGACGCTCGACATCGACCCGAACGCCGCGGCTGCCGCCGTCACCGACAAGACCGTCGGCCTGCTGCCGATCGACATCTTCGGTTGGCCCGCCGCCTGGCCGGAGCTCGAGGCGTTGGCCGCCAAGCACGGGGTCGGCATCCTCGAGGACTCCTGCGAGGCGCTCGGCGCGGTCGACTCCGAGGGCCGGATGGTCGGCACGCGCGTCAACTTCGCCACCTTCGCCTTCTACGCCAACAAGCAGATGACCACCGGCGAGGGCGGCATGATCGTCCCCACCGATGCCGACGCGGCGGCGCGCCTGCGCTCCGAGCGCAACCAGGGCCGCGCCGTCGACATGGGCTGGCTCGACCACGACCGCCTCGGCTTCAACTACCGGCTCTCCGACGTCGCGGCGGCGATCGGCCTCGCCCAGGTGGAGAAGCTGCCGCGCCTGCTCGAGGCGCGCGTCGCGGTGGCGACGATGTACGGGGAGCGGCTGGCGGGCGTGCCGGGAGTACGTGCGCCGATGGCCGCGCGTGGCCGCGAGGTGCGCAGCTGGTTCGTCTACGTGGTGCGGCTAGACGACGCGGTCGATCGCGACGCCGTGATCGGCCACCTGCGCGAGCACGGCATCGACTCCAAGGACTACCTGCCGAGCATCCACCTCTTCCCGCACATCCGGGAGCTCGGTTACCGCGAGGGCCAGTTCCCGGTCGCCGAGGCGGCCTCGGCCCACTCGATGGCGCTGCCGTTCTTCCCCGGGATGACCGAGGAGCAGGTCGAGCGGGTCTGCACCGTGCTGGCGGCCGCCGTCGATTCATCCCGCCGCAGATAGGCTGCCCCACCGATGGCACGCTTCCCAGGACAAGATGGCGCCGATGGAGACGCCCCGGCCCGGTTCCGCAAAGAGCCCGACCCGCGCTTCTGGCGGATGAACCGCTCGCTGCCCTTCGACTGGCAGCTGGCGCCCTACGACGTCCTGCAGTCCCAGGCGCACGCGCGCGGGCTCGCCCGGATAGGCGTGATGACCGAAGCCGAGGCGGAGGAGATCTCCGCCGGGCTCGAGCGGGTGCTGGCCCGGATCGAAGCCCCGGGCTTCGCCTTCGAGGAGTCCGACGAGGACATCCACATGGCGATCGAGCGGCTGCTCGGCGAGGAGGTGGGCGCGGTCGCGGGCAAGCTCCACACCGGGCGCTCACGCAACGACCAGGTCGCCACCGACACCGCGATGGTCGTCAAGGCGGCCTCGCACCGGGCGATGCGCCTCTGCGCGGCGGCGATGGAGGGCCTGCTCGCCCTCGCCGAGACCCACAAGGACTGGGCGATGCCCGGCTACACCCACCTGCAGCGCGCCCAACCCGTCTACCTCGGGCACCACCTGCTCGCCTACTTTTGGATGCTCTCGCGCGACGCCCGGCGCTTCGCCTTCGCCGCCGATTCGGCGGGCGTGATGCCGCTCGGCTCAGGGGCACTGGCCGGGGTCAACTGGCCGATCGACCGCACCATCGTCGCCGCCGAGCTCGGCTTCTCCGCGATCACCCCGAATTCGCTCGACGGCACCTCCAACCGCGACTTCGTCATCGACTACCTGAGCGCCGCGGCGACCTGCTCGATGCACCTCTCGCGGCTCGGCTCGGAGCTGGTGATCTGGTCGAGCAGCGAGTTCGGCTTCGTCGAGCTCGACGAGGGCTTCTCCTCGGGCTCCTCGATCATGCCGCAGAAGAAGAATCCTGACTCGGCCGAGCTCCTGAGGGCGAAGAGCCCGCGCGTTATGGCCGCCCACCAGACCCTGCTCGGCGTGATGCACGCGCTGCCGCTCACCTACGGCAAGGACATGCAGGAGGACAAGGAGCCGCTCTGGGACGCGATCGACACGGTCGAGTCGAGCCTCGAGGTGGCCGCGGGGATCCTCGAGGACATCGCCTTCGACCGGGGGCGGCTGGAGGAGGCCTCGGGCGACGAGATGTTGGCCGCGACCGAGGTCGCCGACCTCCTGGTCCGCCAGGGCGTGACCTTCCGCGACGCCCACGGCATCGTCGGCGAGCTGGTCCGCGCCGCGATCGCCGCCGACAAGCCGCTCTCGGGCCTCAGCCGCGAGGAGATCGCGGGGGTCTCCGAC
>JAFDWD010000394.1 GCA_018268695.1 Actinomycetota bacterium
GTCAGCCCTGGCGGGCGAGATGCCTGGCGATCACCAGGCGCTGGATCTGGTTGGTCCCCTCGAAGATCTGCATCACCTTGGCCTCGCGCATGTGGCGCTCGACCGGGAACTCCTTGGTGTAGCCGTAGCCGCCGAGCACCTGGACGGCGTCGGTGGTCACCTTCATCGCCGCGTCCGTGGCCACCAGCTTGGCGATCGAGGCCTGGCGGGAGAACGGCAGGCCGCGGTCGCGGCGACGCGCCGCCTCCAGGGTCACCGCGCGGGCGGACTCCACCGCGGCGGCCATGTCGGCGAGCAGGAAGCCGAGCCCCTGGTGGTCGATGATCGGCCGGCCGAACGTCTCCCGTTCCTTCGCGTAGGAGACCGCCAGGTCGAGCGAGCCCTGGGCGAGGCCGGTGGCGACGGCGGCGATCCCGAGGCGGCCCGAGTCGAGGGCCTGCAGGGCGATCGACAACCCGGCGCCCTCGCCGCCGATCAGCCGGTCCGCCTCGAGCGGGACCGAGTCGTAGTCGAGCGTCGCGGTGGTCGAGCCGGTCAGCCCCATCTTGCGCTCCGGCGCCTGGGTCGAGAGCCCCGGGGCGTCGGCGGGGACGAGGAAGCAGGAGACCCCGCGCGAGCGGTCATCGGAGGTGCGGGCGAAGAGCGTGTAGAAGTCGGCCTCGCCGCCGTGCGTGACCCACGCCTTGCTGCCGGTGACGCGGTAGGCGTCGCCGTCGCGCGTGGCGCGGGTCCGCATCGCCGCCGGGTCGGATCCGGCGTCGGCCTCCGAGAGGCAATAACCGCCCAGCAGGTCCCCGGCCAGCATCTCCTCCAACCAGCGCCCCCGCTGCTCCTCGGTCCCCCAGGTGGCGAGCGGATAGCACGACATCACGTGGACGGAGACACCGACGCCGACGCTGGCCCAGACGGCGGCGATCTCCTCGAGCGCCTGCAGATAGACCTCGTACGGCTGCCCCGCCCCACCGAGCTCCTCCGCATAAGGCATGCCGAGGAAGCCGAGCTCCCCGAGGGTGCGGAAGACATCGCGGGGGAACTCCGCGTCCTCCTCGGCGGCGGCCACTCGCGGCGCCAGCCGCTCCTGCGCGACGGCGCGCGCGAGGGCGACGATCTCCTCGGCCTCAGGCGTGGACAGGTTGCGCTCGGCGGGCATCGGCCGCGGAGGCTATCGGGACGCCCGGGGTGACTAGGGATTGAACGCCAGGAAGACGAACGCGGCGAAGATGATCAGGTGCACGCCGCCCTCCTGGAGGGTCGAGCGGCCCGGAAGCAAGGTGAGGGCGCCGACGAGGGCGGAGAGGACGAGGAGGCCGATCTGGGTCGCGCCGAGACCGAGGACGAGCGGGCCGTCGAGCCAGATCGAGGCGACCGCGATCGCCGGGATCGTCAGGCCGATGCTGGCCATCGCCGAGCCGTAGGCGAGGTTGAAGCTGATCTGGACGCGACCGCGACGGGCGTTGCGCCAGGCGGTCAGGGTCTCCGGCATCAGCACCAGCAGGGCGATGACGACACCGACCGCCGAGGCGGGCGCGCCGATCGATTTCACCCCTTCCTCGATCGCGTGGGAGCTGGTCTTCGCCAGCCCGACGACGGCGACCAGCGCGACCAGGAGCAGGGCCAGGCTCTGCAGCGCCTCCGCCTTGGTCGGAGGATCGTCGTGGAGGCCGTCATCGTCGCCCGCGGGCTCGCCGTCCTCCTCCCCGACGTGCATGAAGAGCCGCCGGTGACGCACCGACTGCACGAAGAGGAAGAGCACGTAGAGGCTGACCGAGGCGAGCGCCGCGAACACCAGCTGGGAGGAGGAGAATTCGGGCCCGTTCGTGCTGGTGGTGTAGTTCGGCAGGACCAGGCAGAGGGTCGTCAGCGTGATCACGGTCGCGAACGCGGTCGCCGACCCCTCGGCGTTGAAGGTGGCGACCCGGTCGCGCAGCGCGGCGGTCAGGATCGAGACGCCGACGATGCCGTTGCAGGTGATCATCACCGCCGCGAACACGGTGTCGCGGGCCAGCGTCTCCGCCTGCGAGCCACCGGAGATCATCAGGGTGACGATCAGCCCCACCTCGATCACCGTCACCGCCACCGCAAGAACGATCGAGCCGTACGGCTCACCGACCCGGTGGGCGATCACCTCGGCGTGGTGCACGGCCGCGAGCACCGCCCCCGCCAGGAAGATGTCGATGATCACCACGACCGCGACGGCCGGATGCGATCCCCAGGTCGCCGCCAGAGCGACCAACGCCGCCAGTGGCGCGATCGTCGGCCACTTGTCGGTCAGTCGCTGGATCGAGGCGATTCTATGCGTCTACCCCGGCCCCGCCGAGCGCAGACCCGGCCGCGGTCGCCGGGCTCCAGCCGATCGCCGGGGCGACGTGCTCGGCGATGTTGCGGAGGAGCTCGGCGTTGTAGTCGACGCCGAGCTGGTTCGGGACCGTCATCAGGATCGTGTCGGCCATCGCCACGGCGGCGTCTTCGGCGAGTTCGGCGGCGATGCGGTCGGGCTCGCCGGTGTAAGACTTGCCGAAGCGGGCGATGCCACCGTCCAGATAGCCGACCTGGTCGCCGCCGCCGCGCTCGCCGCCGAAGTAGGCATCGTCCATGTCGCTGACGATCGGGATGACGCTGCGGCTGACCGAGACGCGCGGGCGGCGCTCCCAACCCGCCTCGTCCCAGGCGTCCAGGTACATCTGGATCTGTTCGGCCTGCAACTGGTCGAAGGGCACGCCGGTGTCCTCGGTGAGCAGGGTCGAGCTCATCAGGTTCATGCCTTGGCGGGCGGTCCAGACGCCGGTCTCACGCGTCCCGGCGCCCCACCAGATGCGGTCGGGGAGGCCCGGGGACTGCGGCTGGATCGCAAGCTTGCCGATGCCGCCCGCCATCCGCGCGTCCGCCGCGACGACGGGCTCGCCGGCGATCGCGGCGCGGAATAGCTCGGTGTGACGGCGCGCCAGGTCGGCGTCGGTCTCCCCCTCCGCGGGGACGTGGCCGAAGGCGTGCGAGCCGTGCAGGGCGGGCTCCGGCGAGCCGCGGCTGATGCCGAGCTGGAGGCGCCCCTCGGAGAGCAGGTCGGCCGCGGCGGCGTCCTCGGCCATGTACAGAGGGTTCTCGTAGCGCATGTCGATCACCCCGGTGCCGATCTCGATCCGGCGGGTCGCCGTGCCGATCGCGGCCAGCAGCGGGAACGGCGAGGCGAGCTGGCGCTGGAAGTGGTGGACGCGGACGAAGGCGCCGTCGATCCCCAGCTCCTCCGCGGCGACCGCGAGCTCGACCGTCTGGCGCAGCGATTCGCCGCCGGTCTGGGTCTGCGAGCCTGGGGCCTTCGACCAGTGGCCGAAGCTGAGGAAGCCGATGCGCTTGCGGTGCGGCGAGTCGCTCACCCGCAGATCCTTGCAGGGCGCGGTCGTCGGCAGCCGCGGCTTAGGTGCTGTGGACGATCAGCACGCTGCGGTGGCTGTGATGGGCGACCGCGCCGGAAACGCTGCCGAGCACCACGTGCTTGACGCCGGAGAGGCCGCGCGAGCCGAGCGCGATCAGGGCGGCGTCGTGCTCCTCGGCGGCCTCGACGATCGCGCTCCAGACCGGGCCGCCTTCGTAGACCGCCGTGGTCGCCTCGAGGCCGAGTCCACGGGCCCGCTCGGCGCCTTTCTCGGCGGTCTCCTGAGCGCCTTTCTGCGCCGCGTCGGTCAGCAGTTCCATCGTCTCGGCCTCCACCGGCACCCCCGCGGTGCCGAGGAACGGGACCCGGTCGAGGTCCTCGGAGACCACCAGGACGATCACCTTGCGCGGCCCGAACTCCTCCGCCACCTTGTCGATCGCGGCGGCCGCGCAGTCGGAGCCGTCGTAGGCGATGAGGATCGGGCGGCGCTCGTCGGGCATCCCGGCGAACGCTACCCGAACCTCCCCCACGCCTGCCCCCTGCACGCTTGTCTCGCATAGCGAGACAAGCGTGCAGGGGGCAGGGGGCTGTACCGGACTGCTGTCAGCTCGCCGGGACCCGGGTCACCTCGGCGGGGTCGAGCTCACGCAGCTCGTCCTCGTAGGTGACCGGGTGGCGGAGCAGGCGGCCGCTCGGCTCGACCATGTAGCTGCCCATCCGCACCAGCGGCGGCGAGTAGGCGTGGACCGTCACCGCCGGCCCCTCCCCCGCGTGCAGCACGCGATGGATGTCGGAGGCGGTGAAGCTGAACGACGTCCCGGCGCCGGCCACACGGCTGATCGGCTCGTCCACCGGGCGCCCCAGCGCCAGCCGGTCCTCCCGCACGCTGCCCGCGGCGACCGCCACCGCGCCCGCCGAAATGTCGTGGTCGTGGAAGCCGGTGTCGTGGTCGCGCGACCAGCAGAGCACCCAGACGTCGAGGTGCTCGTCGCGGAGCAGTTGAGCGTAGGTCCGCTGCTCGGGGTCGTGGGACACGTGTTCCGACCAGAGCTCCGGGCGCGCGGCGAACTGGCAGGCGACTGCTTCCAGCTCTTGGGCGGTGAGGTCGCGGCCGTACGGCCGCACGATGTCCTCGTGAGTGAGAGTCACGCGAGGGCTCCTTTCGGGTCGGGGTTCAAGAGA
>JAFDWD010000395.1 GCA_018268695.1 Actinomycetota bacterium
GAAACCGGGATGGCTTGCCCCAAGCCCACCCCGGAACAGTCGAGCCAGACCTTCATCAAGCGGATCGTCGCGGTCGGCGGCGACACCCTCTCGATCAAAGACGGCCATCCGGTCGTCAACGGCGTCGAGAAGACCGACGAGCCCTACATCAGGCCCTGCGGGGGCGGCTATGAGTGCAATTTGCCGAAGACGATCAAGATCCCGCCCGGCTACTTCTTCATGATGGGGGACAACCGTGGCGAAAGCGACGACAGCCGCTACTGGGGCCCCGTCCCCAAGTCCTGGATCATCGGCGAGGCCTTCGCGACCTACTGGCCGCCGGATCGCATCGGCACCCTCTAGCGAATTCCCGCCCGGGCCCGCCGCGAACGAGGCCGTCCGGTGAGCGGCAAGCTGCACAAACGCCGCCTGCGCCGTAGCCAGCGACTGTTCGACTTCGATCGGGGGCTCGATCACCGTTTCGTGGCAGGCGCCGACGAGGCCGGGCGCGGCTGCCTGGCGGGCCCGCTGGTCGCGGCCGCCGTCCTCTTCGATTACGAGGCGCTCTCGATCGGCGACCGCCGCATCCTCGGCGGCCTTCACGACTCCAAGCAGATGACCGAGGAGGCCCGCCTCGAGATGTTCCCCTGCGTGATGCGCGCGGCGGCTCGGGTCAGCATCGTCATCCGCTCGGCCCCGGGCATCGACCGCCGCGGGCTGCACGTCACCAACTGCGAAGCCCTGGGGGACGCGCTCGCCCGGCTCGAGCCGGGTCCGGAGGCGATCTGCCTGGTCGACGGCTTCCGCCTGCCCCGCTGCGAGGTCCCGCACCGTCGCGTGGTCGGCGGCGATCGCACCAGCGCCGCCATCGCCGCCGCGTCGGTCCTCGCCAAGGTCACCCGCGACCGCTACATGCGCGAGGCCGCCGAGCGCCATCCCGGCTGGGGCTTCGACGAACACGTGGGCTACTCGACCCCCGAGCACCGCGCCGCGATCGACAAGCTGGGCATCTCCCCGCTCCATCGCCGCTCCTTCGCCAGCGTCGCCTACACCCAGCTCGGCCTTGACGGCGGCTACGACGCGGCGGAGCTTGACGACGCACTTCTCGAGGACGAGCTTGGTCATCTCGAAGGCCATGAGTCAGAAGGCTCCGATCAGATGGTCGAGCTCGACGACTTCGTCGTCAGGGCCGAGGACGACGCCGACGGCGTCGAAGCGGAGCTCGGCGTAGCGAGGGACCGCGCCGCCTGAGCGCCGCTCGGCCACCCACGCGGTGGCGAGCCGCCGCACCTGGGCCTGCTTTCGGGGCGTCACCCAGGCGATAGGGCGCTCGGGCCCGACCTTGCTCCCGGCCCGGACCGCCTTCACCTCGACGAAGACGAGCGCGAGCGGGCCCGGATCGAAGACGACCATGTCGAGCTCGCCGAATTTCGTGCGGGCGTTGCGCTCGAGCACCCCGTAGCCGAGGAAGAGGAGGTGTTCGGCCGCGCGGGCCTCGGCGAGGCGGCCGGTGCGTTGGCGTTGGTGGGTCATGGGCGCACCGTGGCCTATCCAGGGCCGCCTGTGGGCGGATGGCACTGAATTGGCCCGAGGTTGGCACAGAAGATTTGCTTTCTGCGCGCCACGCGTGCGTATTTGCCTCCTAGCGTGGCCTCCATGCTCGCCACTGCCCGCACCTTCACCCTCGATGGCATCGCGGCCCGCCCGGTGCGGGTCGAGGTGGACGTCCACCGCGGCCTGCCGGGCTTCGCGATCGTCGGCCTGCCGGACGCCGCCGTGCGGGAGGCGCGCGAGCGGGTGCGCGCGGCGCTGGTCAACTGCGGCTTCGAGTTCCCGCTCTCGCGGATCGTCGTCAACCTGGCGCCGGCGAGCCTGCGCAAGGCGGGCCCCGGGATGGACCTGGCGATCGCCGCCGCCCTGCTGAGCGCGTCCGAGCAGCTGAAGTGGGAGGGGATGGACCGGGTGGCGCTGGCCGGGGAGCTGGCGCTCGACGGAGCGGTGCGGCCCATATATGGGGTGCTGGCGGTCGCCGAGGCAGCGCGCGAGGACGGGGTCGAGACCGTCGTGGTGCCTGTCGCCAACGGGTCCGAGGCGGCCCTGGCGGGCGGGGTGGAGGTCGTCCCGCTCGCCAGCCTCGCCGAGCTGCCCGCGATCGCCGAAGGGGAGCGGCGCCTCGAGCCCGTTCCCTTGCGGTTACGGACCGGGCCTGCACCTGGAGCACCCGACCTTGCCGACCTGCGCGGCCAACCGCACCTGCGGCATGCCCTCGAGGTCGCGGCGGCCGGTGGCCACTCGCTTCTGATGGTCGGGCCGCCGGGCGCCGGGAAGTCGCTTGCCGCGAGTCGGCTGCCTTCGATCCTTCCCCCTCTGGGACACGAAGAGGCGCTCGAGGTGGCGCGGATCGCCAGCGTCACCGGCGGCCTCGGTGCCGCCCTGCCCGCCGGCCGACCGTTTCGGGCTCCGCATCACACGATCAGCGCCGCCGGGCTGATCGGTGGCGGCAGCCCGCCCGGTCCGGGCGAGGTGACCCGCGCGCACCGGGGAATCCTTTTCCTGGACGAGCTCTGCGAGTTCCGGCGCGAGGTCCTCGAGGCGCTGCGGGCGCCGCTGGAGGCGGGCGAGGTGTCGATCGCCCGGGTTTCGGGACGACGGCGGCTGCCGTGTCGGTTCATGCTGGTCGCCGCCTCGAACCCGTGCCCTTGTGGCCGCGGCGAGGAGGACCCGGACTGCACGTGCCTCGCGGCCGCGGTGCAGCGCTATCAGGGGAAACTGAGCGGGGCACTGGCCGATCGCATCGACCTGCTCGTCGCCGTGTCGCAGCCGAGCGCCGAGGAGATCGGTGGGGCGCCGGGCGAGCCCTCGGCGGCGGTGCGCGAGCGGGTCTGTGCGGCGCGCGAGCGTCAGGAAGCGCGGCTCGGGCCCGGTCGCTGCAACGCGGAGATGACCACGGCCGAGGTGCGCGAGTGCGAGCTCGATCCGGTGGCGGCGACGCTACTGGCCGACCTGTATTCCCGTCGCCGTCTCAGCGGACGGGCGCACGACCGCGCTCTGCGGCTGGCGCGCACGGTTGCCGACCTGAACGGCGCGACGCGGATCGGTGAGGCGGAGATGGCGCAGGCTCTGCAGCTGCGGAGGAGGGACCGTGCCTGAGCGGCGGGCATGCGTGGGTTGCCTTCGCCGCTCCTGGTTGCTCGCGCTGCTCGGGGCCTTTCTGGAGAAGACGGCGACCGGCAAGGTCGGGCGGCGCTCGCCGGAACTTCTGCGGCTGAGCGACGAGGACCTGGTCGAGGTGGTCGCCCCCGACGCGGGCAAGAAGATGCTCGAGGACCTCGAGGCACTCGATGAGGGATGGTTCGCCGAACGACTCGATGAGGCGAGGTGCTGGTCGATCTGCCGCCACGACGACCGCTTCCCGCCGGGCTTGCGCGACGCCGCCGACGGGCCGCGGGCCCTCTTGGGACGGGGAGATTTCGGCCTGCTCGAGGCGATCGAGCCGCAGGCGGCGGTAACGATCGTCGGGTCGCGCCGGGCAACGTCCTACGGCCGGGAGGTCGCCCGTGATCTGGCGCGGGAGCTATCGGCTGCCGGCCTGGTCGTCGTCAGCGGCCTCGCCTTCGGGGTCGACGCCTGTGCGCATCGCGGCGCGCTCGACGCGGGAGGAAGGACGATCGCGGTGCTGGGCTGCGGTCCCGACACGCCCTACCCGGCCGCGCACCGCGGACTCTGGCGGGCGATCGCCGAGACGGGCGCGGTGATCTCCGAGCTGCCGCCGGGGTCGACCCCGTGGCGGTGGAGCTTCCCGGCTCGCAATCGGGTGATGGCGGCGCTCGCCGGGATGACCGTCGTGGTCGAGGCGGCCTCGAAGTCGGGGTCGCTGATCACCGCCGACCTCGCCGCCGAGTTGGGGCGTGACCTCGGTGCCGTCCCGGGCCCGGTGACCTCGCGGCCATCTGCCGGTCCCAACGAGCTCCTCGCGGGCGGCGCCTGTGTCGTCCGCGGCGCCCAGGATGTCCTCGACGCGATGCTCGGCGCGGGGGCGCGGTCGGTGGAGCGCTCGGGACCGCCGCTTGACGAGGATCTCGCGATCGTCCTGGTCGCGGTCGAGGCGGGCGCGTCCAACGCGGACGCCGTCGCGACCGCGGTCGACCTCCCGGCGGCGGACGCCTCCGTCGCCCTCGCCCGCCTGGAGCTGCTCGGCTACCTGGCCACCACGCCGATCGGGACCTTCAGCCGCACCCTGCTGTCCGCGCCGGCACGGCCGTCGCCGCGGACGGTCGATTCCGTAGGCTCCACGGATGGCTGAGAAACCGGTACCAGCGGTGCTTTCGATCGCCGGCTCGGACTCGGGCGGTGGCGCCGGGATCCAGGCTGACCTGAAGGCCTTCGCGCGTTGTGGCGTGCACGGGATGACGGCGATCACGGCGCTGACGGCGCAGAGCACGGTCGGGGTCGAGGCGGTGGAGCAGGTATCGCCGGAGATGATCCTGGCCCAGGTCCGGGCGGTCGCCGAGGACATCGGCATCGACGCGGTGAAGATCGGGATGCTCGGGAACGCGGCGACGGTCGTGGTCGTGGCCGAAGCACTCGAACGGTACGCCGGCGAGGCACCGGTGGTGCTGGACCCGGTGATGGTCGCCGAGTCCGGTGCCCGACTGTTGGATGACGATGCCGTCGATGCTCTGATCAACGACCTGCTGCCGCTGGTGACGATCGCGACCCCGAACATCCCCGAGGCACGGGTCCTCGCTGGCCTCGGCGATGACGCGTCGCAGGAAGATCTAGCTCGCGCGGTGCAGATGCTCGGGCCGGATGTGGTCGTCGTCACCGGCGGCCACTCCGACGCCTTGGTCGACCTCTACTTCGACGGCGACGAGCCGGTCGAGATCCCCGGCGAGCGCCATCCGGGCGACGCCTCCCATGGATCCGGCTGCACCCACTCCTCCTCGATCGCCGCTTTCCTCGCCCGGGGAGCCGAGCCGCTGCAGGCTGCCGCCGCGGCGCGGCAGCTCGCCTCGCTGGCGGTCGGCGCGGGGCTGGACGGACTGGGCAAGGGGCCCGGCCCCGTCGACGTCTTCGACCTGGCGGCACGGGCACGGGCCGATGCCGCCTTCGCCGGCGAGAGCGGGAAGTAGGTTTCGGCGATGAGCGCCGACGCAGGAAAGACCGCCACCGGCCTCCCTCGACCCCGCTCGGCCACGGTCTTCGACGGACCCGACCGCGCCCACGCGCGCGCCTACATGAAGGGGATCGGCTTCGACGACGACGCGCTCTCGCGGCCGACGATCGGGATCGCCAACACCTGGACGGAGGCGATGCCGTGCAACTTCCATCTGCGCGCGCTCGCTGAGCACATCAAAGACGGCGTCCGGGCCGCCGGCGGCACGCCGATGGAGTTCAACACCGTCGCTGTCTCCGACGGGGTGACGATGGGGACCCAGGGGATGAAGGCGTCGCTGATCAGCCGCGAGGTGATCGCCGACTCGATCGAGCTGATGGCGCGCGGATACCAGTTCGACGCGCTCGTCGCCCTCTGCGCCTGCGACAAGACGATCCCCGGTTGCGCGATGGCACTGGCCCGTCTGGACGTACCGTCGGTGCTGCTCTACGGCGGCTCGATCGCCCCCGGCCACTGGCACGGCCGCGACGTGACGATCCTCGACATCTTCGAGGCGATCGGCGCCCACAACGCGGGCGAGATGACCGACGAGGAACTCAACGAGCTGGAGGGGGTGGCCAGTCCCGGCGCCGGGGCCTGCGGCGGCCAGTTCACCGCCAACACCATGGCGTGCGCGTTCGAGGCGCTCGGGATCAGCGCGGGCGGCTCGGCGATGGTCCCGGCCGAAGGCGACGACAAGCCGACCGTCGCCGAGAAGGTGGGCGAGCTGGTGATCCGGGTTCTCGCCGAGGACATCAAGCCGTCGAAGGTCATCACCAAGGAGTCGCTCGAAAACTCGATCGCCTGCGTCTGCGCGTCGGGCGGGTCGACCAACGGCGTGCTCCACCTGATCGCGCTCGCGCACGAGCTGGGCATCGAGCTGACGATGGACGACTTCGAGCGCATCTCCCGCGCGACGCCGCTCTACGCCAGCCTCAAACCGGGCGGGCGCTTCGTCGCCACCGACCTCTACGCGGCGGGCGGCGTGCCGGTCATCCTCAAACGGCTCGACGACGCCGGCCTCCTGCATCGCGATCAGATCACGGTGACCGGCCAGACCATCGGCGAGGTCGCCGAAGAGGCGATCGAGGCTCCCGGCCAGGAGGTCGTGCTGCCCCTCGACGCCCCGCTGAAGCCGGAAGGGGGCCTGGCGATCCTGCGCGGCAACCTCGCTCCGGAAGGCTCGGTGGTGAAGGTCGCCGGGACCGAGCGGCGCAGGCAGTCCGGGCCGGCCAGGGTGTTCGAGTCCGAAGAGGAGTGCTTCCGGGCGGTCAAGGATCAGCAGATCAATCCTGGTGACATCGTCGTGATCCGCAACGAGGGCCCCGTCGGGGGTCCCGGCATGCGGGAGATGCTCCAGGTGACCGCGGCGATCGTCGGCGAGGGCCTCGGCGAGTCGGTGGCGATGGTCACCGACGGCCGCTTCTCCGGCGCCACCCGCGGCCTGATGATCGGCCACGTCGC
>JAFDWD010000396.1 GCA_018268695.1 Actinomycetota bacterium
CCGAATACGAAGCGCCGGTCGAAACCGAAAGCTACGAAGGCGAATACGAAGAAGAAGCGCCGGTGGAAGAAGTCGAAGAAGGCCGCGGCGCAGCGCCGACCGAAGAAGAAGCGCCGGTCGAAGGAACCGAAGAAGCAGCGCCGCCGCCAGAAGAAGCCGCCCCGCCCGAAGGCGGCGCCGCCGCGGGCGGCGGCGTCACGGCGGGGTAGCGGCCGGCCCGGACGCGAGGGACGCAAGGCGTGGCGGCAAACGGCCGTCTCGGCCACGGCCCGGGCTGGCTGTGGCCGTGGCCGAGACGGCCGGGTCTTCGGGAGGGGATGAAGGATCGTCGCGCCCGGGTCACGCGAGACGCACGGGAGGGACACGGATCCGTCGCCGATGTGTCCCGACGTCACGGAGAACGTGAGAAGCGCCGGGTTCGGTGCGTGTTGCACAACACCGAATTCAGCGCTGCAGCTTTTGTGGGCGCCATAGGGGCCACAAAAGCTGCAGCGGTTCCCTGACACCCGATCCCGGCCGGGTGTGGCAGATCACGCACGGACCCTCGGAGAAACACCGCCCAGGACAACCGCCCCTCGGACGGCCGCGACCGCCGGCACAACGCCCGAAGCGCCCTAAGCCGCCGAAGCCTCCCGGCTCAGCGCCCCCGCAATACCCCGGGCCCAGGCTTCGATCAGGCGCCAATCGCGGAGATCGCGGAGGTCGGCTGGGATCCCGCGGGCCATGCGCTTGCGCATGAAGCCGGAGTCCTCGGCGACCATGCCGCCGAAGCCGACGTGGTCGTGGGCGCCGATCTTCTCGGCCAGGTGGTCGACCTTGGGCGGGCGGGTCCAGCGGTCGACGTCGGAGTGGTCGGTCTGCTGCTCCCCGACCGGGCCGCTGGAGAAGAGCCAGACGTCGAGGCGCTCGAGCTCCGGCCGACGCAGTAGGCGCAGGGCGTCGCGACGCCAGCGGCCCATGTAGACGGCGCTGCCGAGGACCACCGCGCGGTAGGAATCGAGCGACTTCACCTCGCCCGCCGCCCGCACGTCGACCGCGAGGCCGGCGGCGCGGAGTGTCGTTCCGATCCTCTCGGCGATCTCGGCGGTGGACCCGTACTTGGTCCCGTAGGCGACGAGGACGCTGCCTTGATCGGTCATGGGCACAACCTAGGCGCGCCGCGGCGGGCCGCCATCCGCCGAGGGCCACCGCTCCGCGTGGTGACCTCTACGGACGACGGCCGCCGGTCCACGGCGTACGTTCGGATCGTGGAACTGGGGTTGGCCATAGCGGTCGCTGTCGCGTTCGCGCTGACGAACGGGTTCCACGACGCCGCCAACGCGATCGCCACGCTCGTCGCCAGCCGCGCCGCGCCGCCCGGCCCGGCGGTGGCTCTGGCGGCGGTGTTCAACCTGCTCGGGGCGGTGGTCGTCGGCACGGCGGTGGCCTCGACGATCGCCGGGATCGTCAGCGTCCCCGGCACCGGCGCGGTGGCGGTGATCGGCGCGGGCACGCTCGCCGCCACCGTGTGGAACGTGGTCACCTGGCGCCTCGGGCTGCCCTCGAGCTCCGCCCACGCCCTGGTCGGCGGGCTGGCCGGGGCGGCGATCGTCGACGCCGGCGTCGGGGCGATCCAGTGGGGCGGCCTCGAAGGGCTCCACCCCGTCGGCCTCGCGGGCGTGCTGATCGCGCTCGCCGTCTCGCCGCTCCTCGGCCTCGCCTTCGGCTTCGTCTTCCTGCGCCTCGACGCGCTGGCGCTGCGCCGCGCCACCCGCCACGTCCGCCGGCCGATCGTCGGCGCCGAGTGGGCGATGTCGGCGGCGCTCGCCTTCGGCCACGGGGCCAACGACGGCCAGAAGGCGATGGGGGTGGTCAGGGCGCTCCTGCTGGCGGACGGGAAGATCGACACCTTCGCCGTGCCGCTCTGGACGAAGCTCCTCTGCGGCGGCGCGCTGACCCTCGGCAACGCCCTCGGCGGCTGGCGCATCATCCGCACGGTCGGGCGGCGGATCTTCCGCCTCACCTCGCTCGGGGCGTTCGCCTCGCAGAGCGCCTCGACCGCCGTCGTCATCCCCGCCTCCTTCCTCGGCGCGCCGGTCTCCACCACCCAGGTCGTCGCCTCCTCGGTGGTCGGGGTCGGCGCCGGGCGGCGGCGCGCGCGCCATGTGCGCTGGCGGGTGGTCGAGGCGATCGCCTCCGCCTGGGTGCTGACGATGCCGGGGGCAGCGGCGCTCGGCGCCGCGATCCTGCCGCTCTGGAGGCTGGCATGAAGCGCCGCCGCCGCTGGTTCCTGCCCGCCAACCCCGACGTGATCGGCCAGCTGACGGCGCAGTCGAAGCTGACCGCCGAAGCCGGAGCTGGGCTCGCCGCCTGGGCCGCGAGCAAGACCGCGGACGGCGAGCTCCTGCGCCGGCTCGAGCACGAAGCCGACGCCTGCAAGCGCGACCTGCGCCGGTCGCTGTCGGAAGCGTTCACGACGCCGCTCGACCCGGAGGACATCTTCGAGCTCTCCCGCGGCCTCGATGAAATCGTCAACGAGGCGAAGAACCTGGTCGGCGAGGCCGAGGCGATGTCGACGCCACCCGACAAGGCGATGGCGAAGATGGCCAAGCAGCTCGCCGGCGGGACCGGACGCCTCGACGAGGCGCTGCGCGCCTTCGCCGCCGGCAACAAGGACGAGGCGACCGCGATCGCCGATCGCGCGGTCAAGGACCAACGCCATGCCCAACACACCTACCGCCGGGCGATGTCGGCGCTGGTCGAGAACGAAGACCTGCGCGAGGTGACGGCACTGCGCGAGCTCTACCGGCGCTTCGCCCGGATCGGCGACGAACTGGTCCTGGTCGCCGAGCGCATCTGGTACTCGGTCCTGAAGGAGGATTGAGCCCGCTCAGCGCACCTGCTCGTCGTGAACCTGGTCGACTCGCGGCCCGGGCTCCTGGCGGCGGGACGCGGGCAGGCAGGCGACGATCTCGGTCCCGTCGCCGATCGCGGTCCGGAGCGCGAAGCCTCCCGCCAGCAGCTCTACGCGTTCGCGCATCGACCGCAGGCCGAAGCCGGTGCCGACATCGCTCTCATCGAAGCCCGGCCCGTCATCGGCGACGCGGACCGTCACCTCGGCCGCCCCGCCCCCCCGCGGGTCGCGATCGCCGACCTCGACCACGATCCGGGCACCGGGGGCATGGGCCGCGGCGTTGCGGAGGCCCTCCTGGACGATCCGGTAGACGGCGGTCTCGAGCTCCGATGTGAGGCGGCGGGGGTCCCGGCCTTGCTCGTATGCGAGGTCGACGGCAAGCTCGACCTCGACCCCTTGGCCGCGCAGCAGCTCGACCATCTCCACCAGCGCCGGCTCGATCCCCTCGCGGTCGAGGTCCGGCGGCCGCAGCTCGGCGATCACCGTGCGCAGCCTCGCCATCTCGGTGTCCACCTGGCCGACCGCCGAGCGGCTGAGGAGGCGGACCGCCTCCGGATCGGCGCTCGCCATCG
Source organism: Actinomycetota bacterium (assembly GCA_018268695.1). The sequence goes on from JAFDWD010000396.1 coordinate 3,466, forward strand.
CCTCGAGCTTGGCGCGCAGGTCGGCGAGGCCCTCGAGGGTGTCGTCGTGGAGCGTCCGCGCCCACCGGGCCCGCTCCGCTTCGGCCGCCGCGAGGCGGGCGCGGCGGCGATCGTCGGTGACCGACCGGGCCGTCGCCACCGCGATCGTCGCGCTGGCCGCGAACGCCTCCAGCAGTTCTTCGTCACCCTCGGTGACGGTCCCGTCCTCCAGCCGCGGGTCGATCGCGATCATCGCGCCGTAGGTGCGGCCGCGGAAGACCAGCGGGACCGCGATCGCGTCCTCGAAGCCGAAGCCGAGGCGGCCGTCGCCGTATTCAGCGATCGGGTTGTCGGCGATGTCCTCGCCGACCCGCTGGACCAGGCGGCTGGCCAGCGCCTCCCGCCCGAGCGATTCGCCCGGGTCGAGGGAAACGCCCTTCAGCTCGGGATGGATCTCACCGGCCACCGCGGCCACCCGCAGGCGTCCCTCCTCGAGCAGCTCCACCAGCACCGCCCGGGCGGAGACCAGCGCCCTCCCCCGCTTCGCGATCAAGTCGAGGATCACGTCCAGCTCGGTCTGGCCGGCGAGGGTGCGGGCGATCGCGGTGGTCGCCTCGAGCGCGTTCGCGGTGCGGCGGGCGGAGCGCTCGCGGGCAACCGAGCCCTCGTAGCGGCGGGCGTGATCGATCGCCACGCCGGCGAACTCGGCGATCTCGACGACGGTCTCCTCGTCCTCCTCGTCGAAGAGTTGCTGGCCCTCCTTCTCGGTGAGATAGAGGATGCCGTAGGGCTCGCCGGCGACCATGATCGGGACGCCGAGGAAGCTGTGCATCGGCGGGTGCGCGGCCGGGAAGCCGAACGCGTGCGGGTGGGCTTCGACGTCGTCGAGGCGCAGCGGGCGGGGGTCGCGGATCAGCTCGCCGAGCACCCCGCGTCCGCGCGGCAACGGGCCGATTTCCCGCGCCGTCCCGGCATCGATCCCCGCGGTCAGGAAACGCGCCAGTTCGGTCTTCTCCTCGTCGAGGACGCCGAGCGCCGCGTAGCGGGCACCGGTGATGGTGCGGGCGGCGTCGAGGGCGCGCTCCAAGACCAGCTCCAAGTCGAGATCCGACAAGACGCTCCAGGCGAGCTGGAGAACAGCGTGGCGGGTGGCCTTCATTCGGCGCGACCTTCCAGAAGGGGTGATCGCAAATTTTAACGCAGGAAAGCTTAAGCGCGGAGGCGGAACGGCGGGTACTCGTCGGTGACGAGGATGAAGGTGTAGCCGATCACGCGGTTGTGCCAGCGGATCACGCCCTCGACGTAGTCGAAGATGCCGCGCGGGTAGCGGCCGCTGAAGAGGATCGCGAACCAGGCGCCGATCACGGCGAAGACGGCGCCGATCCAGAGGAAGAACAGCACCACGTAGTGGGGGATCGCGAGCAGCCACTTGACCAACGGCAGCCACCGGTTGAGGCCCTCGCGGGCGTCGGGGTAGGGGAAGTCGAGCCGCACCGACTGCTGTTCGTCGGTCGACGGGTAGCGGTCGTCCATC
>JAFDWD010000397.1 GCA_018268695.1 Actinomycetota bacterium
CCCGCCTCGCTGCTCGGGCTCTCGATCGCGGCGCTCACGCTGGCCGCCGTCGGCCTCGGAACGCGCTCGCTTCGCCGCCAGCTTCGCGCCAGCCGACGCTACCTGGCCGCCCAGCGGCCGAGCACCGAGTCGGTCGAGATCGAGGGGGTCGGCTGCCGGCTGATCGATTCCTCCGAGCCGCTCGCCTTCTGCGCCGGCTACCTGCGCCCGCAGGTCTACCTCAGCCAAGGTGCGGTAGAGCAGCTCGAGCCGGCCGAGCTGCGCGCCGTCCTCGCCCACGAGTTCCACCACGCGCGCCGCCACGACCCGCTGCGCCTGCTGGCGGCGCGCGCCCTCGCCGACGCGCTCTTCTTCATCCCGATCCTGCGCCGAAGCAGCGAGCGCTATGCCGCGCTCGGCGAGCTTGCGGCCGACGAGGCAGCGGTGGCGGCGAGTGGCAGCCGCGCCCCGCTCGCCGCCGCCCTGCTCAAGTTCTCGCAGTCCTCCGCGCGGCCGGCCGTGGTCGTCGGCCTGGCCCCCGAGCGCATCGACCACCTGATGGGCGATCCCGAGGTGACACGCTGGCGGCTCCCGAGCTCGCCGATGGCGCGCAGCCTCCTCGCCCTCGCGGCGCTGGCGGCGGCGAGCTTCTCGATCTGGCATGGCATCCTCGATCCCAACATGCAGGTGCCCTTGCTCCTCGCCGCGGCCTGTGCCGGGCTGATGATCTGCGATCCTGCGACCCTCGCGATAGCCGCACTGCTCCTCTCCGGCCATGCCCTGCGGCGGCGGCGCAGCTGGGCCGATGGTTGAGCCGACCCCCGACACCACGCGGGAGGAGACGGAGCGCGTCCGCGCCCTTCAGGACAAGGAGGCGCCGCGCTACGACCGCCAGATGGACTTCTTCGACCGGGTGCTCTTCGTCGGCGGACGCGAGTGGGCGTGCTCGCGCCTCGAGGGCGAGGTGCTGGAGATCGCGGTCGGCACCGGGCGCAACCTGCCGTTGCACCGCGTGGAGGTGAGCCTGACCGGGATCGAGCTGGCGTCGGAGATGCTGGCGATCGCGAAGCGGCGGGCGACGGACCTCGGCCGCGAGGCGGACCTCCGCGTGGGTGACGCCCAGGCGCTCGACTTCCCCGACGCGAGCTTCGACAGCGTCCTCTGCACCCTCGCCTTCTGCACGATCCCCGACCCGGGCGCCGCCGCCCGCGAGGTGTTCCGCGTCCTGCGTCCAGGCGGGCGCTTCGCGCTCCTCGAGCACGTCCGCAGCCCGGTGCGGGCGGTGCGCGCGGTGCAGCGGACGATCGAGCCGCTGACGATCCGCTTCGAGGGCGACCACCTGACCCGGGAGCCGCTCGAGTACCTCGACGCCGCCGGCTTCGAGGTCACCGAGCTGGAGCGCTCGAAGTGGGGGATCGTCGAGCGGGTGGCGGCGCGCAAGCCCGGCTAGGGAGGCTGCCCGACTCCTGCGGTCTGGTCCTCCTCCCGCACGCGATAGTACGACCGGCTTGAGTACTATGCCGCGTAGCACATGGCCAGCCGCAAGGAAGAGAAAGAACGGCTCCGCCGGCTCCGCGTGGAGAAAGAAGAGCGGCAGCGCGCGACCGAGCGCAAACGGGTGGTGATCGGCTCCGCCGTGGCCGGCGTCGTCGTCGCCGTGATCATCGCCGTGATCGTCGTGGTGGCGGTGTCCAGCGGGGGTGGCAGCACCAGCGGCGCGTCGCACATCGACATCGAATCAGGCTCGACCAACGGGGTCCCACCGGACGGCCGCACCGGCACGCCGCCTCAACCGGTCAAGG
>JAFDWD010000398.1 GCA_018268695.1 Actinomycetota bacterium
CGCCAACTCCGAAGCACTGGTCCGGGTCGGCGACATCGAACTGGCGATCAAGCAGATGGCGCTGCTCTGCTCCTACGTCATCTTCTTCGCCCTCGCCGCCTCGATCATCCGCGCCGCGGAGGTCTCGAAGATGATCACCGGGCTGATCGCCTTCGCCTGCGTCACCGCCCTCGCCGTGATCGTCGAGTACCGCTTCGGCATCAACGTCTTCCACGAATACATCGGCCCGCTCTTCCCGGGCTACGTGCGCCCGCCGGGGATCGGCGAAGTCGATTCGATCGGCCGCAAACAGATCTTCGGGCCGACCGTCCAGCCACTCGCCACCTCGGTGATGCTGGCGATGGCGCTGCCCTTCGCGCTCGCCTGGCTGTTGAAAGCGACCGAGCGCCGGCAGCGGATCCTCTACTCGATCGCCGTCGTGATCCTGATCGGCGGGATCCTCGCGACGCAGAAGAAAACCAGCGCGGTCGGCCCCCTGGTCGTGATCGCGGTCTTCGTCGCCTATCGGCCGCGCGCGATGGCGCGCCTCATCCCGCTCGCCCTCGTCCTCCTCGTCGTCACCCACTTCACCGCCCCCGGGGCCCTCGGCGGCGTGATCGACCAGCTGTCCCCCAGCAAGGGCGTCCAGGTCAACTCCACCCAGGACCGGGTCGGCGACTACGAAGCGATCGAGCCCGATGTCGCCTCCCGCCCCCTGATCGGCCGCGGTTACGGCTCCTACGACCAGGTCAAGCACCGCATCCTCGACAACCAGTACCTGACCCTGGCGATCGGCGTGGGCTTCCTCGGCATCGTCGCCTACCTCTCGATCTTCGTCCTCTCCCTGACCGCCGTCCACCCGATCGCCCGCTCCGGCGACCCCGACCGCGCCCCGCCCGCCCTCGCCGTGGTCGCCGGCCTCGCCGTCGCCCTGGTCGGCGGCGCGATCCTCGACTTCCTCTCCTTCCCCCAGCTCTCCTACCTCCTCTGCATGATGGCCGCGATCGCCTTCATCTTCGATCGCGAGCGACGAGGGAAGTTGGCGACGCGAGCCTGAGCGATTGCGTTCCTGCGTGTTCCCCAACGCCGGGGACGGTTTGCCTGAGACAGAATCCGCGGCTCCCGCAACCCTTTGTCCGTTGCCCTAAGGCGCCAGCGCGAACTCGAGGGCTTCGGCGCGGCGGCTCGGCCAGGCGTTCGCCTCGATGAACCGGGCCCGCTCGGGCTCCGTCATCGGTCCGGCCTCCAGGGCGGCGGCCACCGCGGGGCGGAAGTCGTCGCCGGGAGGCACGCGGAAGACGGGCCCGTCGATGCCCGACATCGGCTCCAGGTCGGTGACGGCGACGGGGCGGCCGGCGGCGAGGTACTCGTAGAGCTTCAGCGGGCTCATCGCCACGGTGAGGTCGGTGCGGTGGTGGGGGATCAGGCAGGCGTCGGCGCCGGCGACGACGGCCGGGACCTCGGCGTGGACGACGGCGCCGTGGTGGTGGACGTTGGGCTCCGCGAGGACGTCGCCCAGGTGGGCGCGGTCTTCGAGCGGGCCGACCAGGACCAGGGAGCCTTCCGGCCAGGCGCGGGCGACGGCGAGCGAAGCCTCGACGTCAAGTCGAGAGTCAAGGGTGCCGAGGTAGAGGAGGCGCGGGCCGGGCAGGGCCTCGAGCCAGCTCGGGACCGTCGGGCGCCCGCCCCAGAGGTCCGGATCGACCGCGTTCGGCAGCACCAGGGACGGCCCCCGCGGGTCGACCTTGTCGACGATCGCGTTGCTGACCGCGATCAGCCGCCGCCGGCGGCGGGAAATCTCGGCGAAGGCAGCCAGATAATCGTCGCGCCAGCGCCGGTAGCTCGGGTGGGCGGAGAAGTCGTCGATCGCCACGTAGGTGACCGGCCCCGCCCAGTCGAGCTCGCAGAAGCCGGCGACGAAGGCCTGCGAGGTGATGATCGCGGGCCGCTCCAGGCCAAACTCCTCGGCGTCCCGGCGCAGGCGCCGCTCCCAGGTCGCGTAATGGCGCCGCAGCGCGGCGACGCCGGTCGGATCGTCTCGGCGCAGGCGCAACGGCTGGCGCAGGCGGTGGCGCTCCGTTTCCGGGAACGGCACCGGACGCCGGATCCGGTCCTTGACCGCGACGATCGGGGCGCTGCGCGGCCGGTTCGAGACGAGCAGGCGCTCGACCGCCGGATCGTCCATCAGTCCCAGCAGGATCTGGTCCTGGGAGAAGTTCATCCCCCGCCGCTGTGCCGCGTCCCAGGTGATGTCGTCGAAGGTGAAGATGACGTGCCGGGACGCCGCCGGGGGCGCGGGACGGATCGCTTCGAGGGATTCCGGGCGCATCTAGGAGAAAAACGCGCGAATCGGACGTCCGCTTGCGTCGCAAGTCGGCTCGGGCGCGGCGCGTTGGTTCCCCAGATGGATCGTGGCCCCGATACCCAAGGCGAGCTCTCCAGCTCGCAGCTGAAGGACGCCGCCCTCAGCGGAATCCGCTGGACGACGGCCGCGCGCGTCGGTAGCGAAGTCGTCACCTTCTGCTCCGCCGTGGTGATGGCCCGGCTGGTGCCCCCGAGCGGCTTCGGCCAGGCTCTGGTGCCGACGATCCTGCTCACCCTCGCGGTGATCCTCACCTTCGAGGGATACGGGAGCGCCCTCGTCCAGCGCAAGACGATCGAGCGCGAGCACGTCGAGGCGGCACTGCTGGCGAGCCTGCTCACCGGGCTCGTCCTGACCCTCGTCGCCGCCGCGATCGGCGCCACCGTCGCCGGCCAGTTCATCGGCGACAAGTCGGCCGAACTGATGATCGTGATGTCGCCGGTCTTCATCTTCGCCGGGCTCGGCGCCGTCTCCCGCGGCCTGCTCTGGCGCAAGCTCGACTTCCGCCTGGTCAGCCTGATCGAAGTCGCCGCCCTGACGATCACCGCGGCGGTCGGCATCGGCCTCGCGGTCGCCGGGCTCGACGCCGAGGCGATCGTCCTCGCGGCGCTCGCCGGCGCCGCCGCCACCTCGCTGCTGCTGGTCGCCGCCGCCCCGCCGCCGCTGCCACGCTGGCACCGCAAGGAGCTGCGCGAAGTCCTCCGCTTCGGCCTCCCCGCCTCCGGCGCCGGCCTCACCTACGTGGCGATCACCAACTCGACCCTGGCGATCGTCGCGGTCCGCCTCTCGGCCACCCAGGCCGGCCTCTTCTGGCGCTCCTTCCAGCTCGGCGTCGTCTACCAGGAAAAGATCAGCGGAATCATGCTGCGGCTGGCCTTCCCGGTCTACTCGCGGACCGCCGACCTGGCCGAACTGCTCCGCTTCCACGAGCGGGCGACGCGGATCCACGCCGCCGTCCTCCTGCCCCTGCTCTCGATCCTGATCGTCACCGCCCCGGAGCTCGTGCCCTGGGTCTTCGGCCCCCAATGGGCC
>JAFDWD010000399.1 GCA_018268695.1 Actinomycetota bacterium
CCCCAGCACAAACGAGTGCGACGACCACGCCGTATTCACTAAGAAAGCTGGTCAAGTCACTGCTCCTCCGGTGAGTATTTCCCGCGGCGGAGCGTATATGAGCGCTCGGAGCTTTGAGCGCTCTGCTTCTTTTGTCGCCTTTCTCAGACGACTTCGGCGCGCCTAGCGGGCGACGCGCCCAGGTGCGTACGTTCGCGCCGTTTCGGCCACGGCGGCGCGGTATACGTCCTCCAACGGGACCCCTTCCTGGAGCGCGGCGCGGGAGCGCTCGGCCCCGGTGGCCTCGGGAAGCGCGACCTCGATGTCGAGGCTCGAGCGCGCGGGCTCGGTCCAGGCGAGGAGGCGCTCGAAGACCGCCCGCGTCTCCACCTCCTCCCCCGCTCGGAAGTCGATCATCTTGCCGGCGGCGCCGTAACGGATCGCGCGCCAGAGGTTCTCCTCGATCTCGCGGTCGGCCAATGGCGCCGCCAGGTGGGCCTCCCCGCGTTCGTCGAGGTCCATCGCCGTCTGCGCGACGCAGGCGACGATCATCCCGGCGATGGCGCTCGCCTCCTCGCCGCGCGTCTGGGCGTCGCAGATCCGCACCTCGACCGTGCCGAAGCTGTGGTGCGGGCGGACGCTCCACCAGAGCTGGGTCGACTCGATCACCGAGTTCGTCCGCTGCAGCATGTCGATGAAGCCGGCGTATGTATCCCAGTCGACGAACGGCGACGGCACGCCGCAGCGGGGGAAGGTGCGGGTGAAGATCTCCGAGCGCACCGAGGCGAGCCCGGTGTCGCGGCGGTCGAGGAACGGCGAGTTCGCCGACAGCGCCAGGAGCGGCGGCAGCAGCTCACGCAACCGGTCGCAGACGGCGATCGCCCGGTCCGCCCCGCGCACGCCGACGTGGACGTGGAGGCTCCAGGTGTTGTTGCGCTGGGCGACGTACCCGAGTTCCTCGCGCAGCCGGTTGTAGTGATCGGTGTCGATGATCGTCTGGTCGAGGTAGTTCGCCCACGGGTGCGTCCCCATCGCCCCCAGCGCCACCCCCATCGACTCGGCCAGGGTGAAGAGCCGGTCGCGGCGGTCCTGCTGGGCGGCCACCGCCTCGGCGAAGGTCTCGGCGCGACCGGAACGGATCTCGATCTCGGACGCGATCAGCTCCCCCGCGGCCGCGTGGCCGAGAACCTCGTCCTCGTCGCAGCGGGCCTTCATCTCCTCGTAGCGGTCGACCAGCGCCAGCGTCCCCGGGTCGAGGATCGCGAACTCCTCCTCGAGGCCGATGGTGAAGTCGGTCGACTCCTCGAATCGCTCGCGCGCGCCGTCGAGATCGAGCGTCAAAGCACTGTGGGGTCAGGCCGGGCGGATCGCCTCAGGCCAGGTAGAAGTAGAGCGCGTAGAGGAGGTCGACGGCGGGGCTGGAGGTGTGGACGGTGACCTCGGGCGGGACCTGCAGCAGCTGCTCGCTGTAGTTGAAGATGATTTTCACGCCCGCCTCGACCAGCCGGTCGGCAACCTCCTGGGCGGCGTCGGCGGGGACGGCCAGGACCCCGACCACGACCTCCTCGTCGGCGATGACCTTCGCCAGGTCCCCATCCAGCGGGCGCACGGTGACGTCGCCGATCTCTGTCCCGACCTTCTCCTCGTCGACGTCGAACACGGCGACGACCTGGAAGCCGTGATCGGCGAAGATCGCCGAGGAGGCGATCGCCTGGCCGAGGTGGCCGGCGCCGAAGAGGGCGATGTTGTGCTGGCCCGCGGTGCGGAGGATCTTCCGGATCTCCGACACCAGCGAGTCGACGTTGTAGCCGACCCCGCGCTTGCCGAACTTGCCGAAGCCGGAGAGGTCGCGGCGGATCTGCGTCGGGTTGATGTGGGTGTACTCGGAG
>JAFDWD010000039.1 GCA_018268695.1 Actinomycetota bacterium
GCCGGTCGACCTCCACACGACGATCGAGGGCGACTCGGGCGGCACCGACGGCCCGACCGGGGCGCTCGGCGAAGAGCGGCTGCACGAGACCCTCTGCGGCCTCGACTTCGAGATGTCCCATGGGGCCTTCTTCCAGACCAACACCGAGATGGCCGAGCGCCTCTACGCGGTGGCGCAGGAGTTCGCCGGCTTGAGTGGTCGCGAGCGAGTTTTTGATCTTTTCTGCGGCATCGGCACGATCGGCCTCTCGCTGGCCGGCGCCGCCGGAGAGGTCTGGGGCCTCGAGATCGTCCCCGAGGCGATCGAAGACGCCGAGCGCAACGCCGAGCGCAACAACATCGGCAACGCCAAGTTCATGGCGGGCAACGCCCGCACCGGCGTCCGCCCCCTGGTCGAGAAGGCCGGCAAGCCCGACGTCGTCATCGTCGACCCACCCCGCGCCGGCCTGTCCCAGAAAATCGTCCGCCGCCTGATCGAGTGCGAGGCGAAGAAGATCGTCTACGTCTCCTGCAACCCCACCACTCTCGCCCCGAACGCGAAACAGCTCGAGGAAGCGGGCTACAAGCTCCGCCGCGTCCGCCCCGTCGACATGTTCCCCCAGACCCCCCACATCGAGTGCGTGGCGCTGCTGGAGAAGGTCGGCCCGACCCCGTCGAGCGACGCCGCCGAGCCGAGCGCGACCAAGGCCGCCGAGCCGACCCTGGGCGTCGCCGCCGCCGAAGGCACCGCGGCCGCCGACTCCGGGGCGTAGCCGTTCGCTGTTACCCCGCGAAATGGCGGGGAAAGAGCGAACGGCAGCCGGGACCTACTTCGTACCGGGCAGCTCTTCCAGGCCGTAGAAGGTGTAGTAGCCGACGACGTAGAGACGGTGCCCGTCGCTCACCACCGGGGAGTAGCCGGCGGAGTGCAGGGTGAAGTCGCGCTTGTGGGTGTGGACGTCGTAGCCGACCGACTGGCGGGTCTTGAAGCTGGAGCTGAAGACGGTGTTGCCGATCACCGAGGCGGTGCCGGGGATCGGGCCGCCGACATCGGCGTGCCAGCGTTCGTCGCCGTTGCTGGCGCGGAGGGCGTAGAGGCGGCCGTTTTCGGAGCCGATGTAGACGGTGGCCGGGGTGCCGGGGACCTTGGCGACGGCGGGTGAGCCGTAGACGAAGTCCCCGGTGGTGAAGTGCCAGGCGATCTTGCCGGTCTTGCGGTCGAAGGCGAAGACGACGCCGTCGGCCCGGGCCGCGTAGACGTGGCCGAAGGCGATCGCCGGCGAGGAGTAGAAGCCACCCTTGCCGCCGACCTCCCTGGTGGTGTTGGTCCGCCAGGCGACCGTGCCGGTCTTCGCGTGCAGCGCCAGCATCCCGCTCTGGTAGTTGCCGACGTAGATCAGCCCTTCGTGGAACGAGGGGCTCGCCTTGATCGCCGCGTTCGCCTTGAATTCCCAGATCTTGTGGCCATTGGCGGTGTCGATCGCCAGCACCTGCTTGGAGTCGGTGCCGATGTAGAGGGTCTTGCCGACGATCAGCGGCGAGGACTCGAGGTGCGCGTGCAGGTTCTTCTTCCAGTCGACCTTGCCGGTCTTCGCGTTCAGCGCGATCAGGGCGCCGCCGATCTCGGCGACGAAGACGCGGCCGCCGTAGTAGGCCGGCCCGGTGACGTCGATCGGCGCCCCGTGCAGCCGTTTGCGCACGATCCGGGTCCAGAGGATCTTCTTGTCTTTGAGGCGGACCGCGTACACGTTCCCGTACTTGTTCACGAGATAGGCGACACCGCCGAAGATCGCCGGCGGGAACTCGATCAGCGCGTGGGTGTTGATGTGCCAGAGGACCTTGAAGGGCGGATCGAGGTTGCCGATCGGCCCGCCGAGGTAGTGCGTGCGCTGCGGGAGCCGGCCGAAGAACGGCCACGACGCGGTCGGCGTTTCGTCGCCCAGCTCGGACGGCTTCTGCTCGGCCCGTTCCACCTTGTCGGTCAGCTGCGGTTCCGTGCCGACCCGCGTCCCGGTCTTGGCGACGCTCTTCTTCGGCGTCGCGTTCGCCTCCTTGACCAGGGGCGAGTCCGGCGCGGCCTTGCCGGCCGCCGGGGCGGCGGCCGTCGACGTGCTCCCCCCACTCCCCGACCCTCCCGACCCGCACCCGGCGAGCGCGATCAGGCCGACCAGCAGGCAGCAGAGGAGGGCCAGCGTGGATGAGCGCCGCATGCGGCCCCATCGACCGCCCGCCATCGGGTCTTTAGCTCAGCGGACCGACGAGCTAGTACGGCGGAAGGTCCTCGTACCAGGTGCCGAGCATCCGGAAGCTGCGCCAGAAGCGCTGCTTGGCGCCCTCTTCGTCGAGCGATTCGTCGATGTCGGGAACGTAGAGGGCGTCGATGGTGGGGGTGAAGGCCTGGATCTCGCCCTCGCGCGCTTCGATCGGCCGCGAGAGCGGGACCTGGAGGCCGTTGAGGACGCGGAGGCTCGGCTCGCCCATGACGACGACGATCTTCGGCTGGACGATCGCGATCTCCTCGATCAGGCGGGCGACGCACTCCTGCGGGGCGAGGTCCGGCTCGGCCACCGGGCACTTGACGCAGAGGGTGCCGTAGACGACCAGCGGGTCGATCCCCAGCCGTTTGAAGGATTTCATCAGCGCGTTGCCGGAGCGGCCGTAGAAGGCGACCCCCTCCTCGATCTCCGA
>JAFDWD010000003.1 GCA_018268695.1 Actinomycetota bacterium
GACGTCCGCACCCACAAGAAGAACTTCCAGATCGCCCAGGCCGGCTACACCCCGGTCATCTCCGACGGCCGCCGCCTGATCCTGGTCGGCTATTTCACCGTGTTCGGGCTGGAACCGACGACTCCGTAGTGCCCGGCGGCTAGTTTGGGCGGGGCAAGAAGCGACCTGCGGCAGGTGTGAGCGCCGCGCGGACCGGGAAGGCTGGGGCCATGATCGAAGCTGAGAAGTTGACCAAGAGGTTTGGCGGGAGGGCGGTCGTCGACGACGTCAGCTTCCGCTGCGAGCCCGGCACCGTGACCGGCTTCCTCGGGCCCAACGGGGCGGGGAAGACGACGACGATGCGGATGATCTGCGGGTTCTCGAACCCCGACGGTGGCCGGGCCGGGGTCCTCGGCGGCTCCTACCGGAACCTGCCGAACCCGGGCCGCCGGGTCGGGGTGCTGCTCGACGCCTCGGCCCAGCACGGCGGCCGCCGCGGCCGCGAGGCGCTGGCGATCTCCGCCCAGACGATGGGGGGCGAGGAGGCGCGGGTCGACGAGCTGCTCGGCCTGGTCGGCCTCGACCGCGCGGCGGCGCGCAAGCGCGTGCGCCAGTACTCGCTCGGCATGCGGCAGCGGCTGGGGATCGCGAACGCGCTGATCGGCGAACCGGAGGTCCTGATCCTCGACGAGCCCGCCAACGGCCTCGATCCGGAGGGGATGCGCTGGATGCGCGGGCTCCTCCGCGACTTCGCCGGGCGCGGCGGGACCGTGCTGCTCTCCTCGCACCTGCTGCACGAGGTCGACGCGATCGCCGACCGCCTCGTGATCATCGGCAGCGGCAGGATCGTCGCCGAGGGGAGCAAAGAAGAGCTGCTCTCCGACGCCGGGACGCTGGTCCGCGCCGACGACGGGGCGGCGCTGGGGAGGGCCCTCACCGCAGCCGGCCTGGCGGCGCGCGAGGCGGAAGGCGGCGGCTTCCTGGTCGACGCCGAGCCGCGCGCGGTCGGCGCCGCGGCGCAGGGAGGAGGCGTCGCCCTCGTCCACCTGGCGCCCGCCGGCGACGCCGGCCTCGAGCAGCTGTTCTTCGACCTGACCACCGACGGCGGCGAGGAGGGGGAGCGATGAACGCCCACGCGATCGACTCGAAGGCGGCGCCCGCGAGGCGCGATGTGCGGCCGGGGCTGGCGCGGCTGACCAGGGTCGAGCTGCGCAAGATGGTGGACACCCGCAGCGGCTTCTGGCTCCTGCTGGCGGTGGTGGGGCTGACCCTGCTCGCCGTCGTGATCACCGCGCTGGCGGCCCACGAGGACCAGAAGACGTTCAGCCACATCCTCTCCAACGCCCTGCAGCCGGCCGGGATCTTGCTGCCCGTGGTCGGCATCCTCCTGGTCACCTCGGAGTGGTCGCAGCGGACCGCGCTGGTCAGCTTCGCCCTGGTCCCCGGCCGTGCGCGCCTGATCGCCGCCAAGGTGCTCGCCGGGATCATCCTCGCGCTCGTCGCGACGGCGGTGGCGGTGGTGGTCGCGATCGTCGGCACCGCGATCGCCTCCACGAGCGCCCCGCACCAATGGTCGCTGCCTCTCGGGCTGCTCCTCCAGGACGTCGTCTACGTCGTCACCGCGATGGTGATCGGGATCGGCTTCGGCGCCGCCCTGCTCGCATCGGCGCCGGCGATCGTCTTCTACTTCGCGGTGCCGACCGCCCTCTCCGCCCTCGGCTCGATCCACGCCCTGCACGGGACGATCGAATGGATCAACATCGGCGAATCCTCCGCCCCGCTCACCGAAAGGTTGCTGAGCGGTCACGAGTGGGCGCAGGTCCTGGTCACCCTCGCCGTGTGGATGGCGGCGCCGCTGGCGATCGGGCTCTGGCGGATCACCCGCCGCGACGTCGGCTGATCGCTGCCGCTCAGGGTCTTCCCACCGGAGCTCGGCGCGCCCGCTATTCTTGTCGGAGCCTCGCGCTTCGGCCCGGGGTTTTCCTTTGTAACGAGTGCCTTCGGGCACGGAACTTGTTGAGGGGACAGATGGCTCGCGGAGATGTCCGCATTGCGGTGACGCTGGCTTGTGAAGACTGCAAGCGGCGCAATTATCAGACCAACAAGTCGCGGCGCAATTCGCCCGACCGTGTCGAGCTGCGCAAGTTCTGTCGCTGGTGCGGGCATCACACCCCGCACAAAGAGACCCGGTAGCGGTCCATGGCGAAAACCCGCGCACAGCGCAAGGCCGAGCGCCGCGCTCGGGAAGCCGAAGAGCAGAAACGCTCTGGCTCCGAGCGTCGCGCCGAGTCGCGGGCGCAGCACGACACCCAGACCGGCGTCTCCGGTGACGTCGCCGAGATCGAGGCCATCGAGGCCGGGATCGCGGCGGGCGCCGAGGAGGCCGATCTCGAAGTGCCCGACGCGCCGCACGGCCTTTCGCGGTCGGAGCGGCGCGCCGAGGCGAAAGCCGCCAAGCAGGCGGATCGCAAGAAACGTGACGAGCAGAAACGGCGCGAGCGCGACCAGATCGCCCGCCAACAGAAAAAAGCCGCCGTCGAACGGCAGAGCGGGGCGCGCGGCGGCGTCATCGGCTTCCTGCTTTCCTGCTGGGCCGAGCTGAAGAAAGTCCAGTGGCCCGATCGGGAGACGCTGGTCCAGGCGACCGCCGTGACGATCATCTTCGTCGCCGTCGCCGCGGCCTATCTCGGCGCCCTCGACGCGCTGTTCAGCTGGCTCGTCAAGCAGATCCTCTAAAACCCCAAGAAGAAGAAGGCCTCCTCTCTCAGATGTTTCGCTGGTACGTGATCAACACCTATTCCGGGCACGAGAACAAGGTCAAGCACAACCTTGAGCACCGCGTGCAGACGATGAGCCAGAACCGCAACGTGCGGCAGGTCGTCGTTCCCACCGAGCAGGTCTCCGAGGTCAAGGACGGGGTCAAAGTGACCCAGGAGAAACGGACGATGCCCGGCTACGTGCTGGTCAACATGGAGATGACCGACGACGCCTGGAGCCTGGTGAAAAACACCCCCGGCGTGACCGGCTTCGTCGGCGCCGAACGAAACAAGCCGGTGCCGCTCTCCAAACCGGAGGTCGACCGCCTGCTCCACCGCGAGACCGCCGAGCGGCCCCGCACCCAGGCGCAGTTCTCGATCGGCGAATCGGTCAAAGTCATCTCCGGCCCGCTCTCCGACTTCTCCGGCGAGATCGCCGAGATCAACGAGGACGGCGCGAAACTCAAAGTCCTGGTCTCGA
>JAFDWD010000400.1 GCA_018268695.1 Actinomycetota bacterium
CATCACCTGGAGGGTGATCGGGTCGATGCTCATCGCTCCGCCTTGATCGTGCCGAACTCGTCGACTTCCGCCGTCCAGCCGGGCGGGAGGACGAGGGTGGCCTCCGGGAGCTCGAAGACGATCGGCCCCGCGGCGGTTTGCCCCTCCACGGGCTCCCCGCGAAGCACCGGCGTCTCCATCCACTCCCCACCGAACCAAACCCTTCTGCACGCTTGTCTTCCTATGCGAGACAAGCGTGCAGGGAGGGCGGCGGCGGGGCGGGGTTCGGGGCCGTCGATCACGAGGGCGAGCCGGATGTCGACGAGGACGACCTCGCCGTCGGGATCGCGGTGGCCGTAGCGGTCCTCGTGGGCGTCCTCGAAGCCGGCGATCAGATCGGCCGGGTCGGGCTCGGTGTCGCCGGGCACCGAGAGCTCGAAGGCCTGGCCGGAGTACCGCATCCCGTAGACGACCTCGGCGCGGGCGCCGTCGAGGCCGGTGCCGGCCGTCGCGCGCATCTCGGCGACTGCCGCGGCGACCCGCTCGGCGGTCAGGTCGGCGCCGCTCAGCATCACGGTGCGGGCGGTGTCGCGGCGGCGATCGGAGGCGCAGAGGCCGAACGCGGAGAGCACGCCGCCCGCGCGCGGGCAGATCAGGCGATCGATGCCGAGCTCTTCGGCGATCGCCGCCGCGTGCATCGGCCCGGCGCCGCCGAACGGGAGGAGGGCGAAGTTGCGTGGGTCGACGCCGCGCTCGACGGTGACGACGCGGAGCGCCCGCACCATCTCGCCGTTGGCGACGCGGACGATCCCGGCGGCGGTCTCCAGGGGGTCGAGCCCGAGCTCCGCGGCGAGGGCGCCGACGGCGCGTTCGGCCGCCTCGACGTCGAGCGCGACGCCGCCCGCGAGGGTGGAGTCGGCGGCGAGGTTGCCGAGCAGCAGGTTCGCGTCGGTCACCGTCGGCTCGGTGCCGCCGAGCCCGTAACAGGCGGGTCCCGGCTGGGCGCCCGCCGAGCGCGGGCCGACCCGCAGCGCGCCGCCCGGGTCCCGCCAGCCGATCGAGCCGCCGCCCGCTCCGACGGTGTGGACGTCGACGGTCGGCAGCTGGATCGGGCGGCCGTCGATCGTGCGCGAATCGGAGCGCCGCACGGCGCCGTCCTCGACCACGCAGACGTCGCAGCTGGTTCCGCCCATGTCGAAGCCGAGTGCGTTGCCGTCGCCGGAGAGCCGCGCGAGGACCGCCGCGCCGACCGCGCCGCCGGCCGGGCCGGAGAGGACGCTCCAGGCGCCGGCGCGGCCCGCCTCCTCGGCCGGCGCGACGCCGCCCGAGGAGAGCATCACCTGGGGCGCCGGAATCCCCGCGGCGACGGTCGCCTCCTCCAGTCGTCCCAGATAACGGGCGAGAAGCGGCGATAGGTAGGCGTCGATCGCGGTGGTTGAGGCGCGCTCGTACTCGCGGAAGCGCGGCAGCACCTCGTGGGAGGCGGAGACGTGGAGGTCGGGGAGGCGCTCGCGCAGGTGCTCGGCGAGCCGCTGCTCGTGGGTCGGGTCAAGGTAGGAGAAGAGCAGGCAGATCGCCACCGACTCGGCGCCAGCCTCCTCAAGTGCGGCGGCGAGCCGCTCCGGCTCGCCCTCCGCGAGCGGCTCGAGGATCCCGTCCGGCCCGGTTCGCTCTTCGGCCTCGAACTTCAGCTCCGGAGCGATCAGCGGCGCCGGCTTGGGCGCGCAGAGGTGGTACAGGCTGGGCCGGTCCTGCCGGGCGATCTCGAGCAGGTCGGCGAAGCCCTTCGTCGCGATCAACGCGGTCCGCGCCCCTCGTTCCTCCAGCAGCGCGTTGGTCCCGACGGTCATCCCGTGGAAGAAGTCATCAACGTCGCAGGCGCGAGCGCCTGCGACTGCGAGGACCGAGTCGATCGCGTCCATCACGCCCTCCGACTCCTTCCCCGGAGTGGTCGGCACCTTCGCCGTGTAGACGGTGCCGTCGTCGAGCAGGACGGCGTCGGTGAAGGTCCCGCCGACGTCGACCCCGAGGAGCATCGCTACTCCCAGACCTCCCGCCGCACGGTCCCGTCGGGCGCCAGGACCACGTGCACGCCGTCGAGCTCCTGATCCGTCTCCGGGAAGTCCGTGCGCAGGTGGGGGCCGCGGGACTCCTTGCGCTCCAGGGCGGCCAGGGCGATGGCCTTCGCCAGGGGGTAGGGATCGGGGATCAGGGCGGCGAGGTCGGTCGGGTTGCGCAGCGGGCCGGCGCGGCGCCAGACCGCGTCGCGGGTCTCCCGGGTCGGCGGGGTGAAGCGCCATTCGGGCTCGGGCGGTCGGGTCGCCGCGGCCGGCTCGTCGAGCGCCGCGCGCGCCGCCCGCCCGCCGAAGACGAAGCACTCGCTGAGCGAGTTGGAGGCGAGGCGGTTGGCGCCGTGCAGGCCGGTGCAGGAGCACTCGCCGACGGCGTAGAGGCCGGGCAGTGAGGAGCGTCCGTCGAGGTCGGTCGCGATCCCGCCCATCGTGTAGTGGGCGGCGGGGGCGACGGGGACCGGCTCGGTCTGCGGGTCGAGCCCGGCTTCGGCGAGCGAGGAGAAGATGTTGGGGAAGCGGGCCGGGTCGATCGCGCGGAGGTCGAGGCGGACGAACTCGCTGCCCTCTTCGCGCATCTTGGCGAGGACCGCGGCGCTGACCGCGTCGCGGGGGGCCAGCTCGTCGGTGAAGCGCTCGCCGTCGGCGCCGAGCAGCTTGGCGCCCTCGCCGCGGATCGCCTCGGTGATCAGCTGGGCGTCGAAGGGGGTGCCGGGGAGGGCGACCGCGGTCGGGTGGAACTGGCAGAACTCGAGATCGGCGAGGTCGGCGCCCGCCTCGGCGCCGAAGACCGGGCCCGCGCCGATCGCCCCGCGCGGGTTCGTCGTCCGTCGCCAGAGCGCGGCCGCCCCACCGGTGGCCATCACCGTCGCCCGCGAGGCGAGGGCGCCCGCGTCGGTGATCACACCGAAGCAACGCTCGCGGTCGGACCAGAGTGCCGTCGCCGAGGTTTTCTCGCGGACCTCGATCCGCGTGTCCCTGGCGACCATCGCCGCCAGCTTCGAGGTGATCTCGCGGCCGGTCTGGCTGCCACCGGAGTGGACGATGCGCCGGGCCGAGTGGCCGCCCTCGAGGCCGAGCGCCAGGCGGCCTTCGTGGTCGAGGTCGAAGACGACGCCGCGCGCCTGTAGGTCACGGACGGCGCCGGGCGCCTCCTCGACCAGCACGCGCACCGCGGTGGGGCGGCAGAGGCCGCGGCCGGAGGCGATCGTGTCCTCGGCGTGGCGCTCCGGCGAATCGCCGGGTTCGAGCGCCGCGGCGAGCCCGCCCTGCGCCCAGAAGCTGGCGCTCTGCGAAAGCGGCGTGCGTGAGACGACGCAGACGCGGCCGCCCTGCTCGGCGGCGCGCAGTGCGGTCCAGAGGCCGGCGGCGCCGCCGCCGACGACGACGACGTCGTACTCGGCGACCGCGGCTATTTGTCGCCGCCCTCGCGCCGGATCTGGTCGATGCGTCCGCGCAGCCAGGCGGCGGCGCCTTCGCGGGCGCGGGCGCTCTCGGCGGCGACCGCCTTCTCGGCCTCCTCGGCGCGGCGCTCGGCGGCGGCGATCCGCTCCTCGGCGGCGTCGGCCTCGGCCTCGATCTCGCTCAGCCGCTCCTCGGCGGCGGCGATCGCGCGCTCCTTCGCCTCGCGCTCCCGCTGCAGGTCTTCCTCATGGCGGAGCTCGAGCGCCTTCAGGTCGCGATCTTCGGCGGCGCGGTATTTCTCGAGGTCGGCCTCCAGTGCGCGGATCTCGGCCTCGGCGCGCCGTTCGGCCGCCGCGGCGGCCTCGGCGGCAGCCGCCAGCGTGCGCTCGGCCTCGCCGATCCGCGCGCTCACCTCGTCCGCCGCTTTGCCTCGGAGCTCGTCGTTCATCTAAACGTCCGCATGGCGACCAAGCGCCAAATCTAACCCGCGTCGGCGGTCAGGTGCCGATAGACCTCGATCACGCGCTCGGCCATCGGCCCGGCGGCGAGCGTCGCGGCGCGGGCCGAGCCGACCACGCGGGGGTCTCGCGCGGCAAGGTGCGGGCGCGCCGCGGCGGCCCATCTGTCGGCGTCGAACGGCGCGCAGAGGCAGCCCTCGATCCCCGCCAGCAGGTAAGGCGCGACGCCCACCGGGGTGGAGAGCACCGGCACGTCGCAGGCGAGCGACTCGATCGCCGCCATGCCGAAGCCCTCGTAATCGGAGGTGACGACGACGGCGTCGGCGGCGTTGATCCAGGTGGTCATCGCCTCGGGCTGGATCGAGCCGCCCGTGAGGAGCGTCGCCTCGGCGGCGGTGGCGAGTGCGGCGGCGCGGTCGCCACGCTTCTCCGGGCGGGCCGGGTCGGCGGGGAAGAGGAGGTAGCGGCCGTCGGGGTCGAGGCCGAGCGCCTCACGGGCGGCGGCGCGCGGGGCGGGGGCGAAGCGGTCGAGTGCCGGGCCGCAGGGGAGCACGGCGGAGCCGGGAACCGGCGGCAGGCCGGGACGGCCGTTCTCCTCGGTGAAGAGCGAGCGTGAGACGGCCGAGGCCATGTCCGCCCCCCAGGCGAGGCGCCGCGACATCGGCCCGACGATCGGGTGGCGGACGTCGGTGCCGTGGAAGGTGACGAGGAGCGGGTGCGCCCCGGCGAGGCGGGCGACCCAGCCGGCGAGGCCGTAGTGGGCGTGGACGAGGTCGAAGCGCTCCCGCCGCAGCAGGGCGCGGAGGGAGCGCGCCGCGGGCAGGTAGTTGGAGCTGCCGCGCGGGAAGCCGAATTCCTCCACCTCGATCCCCCGGGCGCGGATCGCGGCGACCTGGTCGCGTACCCAGCGGCCGCGCTGCGGCGTCGTCGCGTCGGGGACGAGGTTGGTGACGACGAGGACGCGCATCGCGGCAGGTTATCCCCGTGTGTGTCGGGTACGAGGCGGTCTACCGGCCGCGAAGATCCGACTCGCCGCCCCGCGTTCTGCTTGAGTGCGCTCTCCGATGCGTCTTCCCCGCCCTTCGATCCCCGCTGTCCTCGCCGGTGCACTCGCCATCGTCGTCCTCGCCGCGCCCGCGGCCGGGGCGGCCGTCCCGTCGATCTCCTTCGCCGAGCACGCCGCCCAGGCGCGCAGCTTCTGGACGCCGGAGCGGATGCGGGCGGCGCGGCCGATCGAAGGCACGCCGCCGGCCCATGGCTCGGCGCTCGACCCGGTCCTCACCGCGACCTCGGAAACGATCGCCGACCCGACCGAACCGCGCTACCGGGTCAACGGCGCGATCTTCATCTCCGAAGGCGCCGAAGTCGGCTTCGGGCGTTGCTCGGGCACCTCGGTCGTCTCACCGAACGAAAGCGTCGTCATCACCGCCGGGCACTGCGTCTACGACCAAGGCATCTGGGCGGATCGCAAGTGGGTCTTCGTCCCCGGCTACCGCCACGGGGAACGGCCCTTCGGCACCTTCACCGCGCACTGGCTGGGGACGACGCCCGCCTGGCACGCGCACGAAAACGAGAACTTCGAC
>JAFDWD010000401.1 GCA_018268695.1 Actinomycetota bacterium
ACCTGGCCGTGATCGGGCACCCGGTGGCGCACTCGCGCTCGCCCGCCATGCAGACCGCGGCGCTGATGGAGATGAAGCTCGCCGGCGAGTGGACCTACGGGGCGCTCGACGTGGCGCCGGAGGACTTCGAGGCGACGGTGGCCGAACTGGCGGTGGCAGAGGAATACGCCGGGGTCAACGTCACGGTGCCGCACAAGGAGGCGGCGCTGGCGATGGCCGACGAGGCGAGCGATGGCGCCCGCGCGATCGGCGCCGCCAACACGTTGAGCTTCCGCGAGGGCCAGATCGTCGCCGACAACACCGACGCGGGCGGGCTGCTGCGATCGCTGCCCCGCTCGTTCGCGGGTGAGCGCGTCCTCGTACTGGGGGCGGGAGGGGCGGCCCGGGCGGCGATCTGGGCGCTGGTCTCCGACGGAGCGCAGGTCGACGTCTGGAACCGCACTCCGGACCGCGGAGCGCGGGTCGCGGCCGAACTCGGCGCGGGGACGATCACCGACCCGGATCCTGGCGACTACGCGCTGATCGTCAACACCACCGCGGTCGGCCTGGCGGGCGAGGACGCCTTCGAGGCGCTGCCGCTCTCCCCGGACTCGTTCCGCGAGGGCCAGACGGTCCTCGACATGGTCTACACCGAGGAGCCGAGCGCCCTGCTCGCGGCCGCCGAGGCGGCCGGCGCCACGGTCGTCGACGGGCTCGAGATGCTGGTCCAGCAGGGGGCGCTCTCGCTGCGGATCTGGACCGGCGCGGAGCCCTCGATCGAGGCGATGCGCACCGCCGTGCGTCGGGACTGACCCCTCCGCCGATAGCCTAGGCGCCGCTATGACCGCTTTCCGCTTCACCACCGCCGGTGAGTCCCACGGCCCCGGCCTGACCGCGATCGTCGAGGGCATGCCCGCCGGGCTGGAGCTCGACCGCGAGGCGCTCGACCGCGACATGGCGCGGCGCCAGCTCGGCCACGGGCGCGGCGGGCGGATGCGGATCGAGACCGACACCGTCGAGGTGCGCTCCGGGATCCGCCACGGCAAGACCCTGGGAAGACCGATCGCCCTGCTGGTCGCCAACCGCGACTACAAGAACTGGGAAGACCGGATGAACC
>JAFDWD010000402.1 GCA_018268695.1 Actinomycetota bacterium
AAGACGAGGCAGATGAGGAGCTTGTGCTTCCAAAGGCGGCGGATCGTCTCTAGGAGTGCCATGTTGCCTATGAACGCCGGCCGCCCGGGGAAACTTTCGCGATCCCGCGCCCTCGCGCCCGTCCGCGCAGCTCGGAGGCGACGAAGCGCGCGAACTCCGGGTCCTCGACCCGGTCGTGTCGGTCGACCACCGCGGCGCGCAGGTAGCCCCAGAAGTAGGCGACGCCACCGAGGATCCAAGGCGGCTTGAGCGCCACCTGGGCCGATTTGGCCGCCACCCACCAGGGGCTGTAGCGGAGGATGAAGGCGGCGCGGCCGAGCCGGGCGCGGCCGCGCAGGATGCCGCCGCGGCTGGCGACCGGACGCAGGTGACGGGCGGTCGGCTGGGCCAGGGTGCGGGTGCGGTAGCCGCGCATCCGCGCTTCCACCTCGTCGATCGTGTCCCACCCGAGGCGCTCCGCGATGCCGCCGCCGAGCGCTTCCAGGCAGTCGCGCCGGTAGAGCTTCAGCGCGCCGCGGACGTGGTGGTCGGGGCCGCCGGTCGGCTTCCAGCCGCGGCCGTGATCCTCGAGCAGGGTGCCGCCGACGATGCCGAGGTCGACCTCGACGGCGGAGCGGTCGAGGAGGCGCTGGAAGTAATCCGTGGGAAGCTCGATGTCGGCGTCGAGCTTGCCGACGTGGCTGAACTCCGCGATCGCGACCGAGTCGAGCGCCAGGTTGAAGGCGACCGCCTCGGCGGCGACGGCGAGCCCGTCGCTCTCGGGCGGGTCCCAGCGCCGGGTCCGCATCACCTCGAGGAAGGGCAGGCGCGCCAGCCAGCGGTTGAGGATCTCCGGCGTCGCGTCGGTCGAGCCGTCGTCGACGATCAGCCAGAGGTCCGGCCGCCGGGTCTGCGCGGCGACCGAGGCGAGGGTCCGCTCGAGACAGGAGGCCTCGTCGCGGCAGGGGGTGATCAGCAGCAGGCGCTCCATCGTCTCAGGGCTCATCTCCGGCGGGCGGCGACCAGGCCGTCGACCATCTCGAGGTAGCCGCGGCGCTGCCGCGACCACTCGATCTGCTCGAGGCGCGCGGAGGCGCGCTCGGCGCGCTCGGCGGCGGCGGTGGGGTCGGCGCGCACCGCTTCGATCGCGGCGCCGATCGAGTCCGGGTCGCCGGGCTCGGCGTAGAGGACGTCGTCGCCGAAGTAGCGCTCGATCGTCGGCAGCCGCGAGGCGATCGCGGGCATGCCCATGTGCACGTACTCGAGCAGCTTCACCGGCAGCAGCAGCTCGGTGAAGTCGTCGCGGAGCGTGGGGACGACGCCGATGTGGGCCGCTTCGAGGCGGGCCGGGATCTGCTCGACCGGGGTCGGCCGCGGAGCGATGCGGATGCCGTCGGCGGCCTGTGGGGCGGCGAAGGCGGCGAGCCGGGCGGCGGCCTCGGCGTCGGAGCCGTAGACGTCGAGCTCGACCGGCCGCCCGTCGGCGCGCAGCTTCGCCACCGCGCGGACGAGGGCCTCGGCGCCGAAGCGCTCGGCGAGGCCGCCGTGGTACATCGCCCGCAGCGGCCCGTCGCCCGGCGGCGTGCGCACCGGGCGGCGCGCGCCGAAGACCCGTTCGTCGGGCGTGTTCATCACTATCTGGGACCGCGGTGCCTCGATCCCGCGGCGGCGCAGCAGGTCCCGCGCCTCCTCGGTGACGAAGACGTGGCAGTCGACGAAGGCGGCGCTGGCCCGCTCCTCGACCCGCACCAGGCGCACCAGCGGGTGGTCCGGCGGGCGGTCGAAGAGGGTCGCGAAGAGCTCCGGGAAGGTGTCGTGGAAGTTGAGGACGATCGGCGTCCGGCGCAGCTTCGGCAGCAGCGCCGCGAAGACCAGGGCGTCCGGCATGTTGTGGATCTCGATCAGGTCGAAGGGCGCGCGCCGGTCGAGCGCGGTCAGCTTGCGGGCGGCGCCGAGGGCGAAGCGCAGGTTGCCCTCGACGTAGGCGCGGGCGCCGCCGCGGGGCTTGCCGCGGGCCGCCCGGTGGACGGCGATCTCACCGGGGCCGACCGGGAAGGCGGCGTCGTCGGAGAGGCAGACGCATTCGACCGTGTCGCCGCGTTCGGCGAGCGCGCGGGCCTGCCGCTGGATCCTCGAGTCGACCTCGAAGTCCGAGTAGTGGACCATCCCGATCCGCAGGGGGCGTCTCCCCGAAGCGCCCCCGCGGATCGACTCCCCCAGGGAGCTATCGGTCGTCGCTGCCGTTGCCAAAGCTCTTCACCGCGGCGACGGTCTCGGCGATGTGCCAGTCCTCGATCGCCGGGAAGATCGGCAGCGAGCAGCTTTCCGAGGCGAGCCGCTCGGCGACCGGCAGCGAGCCCGGGCCGAGCCCGAGGCCCGCGTAGCATGGCTGCAGGTGGACTGGGGTGGGGTAGTGGATGGCGCTGGAGACGCCTTCGGCGTCGAGGTGGTCGCGCAGCGCGTCGCGGTCCGCCGAGCGGACGACGAAGAGGTGGTAGACGTGGTCCTCGCCCGCGGCGGGCTCGGCCGGGAGCACGACATCGGTCCCGGCGAGGCCCGCGCGCAGGCGCGCGGCGGCATCGCGGCGGGCCTGGTTCCAGGCTCCGAGGTGGCGCAGCTTGACGCTCAGGATCGCCGCCTGGAGGGCATCGAGGCGGTCGGTCCCGGCGGTCAGCTGGTGGTTATGGCGGGGGCTCTCGCCATGCGTGCGGAGGAGCCGCACGTCGCGCTCGAGCTGGGCGTCGTTCGTGACGAGAGCCCCGCCGTCTCCCCAGCCACCGAGATTCTTGGTCGGGTAGAAGCTGAAGCAGCCGGCGTCGCCGATCGAGCCGACCGGCCTGCCGTGGTACTGCGCCGAGTGCGCCTGGCAGGCGTCCTCGACGACTTTGATCCCGCGCGGGCGGCAGAGGTCGATGATCGGGTCCATGTCGACGGTGCGGCCGAAGAGGTGGACCGGGATCACGGCGCGGGTGCGCTCGGTGAGGGCGGCCTCGACGATCGCGGCGGTGACGCAGGCGGTGTCGGGGTCGACGTCGACCAGGACCGGGGTCGCGCCGACGGCGCTGACCGCCTCGGCGGTGGCGATGAAGGTGTAGGTGGGGACGATCACCTCGTCGCCCGGGCCGATGCCCATCGCCCGCAGCACCAGCGCCAGGGCGGCGGTGCCGGAGGAGACCCC
>JAFDWD010000403.1 GCA_018268695.1 Actinomycetota bacterium
ATCGCCTCGATCCCGTTCTGCGCGGAGCCGAGTTCGCCCTTCGCGTTCTTGCCTTCGAGGATGACCCGCTTCGGGTCCTTCTTCGTCCCTTCGATCGTCATCCCGTCGTAGCGCTCCTTCGGCGCGGTTCCGTCGACGACGACGCCTTCGACGTACTTCCCGGGCCGGATCGCGACCTTCACCTTCGCCTGCTTGTTCTTGAAGGCGTAGGAGCCGGCGGCTTCGACCGCCTTCTGGATCGTGCGGTAGTGGCAACCGTGGCGACAGGTTTCGAAGACCATCGTCTTCGACTTCTTGGCAGGCTTGGCGGCGAGCCCGGTGGCGGGCTGGACGGCGAGGCCGAGAAGGGTGACGAGGACGGGTACGAGCGCGAAAACAGGCAGGCGATGCTTCATATCTCTCCTTGCAGCGTGGGTGACTGCGTCCCCGCCCCTCCAAGGCGAGGACCCGCCGCTGACTGTATCGAAGGCTGAACCGGGTTCGGCTGTTCAGCCAGGCAGGATCGTGCGCATCGCTTCTTCCAATTCGTCCACCCCGTAGGCGCCGGAGAGGCGGTCCTTGATCACGCCCTGCTTGTCGATCAGGTAGGTCCACGGCTCGGTCGGCAGATGGAAGGCCTTCAGCTGGGGACGGAGCCCATCGCTGATTTCGTTGTTGTTGTAGATCTCCTGGTGGATGAAGTCCGCCCGCGGTTCGAATTTGTCGGCGACCTGCTGGGCGACGTCGACGACCGGGCCGCAGACGCGGCTCTGGCAGAGGGCGGGCGTGGCGAAGACGAGGACGATCGGCTTCTTGCCGAGGACGTCGGCGAAGTTGACCTTGTGCATCTGGTCGGGCGGCACGCGGGTGTCGATCTTTTCCAGGTCGTTGCCGACGTCGGCGGCGGTCAGCGTTTCGATCTTCGGCGGGCGTTCGCCGACTTTCGGGACCTTGGGGTATTGGCCGACGACCGGGGAGGGCATCCGGCTCGCTTCGAGCTTGCCGTCGGGCCCCTTGATCATCGCGATCGCCAGGTAGGAGCCGTTCTTCGGGAAGTCGACCTTCGGCACGACGTAGACGGACTTCGCCTCGCCCGTGCCGGAGCCGTTCTGGGACCGATAGGCGGGCTTCGTCTGCAGCGTTTCGAGCTTGGCGGGAAGCGGGCCGGTCACCTTCGATTTCCCGTCCTTGGCGAAATAGAGGGCGACTTCGACATCTTCGACCTGTTCCTGTCCCGTCGTGAAGACGCCGAAGGGATAGCGTTCCTCGCCGGTGTCGAAGACCTGCGAGGCAGGCGCGATGACGAGTTCGGAGGGGACCGCGCCGGAGCTGTGCAGGAGCTGGGAGATCGTCTTGCCCTGCGCCTGCGGGAAGTCCTTGGGCGGCGGTGCGGGCCGGGTTTCGCCGGAGCCGCCACCGCAGCCCGCGACGGCGACCGCGGCGACGGCGGCGAGCGCGAAGAGGATGGCAGGACGGCTGGGGAGGCGGCGGTGCATCGTCGGGAAAACTACAAGTCGCGCCTAAGCAGGACTTATGGTGGGCGCGTGCCGAACATCGAGGATCCCGACTTCGAGCCGCGCGAGGGCGCCCCGCCCGGTTTCCGCGGCTTCCGCGCCCGAATCGGCTACGAGCTGGGAAGCGAGCGGATCGGCGCCAGCGTCTGGAAGCTGCCGCCGGGCGAGGCGGCCTACCCGTACCACTTCCACTACTCCGACGAGGAGCTGGTCTTCGTCCTCGAGGGCAGGCCAACGCTGCGCACGCCCGAGGGCACCCGCCGGCTGGAGCCCGGCGAGGCGGTCCACTTCCCCCTGGGCGAGTCCGGCGCCCACCAGATCGCCAACCCGACCGACGAAGAGGTCCGCTTCCTCGCCGTCTCCACCAACGGCGCCCCGGACATCGTCGTCTATCCGGACTCGAACAAGATCAGCGCCAGCGAGCGCCTGCCCGAGGGCGGTGGCCTGCACACGTTCTTCGAGCTCGAGGACCAGGTCGATTACTGGAAGGGCGAGACGGCGCCGGAGGGGTAAGGACGGTAGCGGCAGTCCTATGTCGTCCTGGGCGTCTCATGGAGGTCCTGGCTGCCTGTGACCTCCATGAGACGCCCAGGACGTGACGGTTCCGTGTGTAACTCCCGGGAGACGTGACGCCTCCGCCACGAAGTCCACGCCCTCGTCACGCTTCCACAACGCCCGAATGTTGACGGGCCGAAAACCTGACATATAGACGGGTTTTCGGCCCATCAACATGGGGGTCCGGCGGAAGGCGCACGAACGGGGAGGGACATGCACGGAAGCGTGGAGTCCTTGGCGTCTCGCGCACGTCTCTCGCAACGGCGTCGGACTTCCTCCTCGCCTTTCATACCCCGGCCGAGACGGCCGTGTTTGCCGCAGACCCTGGCGTCCCTTACCCGTCCCTCGTCTCCCACCGCATCGACCGGTGACCTTCGGGTATCTGACAAGCATGGGCCGTTTCATCGGGATCGCAGCCACCCTGCTTGCGCTCGCGCTACTCCTTGCGCCCGCGGCGAACGCTGAGCCCGACCCGTCTCAGCTCGCGGCCGAATTGCCGACGCCGACCTGCGCCGAAGGGCCGGAGCGCGCGGGCGAAGTGATCGTCGGGACGCCGTGCGCGGATCACATCGTCGTGCCGCCGACCGTCACGTATGTCGATGGTGGGCCGGGGGACGACGTGATCGAAGGCAGCCTCACCACCTCGGCCTCGACCGCCGCGGTCACCTCGGCCTCGGGGTCGTGCGAAGTCGAATGCCACCTCGAAGTCGGCAGTCAGACCTTCGAAGGCGGTCCCGGTGACGACATCGTCTACGGCGATCGCGGCAACGACATCCTGCGTGGGAACGCCGGCGACGACCGGCTGTATGGCGGGATCGGCGACGATCGGCTGGAAGGCGGGCCGGGGAACGACTGGCTCTCCGGCGGCTTCGGCTCCGACACGATCGACGGGCAGGAAGGTGACGACTTCGTCCGCGGCGACGGGACGATCGATCACATCTTCGACACGGGCGGCGGCTTCGACACGCTGAGCTTCGCGACCGGTGTGACGCCGGGCTTCGGCGCGGGCAAGGCCCCCGCGATCACCGGCTTCCGGAAAGGGGAAGAAGGGGAACGGGGCGTCTTCGTCAATCTCGCCGCGGGCGGGCAGAATGCGGACGACGGGATCGCCGCCTCGGGCGGGGGAGTCGACGAAGTCCAGCCGGGCGCCTTCGAGCGGATCGTCGGGTCGCCTTTCTCCGACTACATCGTCGGCACCGGCGCGAGCGAGGAAATCGTCGGCGGCGGCGGCGCCGATGTGATCCTCGGCGGGGGTGGGGCGGACGTCCTGAGCGGCGGCGCCGACGGCGACTTCCTCGAAGCCTCGGCCGGCTCGACCGTCAACGGCGACTCCGGGTTCGACGGCTGCGTCGGCGGCACCCAGTCGGGGTGCGAGAGCGCGGCGAGAGCGGTGGCCCTCCGCGATCCCGCGGCGGTCAGCGTGGGGGAGACCGCGGCGGGGTCGGGATCGACCGACGTCTACCTCGTCGGCTCGAGCGGCGCCGACACGGTCACTGCAACCTACACCGGCGCGGCCGTCGAATTCGCCCTCTCCGGTGGCTCCAGCTTCGACGAC
>JAFDWD010000404.1 GCA_018268695.1 Actinomycetota bacterium
ATCCAGGACCAGTGCAGGTTCTGCAGGATCAGGCCGCCGACCACCGGCCCGAGGATCGGCGCCAGCATCGCCGGCATCACCACCACACCCATCACCCGGCCCATGCGTTTGGGGCCCGCGACCTCGGCCATGATCATCTGCGCGACCGGCATGATCATCCCGCCGCCGATGCCCTGGAGGACGCGGAAGAGGATCAGCGAGGTGCTCGATTCGGCGACGCCGCAGAGCGCCGAGCCGAGCGTGAAGAGGCCGATCGAGGCGAGGTACACGCGCTTGGCGCCGAAGCGCCGCGCCGCCCAGCCGGTCAGCGGGATCACCGCGGCGAGCGCCAGCAGGTAACCGGTCGCCACCCACTGGATCTGGGCGATCGTCGCGTTCAGCTCCTTGCCCAGCGTGTCGAGGGCGACGTTGACGATCGTCGTGTCGAGGATCGACATCGTCATCCCGAGGATCACGACGCCGGCGATCTTCCAGACGTAAGGCTCGATGCGCTCGGCGGCAGAAGACATAAGGCGCCGAAAGATTAGGGACCAAAGGGATGCGGGTCAAGCCACCCTGCGGATATGGCGGTGTGCCGCCGATGCGGAAGCATCGGCGGATTTACCTCTTTAGGAATCCCTTCCCAACTCTTTAGAAAGTTGTTCACGGGCATTTAGGACGCGACGAGCAGCCGGCGCAAATCTGTCCCCCATGCCCAAGCAAAAGAGAAGTCATCCGTTCGGCTCTGCCCTCTTGGGCGGGGCAGTCGTCGCCATCTTCGCCACCCTCGCCTTCGCGACGGGGCTGGTGTCGAGCGGCGGCGGGACCACCACCCGCGAAATCGTCGCCGGGGGCTCGACCCCTGTCGCGGACGTCACCTCCAACGAAGGCGGCAACACCGTCAACGAGATCTACAAGGCCGACGCCAACGGCGTCGCCTTCATCGAATCCAAGATGGCCGAAGGGGTCGCCTCCGGCTCCGGCGTCGTGCTCGACGACGAAGGCCACGTGCTCACCAACAACCACGTCGTCGAAGGCGGCGAAGAAATCAAGGTCTCCTTCGAATCGGAAGGCCAGATGTACCCGGCC
>JAFDWD010000405.1 GCA_018268695.1 Actinomycetota bacterium
AGTGCTCGCCGGTGTTGGTCGGCAACGGCAGATAGCCGACCAGGTTCGAGAACAGGAGAAAGAAGAAGAGGGCGCCGATGAACGGGAACCAGCGGGTCGCCACGTCGCTCGGCATGTTGTCGTGGGTGATGTTGTTCTTGGCGAGTTCGTAGGCGATCTCGACCGCGGCCTGGGTGCGGTTCGGCCGCTGCTGCATCTTTCTCGCGATCCAGACCATGGTGACGATGGTCAGCCCGCTGGCCAGCGCCAGGTAGAAGACCGCGCGGTTGATCGAGAGGTCGATCGGGCCGAGCTGGATGTGGATCCAGGGCGGCAGCTTGAACTCGTTCTGTGGCTTGAAGTCTTCGTTCTTACCCGAGTTGCCGAAGAGCAGGAGCAGGGCGATCGCGATCGCCAGGTAGAGGCCGAGGCCGATCCAGACTTTGGTCTTGGTCTTCATCGCGCTCATCGTGATTGGGCGCTCTGCCATTCGGGCTCGAGCAGGTGGGCCAAGCCGGCGGAGCCGTTCGAGATCGCGATGAGCGGCGCCAAAAGGTTCGCCGAGGAGAGGCAGGCGGTGCGCTGGGCGATGCCGACGAGCAGGTCGACCATGGCCATCAGGCTGACCCGACCGAGGGATGTCGTGGCGACCATCGCGCGCAGGACGCAAGCGCTGGCCTCGATCCACGTGACCTGGCAACCTGAACTCACCGGAAAGATCGTAACACGATACTTTTCGGATTGGCACGCGGTCCCCCTCGGACACCCCTGACTCCCAATCGCGGGCACGTCGGGCAGCGATCCGGTCTGAGCGTCGAAGACGGGATCCTCGTCAACGGCAGGTCGCAGATCTCTCACCCCGCGCACTTCGCCGCAGGCGATGTCGCCAGACACCACCGCCCGATGCTCGGGCGGCTGCGGATCGAGAATCGGGCCAACGCCCTTCATCAGGGGCCGGCAGCGGCCCGCGACATCTTGGTGGCGCGGCGCAAATACGATCGAGTTCCCTACTTCTTCTCCGACCGGTATGAGGTCGGGATGGAGTACCGAGGGGCTGGTAGGCGATGGAACCAGGTGGTCATCCGCGG
Organism: Actinomycetota bacterium; assembly: GCA_018268695.1. The sequence goes on from JAFDWD010000405.1 coordinate 1,068, forward strand.
TGAGCCGGCGGGCCGTGAGTGTCGTCGCGTCCTGGCTCCACTTGGGCCGCCTGCGGGCGACGATGAACGTGAACGGTCTGGGACATCGGCGAGGCGATCGAGCCACTGCTCGCCGAGCGCAGCGGTCGAGACCCGGGCACCGGAACATTCCTGAGATCCCGTTGGCAAAGTTGTGTCTGCCGCAATTGATGCGACGGTTGTTTACACAGTCTCAGTGTGAGAAGGTCGCTGGGTGGATCCGTCGTGCACTCTGCGAAGGGGCGCCGGGGCGATGGCCCTGGACCGGGCAAGCAGGAGCTGACATGACAGCCCGTCCGAAGCGGCATGTACTTGCGGCTTGGAAGTTGCCGTTGATCGTCCCGGCGATCATCTGCGGCTTCTATCTCGGCGGGCCGGGCCTCGGGCTGGCAGTCGGTGCGACGGCAGCATTCTCGGTGATCCTCTTGGCTGTCGATGATCCGCCGAGACCGGCGATCGTGCCGCCTGTCGCGCTCGATGGGCGAGTGCGTCTGCTGCTCCTGGTCGACGGCGCGGTCGGGGCCGCCGCGGTAGACACGGCGGCCGCCACGGTCGCCGTAGCCGGAGGGTCGGTCGAGGTCCTCGCCGTGGTGCCGCTGCGCCAAGGCCTGGTCGGACGCTGGATCTCCGACACCGAGAAGGGCCGGAGGTTGGCCGAGGGGAGGCTTGCGATGGTGGTCTCGGCCTTCGAGCGCGCGGGGGTACGAGTCAGCGGGGTACTCGGTGACGAGGACCCGGTCCAGGCCGTCGACGATGCGCTTCGCAGCTACCCGGCGACAGTTGTTGCATTGCTGGCAACGGGGTCTACGGAGGCCGCGGACATACTGAAGGCGCGTCTCACGGTGCCGCTCGTCCGCCTGAGGACAAAGGGGCGCCCGGCACGGGCCCTGCGGCCTTGGGGAGAGCGGGCGCCAGCACCTCGGCCTCCAGGGGCCGCGGAACCTTAGCCCCCCCGCCGCGGCGGGGGGACAGACCGCTGCGCGTCTCAGCCTCCGGAGCCCCCTGCATGGTCGTGAGTCCGGCGATGTTGCGGATCATCGCGAGTGTCGAGGTCGGTCCCTTCCTGGAACCCTTCGATCGTCAAGGACTGCGCCGCAACGGTCTCGGGGCACCTCCCGGGTCTTTTTACGCTCGGAGGCGGTATGCCAGCGCCAGCGCCGACAGCTTGACGCGCGCTTTGTGACCCAAACCTGTGACCCACGACTCCGTAGCGCTCTCGCAGGTGGGTGTCGAGACTTCCCGATTCGGCGCTACCATGCGCCTGCTGCTCTAACGGGAGCGACGGGACTCGAACCCGCGACCTCCGGCGTGACAGGCCGGCGCTCTAACCAGCTGAGCTACGCCCCCGAGAGTGCACTCGGACGGGCCGGCGGGGGCCCGGGGACGAAAAGCTAGCGGATCAGGCGATCGGAGCGGGTTTGGGGTCCGCGGTGGGGCGGGCTAGTCGGGGGATCGCGCCGGGGGACTTGGCCAGAGCGACCTCTTCGAGGAGGGAGCGGAGGGCGTCGATGCGGTCGGCGCCGAAGGTCTCGGCCCAGTCGGATTCGAGCTGCTCGAAGAGGGAGAAGCCGATGCGCTGGGCCTCGAGGCCCTTGGGGGTGAGGCGGATGAGCTTGGCGCGCTTGTCGGTGGGATCGGGGAAGCGCTCGAGGTAGCCGAGGCCCGCGAGGTCGTCGACGATCTCCCCCACCGACTGCTTGGTGAGGCCCGCGAGGGAGGCGAGCTCGGTGAGGCGCATGCCGTCGCCGTGGAGGAAGCGGAAGACGCAGTCGTGGGTCGGGCGGACGTCGGTGATGCCTGCTTCCTCGAGGAGCTTGCGGAAATCGACGTACATCGCTTCGACCGCCAGGTCCATCAGGGCGGGCAGGGTGACGCGGGAGGTGTCGGCTTCGTTGGCGGGTGTCACAAATCTGGTCCCAGGTGCGTCGTGTCTGTGAGGGCGGTACTTCCCCCGAGGCCGCCCGACAAATCGTCAGGCGTCCTGATAAGGTCGCCGGACTAATTGGTCAGGAGGCCTGACAAGGTTTCCTGACGGATTGTAACCGACACGAAGGAGGTCCCGGAATGGCCGGGAACCGGACCAACAGGAAGTGGTGGACGCTGGGCGCGGTCTGCGTCGCCACCTTCATGCTTCTTCTCGACATCACCGTCGTGAA
>JAFDWD010000406.1 GCA_018268695.1 Actinomycetota bacterium
CCGCCGTTGATCAGCCCGATCCCGATCCCGGCGAGGATCGCCAAGGCGAGCCCGATGATGAACCCACCGGTGCCCTTCCCGTCGGTCGCGAAGCCGGTCAAGATGACCAGCCCCAGCCCCATCATCGGGCCGACCGAGAGGTCGACGCCGGCGGTCAGCAGCACCACCAGCTGGCCCAGCGCGACGAAGATCAACGCGGTCGAGAGCAGCAGCAGGTTTTCGACGTTGAAGCTGGTCAGGAAGCTGTCGTTCTGCGCCTGGGTGAAGATCGCCAGGGCGAGGATCACCAGGGCGAGGACCGGCGCCGCGACGCCATCGCCGCGCAGGAACCGGCCGAGCCGGCCGACCGACCCGCGCTCCTCTTTCTTCGCCCGCGCTTTGCGCTCGGTGGTCGCGGTGACCGCGGTGCCGGTGATCTTCGACTCGGTGACCGACTCGTCCTCCAGCACGGCCACGGTCTGGCCGCGCGACATCACCATCACGCGGTCGCAAAGACCGACCAGCTCGAGTGCGTCGGAGGAGCAGACGAGGACCGCGCAGCCGTCCGCGGCCAGCTCCCGCAGCAGGCGATAGATCTCCACCCGGGCACCGACGTCGACGCCCTGCGTGGGCTCGTCGCAGATCAGCACCTTCGGCCGGCCCAACATCGCCCGGGCGAAGACCACCTTCTGCTGGTTACCGCCGGAGAGGCTGCCGATGTCGGCCTCCTGTGAGGCGGTCTTGATCGCCAGCTCTTTTTCCTGGCCGACGACCGCCTCGCGCTCGTCCCGCGAGCGGACGACGCCGAACTCGGTGAAGCTCTGCAGCGAGGAGGCGACCGCGTTCTCGCGCACCGAGAGGGCCGGGAAGATCCCCTCCCGCTGGCGGTCGGCGGAGACGTAGAAGACGCCGTCGCGCTGGGCGCGCCGGGCGTTTCGCAGGTTGACCTCGGCACCGTTGACGGTGACCGTGCCGGTGTGGTGTCCGAGCCCGGCGAGGGCGCGGACGAACTCCCGCTGCCCGTTGCCGGCGACCCCGGCCACGCCGACGATCTCGCCCTCGGCGATGTCCAGCGAGACGTCGTCGAAGTTCGCTCCGGAGAGGTCCTTGACCGAGAGCACCGGGTTACCCGCGCCGGCGGCGCCAAGCTTGTCGGGGAAGACCGCCTCCAGCTCGCGCCCGGCGATCAGCTCGAGGATCTTCGCCTCGTCGACCTCGTCGACGCGGAAGGTGCCGCGGGTGGCGCCGTCGCGCAGGACGGTCAGCCGGTCGGCGATCGCCTCCACCTCGGGGATACGGTGGGAGATGTAGACGACGGCGGTACCGCGCTCGCGGATCGCCCGCACCTGCTCGAAGAGATGATCGACCTCCTCCGATTCGAGCGCCGCGGTCGGCTCGTCGAGGACCAGCACCTTGGGATCGAGGGCCAGCGCCTTGGCGATCTCGACCAGCTGCGTCTCCGCCGCGGTGAGGTCGGCGATGCGCGAGCCGACGTCGATCTTCTCGGCCCCGATCGTGGCCAGCGCCTCGCGCGCCCAGGCGGGCGCCTGGCGGAACGACGGCCGCAGCTTCCGCGGCATCGAGACCCGCATGTTCTCGACCACGGTCAGGTCCTCGGCCAAGGCCGGGTGCTGGTA
>JAFDWD010000407.1 GCA_018268695.1 Actinomycetota bacterium
CGTGCCCCGGTTGCGGGCCGCCCGTCGGCTCACCCTGCTCGAGACCGGCGATCTGCTGATGACCAACGGCGAGGCCGGAAACCTCCTCGACGCGGCCGGTCTGGAGGCCTCCGAGATCGAGGTGGAGACGATTCTCGAGAAGACCGAGGGCTGGCCTGTCGCGCTCTACCTCGCGACGCTGAGTCCCCGCGCTGGATCCGGACCCTCGCTTCCCGGCTCCGGCTTCGGCGGCGACGAGCACAACCTGGTCGAATATATGCGTGACGAGTTCCTCGCGATCGCGGCACCGGAGGACGTCGATTTCCTCGTCCGCATCTCGGTCCTCGACCGCCTCGGCGGGGAGGTCTGCGACTCGGTGACGGGAACGGTCGGCTCCGGTTCCCGACTCGCCAGGTTGTCCCGTCAGAACATGCTCCTGATTCCCCTCGACCGGTCCGACGAATGGTTCCGGATGCACTCGCTTTTCTCCGAGATGCTGCGTGGCGAGTTGCGACGACGCCACGCAGAGGAGGTGGAGGAGCTCAACCGCCGAGCGTCGGCCTGGTGGGAGTCGGCGGGCGATCCCGAACGGGCGATCAGGTTCGCGATCGACGGATCCGACCTCACCCGCGCGGGGCGCCTGATCTGGGAGGCCGTCCCGGCCTTCAACACGACCGGTCGCTACGCCTCGATCCAGGGCTGGATCGAGGAGGTCGGCCTGGAACGGGCGGCGGTCGATCCCCACCTCAGCCTCACCGTCGCCCACGGCGCCCTTGCCGCCGGGGACGGCGGCGGCGCCGAGTACTGGGCGGAGATCGCCCGGCCATTGGTCGCCTCCACCCCGGGCACGGCCCCGGAGCTGCCTGCCGCCTTGGCGATGATCGACGCGACGATGGCCCGCGAGGGTGCGGCCGGAATGGCCGCCGCAGCGGAGGCGGCACTGACCTCTCTCGACGGCGACAGCCCCTGGGCGGCGATGGCGGACCTGATGGCCGGGCTCTCGGCGCACTTCGGCGGCGACGTGGTACACGCCCGGCGGCGACTCTCAGACGCGGCGCGGCGCGCGGCGGTCTGGAACATCCCGCTGATCCAGGTGCTCGCCCTCGCCCAGCTCGCCCTCCTGGCGGCCGCCGAGGGCGACTGGCACACCGCCCGGATCCTGGCCTCACAGGGGCGCGCCCAGGTCGACCGCTCGGGGTTGATCGCGCGACCTTCGATCGCGCTTGCAGTCGCGGTGTCCGCCTATGTCGCCGCCGCCGATCAGCGGCGCGAGGAGGCCGCGGCCGATCTCGAGGTGGCGCGAGGACTGCTCGCCCGGCTGCAGGATTTCGGCGCCTGGTTCGAGATCGAGGCCTCCGCGGCCATCGCCGCCGCGGCGATCGAGCTGAACGATCCGGAGGCCGCCCACGATCTGGTCTCCTCGGCGCGGGCGCGGCTCGCCGTGATGCCGGACGCTCCGATGCTCGCGGCCTGGGTGGGGGAGATCGGGGCGGATCTGTCCGATCTGTCGGAGAGCGGCCTGGCCGAGCTGACCCCGGCCGAGATGCGGGTCCTGCGCCTGTTGCCGAGCCACCTCTCCTACCCCCAGATCGCCGCGCAGCTGATCGTCTCGCCGAACACCATCAAATCTCAGGTGCGCTCGGTGTTCGGCAAGCTGGGCGTCTCATCGCGCCACGAGGCGGTCGAGTTCTGCCTCGCCCACGAACTCTCCGTCGGGCCTGATCCGTCCCCGGCCGACCCGCCAATCGCCCCATCGGGGTGATTCGGGTGGAGGCCGGCAGAGATATCGTCGGCCGACCATGACCGGCGGCTCGTTGATTGCCGACGGAGGAGGACCGGTCCCGGGAACCGCGACGAGTGAAGGAGGACCAAGATGCTGCGCAGGATCGAGGACATGCCGACCGGGACGATCGGCTTCGAGGCGATCGGCGAGGTCGAGGACGACGACTGGCGCGACACGGTCGAACCGGTGTTGCGGGAGAGGATCGCGGCGGGCGAGAAGGTCCGCCTGCTCTACCGGATCGGGCCGCGCAGCGGCGAGGTCGAGGGCGACGCACTGGGCGCCGACGCCCGCTTCCGGGCCCGCCACCCGAGTTCCTTCGAGCGGCTCGCGGTCGTCGGCGACGAGGACTGGATGCGTCCGGCGCTCGCCGCACTCTCCTTCCTGCTGCCGGGACGGGCCAAGACATTCCGTAACTCCGAGCTCGCGGCGGCCAAGGCCTGGCTCGCCTCGGAGTAGGCGGCATCGGCGTGAGGCGCCGCCGCGCCGCTGCGGTGGGGTCGCTGGCCCTGGGGACCGGCTCGGCCGCGCTGGCGATCGTGCTCGCGGTCGAACGCTTCCCACGCGGCATCGCGGTCCTGGCCTGCCTCTGCGTCGCACTCCTCGCCGGCTGGACGGCCCTGCGGCACGAAGGGATCGGTCGGCTCCTGGCCGCCGCGTCGGCGGGCGCGGCGCTGGCCGCGACGGCACTGGTCCTGATCCTCGTCGGCGGGCTGCTGCCGGATCTCGCGGTGACCGCGGCCTTCGCGCTCTCGGTCCTGCTCGCCCGCGTGGCCTTCCGGGTCCGGGTCGACCTGCCCGCCGCACCGCGGCCCTCCCATCCCGTCCTCTTCTTCAACCCGCTCTCCGGCGGCGGCAAGGCCCGCAGGTTCAACCTCGCCGAGGAGGCACGGCGGCGCGGCATCGAGCCGATCGAGCTCGACTGGAGCCGAGATCTGCGGGAGCTCGTCGCCGAAGCGCTCACCGCGGGCGCCGACGCGCTGGCGATGGCGGGCGGGGACGGGTCACAGGCGATCGTGGCGGAGATCGCCGCGGCGGAGGAGCTGCCGTATGCCTGCATCCCGGCCGGGACCCGCAACCACTTCGCGCTCGACCTCGGGGTCGATCGCGACGACGTCGTCGGCGCCCTCGAAGCCCTGGTCGACGGCCGGGAGCGCCGGGTCGACCTGGCGGAGGTGAACGGACGGGTCTTCGTCAACAACGTCTCGCTCGGGCTCTATGCCGATGCGGTCCGGCAGGACGGCTACCGCGACGCGAAGCTGCAGACCTTGTTGGCGGTCGCGCCCACCGGGCTGGGCGACGGTCCCGAGGCTCCTTCGATCCGCTGGCGGGAAGCCGACGGGCGACGGGCCGAGGGCGCCGTCGCGCTGCTCGTGTCGAACGACGTCTACCGGCTCGGCACGATGATCGGCTCGGGGACCAGGCCCCGCCTCGACGAGGGCGTGCTCGGCGTCGCCACCGTCAGGGTCGAGCCCGGGCCCGGTGGCGTGTCGGCGAGGTTTGCGCTGCGACAGTGGAGCTCGCCTGGCTTCACCGTGGAGGGGGAGGCGCCCGTGGCGGCGGGGATCGACGGCGAGTCGGCGACGCTGACTCCGCCGATCCGGTTCGAGTCGCGTCCGGGGGCCCTGCACGTGCGGATCGCCCGCGCCCACCCGGGTGCCTCGCCCTCGACCGGGGTCCCGCGGGGCCTGGCGAAGACGCTTGCCAAGTTGTTCCGCATCGCGATCGGCGGGGATCGCGCCGCGGCAGATGTCACCCACAAAGCGAATGAGAGGAGTTCCGATGGACGGCTTCGAGGTGGAGCGACGTGAGACCGTGACCCGCGACGAGGCGGCGACGCGCCTGCGTCGGATCGCGAACCTGCTGTCCGGGTCCGGTGAAGAGGTCAAGTTCGAGCGCGGCGGGATGGCGTTCAAGGCCGCGATCCCGGATCGGGTGGAGTGGAAGGTCGAGCTGGAGCTGGACGACGAGGAGAGCGAGCTCGAGATCGAGCTGAAGTGGTGACCCTCACCACCGTCCCCCTGCGAGCCTCGGATGGAGGTGAGCCGCGACCACCCTCTGATCGGGCGCGACCCCGAGGACGAGAAGGACGCCTTTGGAGGTCGCGCGTAGCTTGTCCAAGACGCCCGAAAGGCACGGTTTGCGGCTTTTATCACCCGATCGGGATGATGCGCAGGGATACTGCCGGCCCTAGCGTTTGCCGAGGACAGTTTCATCGCTGACGACGCCCCGCGCCGCTCGGCCTAAGGAAAGGGAAGATCAGATAGAGGCGCACCGAGACAGACCGCCGGCCGGCGGTATGCAATCCAACTGGATCGCATTCGCCGGGGTGATGATGATCATCCTCGGCTGCCTTGACGTCATCTGGGGCATCGCGGCGATCGCCAACGACGAAGTGGTTGTCGTCGGCGGCCACGGCGTGATGATCTTCGACATCACCACCTGGGGCTGGATCCAGCTGATCCTCGGCGCCGTGATCGGCGTGACCGGACTCGGCCTGCTCGCGGGCAACACCGCGGCCCGGTGGGCCGGAGTAGGCCTGGTCGGCCTGAACGCGATCGTCCAGGTCGTCTGGTTCAGCGCCGCACCCCTCTGGGCGGTCTTGATCATCGCCCTCGACGTGTTCATCATCTACCAGCTCTGCGTCAACTGGGAACGGGAGGGTTCGCGATGATGCTTGCCGACGTCAACTTCGGAGAAGGACTGCTCTGGATCCTCGAGTTCTTCCTCCTCTTCGCCTGGCTCTGGATCCTCTTCACGGTGATCGCCGACCTCTTCCGCGACCACGAGCTCTCGGGATGGTGGAAGGCGGTCTGGGTCTTCGTCCTCATCTTCGTCCCCTTCCTCGGCGTGCTCGTCTACCTGATCGCGCGCGGCAACGGGATGCGGGACAGGACGATCAAGGAGCAGGCCGACGCCAAACGCCACTTCGACAGCTACGTGCGCGAGCAGGCGGATGCCGCGTCCCCGGCCGAGGAGTTGGGCAAGCTGGCCGAGCTCCGCGACAAGGGCGTCCTTTCGACCGAGGAGTTCGAGACCGCCAAGGCGAAACTGCTCGCCTGATGGAACGGGACAGCGGAGGGCCGGAGCCGTCCTCGGTAAAGCGGGACTCCGACCTTGCGCTGCTGCCGTTCACCTCTCTTCTGCTCCTCGCCGTTCTGGCGATCCTGGCGGCTTTCTTCCTGGTCGGTGTCGTAGTGGGTTTCGTCGTCCTCGTCTGCTGCGTGGTACTCGGGGTCGCCCTCTTCGCCCGTTTCATCCGTCGCAACGAGATCGGCTGAGAGTAGCGGCCGGTGTTTCGGGTCTCCCCCGGCGCCCCGGGACGCAGAGGGCGATTCGCGTGTGGGCAGTCATCTTGCGAAGCGGGGAGTGCCGTGCCGAGGCACTGCTCGGCGAAGCCGCTGTCCTACGGATGAAGTTGGCGATACACCCGACACCGGAGGCGTTCAGATGAAATTCCGTGACACCCGTCCCTGGTTCTGGATCCTGGTCGCGGCCCTGGCCGTCGTCGCGATCGGGGCCCTCGTGATCGCGATATCGGCGAACAACCAGACCGTCGACCAGAAGAAGATCGCCGAAGAAGCGAGCGATCACGTCCTGGCGAAGGTGGCCGGGCTCGGCCAGGCGGTCGAAGCCGCCGACGAACTGCAGGCCGAAGGCAAGGAACGGTCCGAAGCAGATCGCAAACAGATCCAGAAGGACGTCGAGGAAGCGGTGGCCGAAGGTGAAGCCGAACTCACGAAGGTGAGGAGACGGGTAGGCCGATTGGAGGATGAAGCCGCGAAGGCGGCGGCGGCCGGGGCAAAGACCGAAGAAGCCGTCGCAGGTCTGGCGAAGGATCAGGAAGGGCTGGAAGCGGAAGTCGAAGGACTCGACAGGCGGATCGCCCGACTGGAGAAGACCTCCGAAAAGGCGAGTGGCCAGGAACCCTGAGCGGGTGCCCCGGAGGTCGAGTCAGATCGGCCCAGAGGTCGACGAGGAGCTTCCGACCGACTGATCGCGGGAGGCTGGGCATCGGGCCTCGGGCGGTGGGTGGACCGCCTGGGTCGCACACCTTCTGCCGATCTCCGCTCGACGTCTCCTCGGGTTCTCCCGTCGCGCTCATGGGCGCATCGTGTTCCGGGCCACCCTGAGGTCGCGCGGATGGACCCAGGCGTCGCCGAAGATCTCCGCCTCGAGCGCGGCGGCCGCTTCGCGCAACGGGATCGCCCAGCGATGCTCGACGAGGAGAATGGCGGCGGGGGTCCCGCTGGGGACCCGATCGGCCAGGGTCCAGGTGCCCGGGACGGCCGCTCTGCCGCCCCGACCCGAAATGAGCGGGTCCGGGGGTCTTTCCGGGTCGTCCAATAGGAGTGCCTCGACCATGGTGCCGGGAAGGCCGGCGGGGTCGACCGGGTCCAGCCGCCGGAGTTTGCCGTCTGCGCCCCTTCGCACCCGCAGCATGTCGACGACCCGGACCGCGGTCTGGTTACCGAGATCCTGTAGCTCGGCCGAGATCATCCGGTCGGAGCCGGGCCGGTCGATACCGATGACCAGGGCCTGGACAGGGCCGATTACGTCTGCACCGCTGGTTGCGCCGTCATCCACCAAGCAGCCGTCTCCGCTCGTCGGCGAATTGCTGGGACGTGAGCACGCCCGAATCGAACAGGGCCTCGAGTTTCGTCAGCGCCTCGACCCGTGCTCCTGGCGCTTCCTGCTCCGATCGCTCTCGTCGAATCGGAGGGACCGGCGGGCCCAACAGCGGGCGCCGACGCCCGGTAGCCTCCAGCATCGACGTCGGAAGAAGTTGCCTCTGCCGTCGCACGTCGCTCTCCTCTCGGGCTAGTTTTCTATTCGACCACTCAAGTCGTTCCTGGCGCGGTGCGCATCACGCGATCGGGGTGAAATCCGGAGGATGCCGCCGATCGCCCATCGTGAAAGATGTGCGCGAGCCGGACCCTTTCGGCCTCGGACGTGACGGCCAAGGCCGATGCCGACGATTCCCGGGGCTCGATCAGGCTGCTTGTCGCGGTCCCGTCTCATCCCGGAGTTGGACGCCGCGAAGAGGGCTCCAGGGACGCCGACCGAAGAGCGGCTATTGACGGGGGTCCGACAAGATCACGCCGATCGAGGAGAACCCGGCGAGTCCCGCCAAGCTAGTCGGAGGTCGGCGGTTGGGGTGCCGCTTCCCATTCTTCCCGCGTCGGCAATCGTGACTGTGAGGCGAGGTTGGTCCCGCAACCCGGACAGAAACGACGCCATCCGGAAGCCCTTGATCCGCACTCAGGACACACGCGCCAGTGGGCATCGTCACCTCCCAGGCTGGTGCCGAGGCGCCCGAGGTTCCCGCGGATCCGCTCCACCGGGCCCAGAAGGAAAGATCTCGGCGACTCGCCCGGCGAACGATCCCTGGAGACATCTCCTGCGAGGTCGACGGTGAGAACCAGCCGATGCACATGCTTGAAGATGCACAACGGGAGCCAGACGAAGAAACCCCACGACCCGAAGGTGACGATCGTCAGGATCAGGTGGAGTACGTGGTCCGGCCGCTTCCCCTTCACCAGGACCGCCTGGAAATCGGTCTGGCTCTCGACCCGGTATCCCTGACTTCCGACGGCCGACCGGATCTCGTCGGCCAATGCCGCCCTTCGCTCATCCCCGGATGTCGTCTGTGGTCCCAAGAGCCCCCTTGTTCGGTGGCTCCATTATGGGGCTTCAGGGAACACGGCCGGGCCGGGTTCGCGGCGGCGCCGACATCAGGGTGAGCCAAGGCCGGGCTTTGATGGGCCTTGCTCTCGGGGTCGCCGGGACTGCGCTCAGCCGGCTCGACGCCAGGGGCCGATGAGGCAGGCCACGAGCATGCTCCAGCAGGAGCCGAGGATTAGGCCGGCAAGCACGTCGCTGGGGTAGTGGACGCCGAGGTAGACGCGGGAGAAGACAACGCCGCCGAGGAGCGACGCGGTCGCCGCCATGGCGGCGACCCTGATCGCCGGTCGCGGCTCCGTGGCGGCCAGCAGGGCGATGAGGAGGGCCAGATAGAACCCGGTGGCGGAGGTCACGTGCCCCGAAGGGAAGCTGGAGGACCTCACCGATTCCAGATGCTCCACCGGAGGTCGCGGTCGGCTCACCAGTAGCTTGTCGAAGGCGGAGAGCGCGTAGGCGCCGAGCGCGCTGAGCGCAACGGCAACCGCGAACCTGCGCAAGCCATGGCGATACAGCAGCACGCAACCGACCACCGCGAGTGGGGTGATCACGTACCAACTTCCCAGCGCCGAGAGCGTATGGGCGATGATTGTCAAAGCCGAGGTCCGTCGGGCCGCGACCCACTCCACGACTTCGAGATCCACGCTCGTCAGGGCTCGCTCGCTGAACTCGCCCAGTGCCCAACCGGCCGAGAGCAGCATGAGCCAGCCCAGCAGCAGCATGCAGGACGAGCGTAGACCCTCGGAGAGGGTTTCAGAAAGCTGGTCGTGTCGCGTCAAGATCGGTCCCGAGGAGCGCGATCGGGGCTGGCGAGGTCGAGTCAGGGACGGGGCCCGATGAGCATCCCGGGCGCGAATGAACCTCAGATTAGAGGTGAATCCGACCGGACTCAATCGATCACCTGGCGGGCGCAACTCTTTTGAGTGGGCCGGCTCAAGGTGTGCCGGCCGCAGTTTCCTCGGAGGTGGGGTGCGGGTTGGGGGGAGGACCGACTCGGCGGTCGATCAACTTTCCGAGCTCGAGCAGCGCTAGCAGTGCGATCGGGCCGAGCAGGCAGATCCCCCACTGGCGGCTCGTCAGCGACGTCGTCCCGAAGATCCGCTCGAGCGGCGCGAGGGCGGTCACCAGAAACGTCAGCACCAGCGCCGCGCCGATCATCTGAAGGAACCGCGCGTTTTCGATCGTGTATCGAGCGAAGACGGTCCCGTTCGGCTCCCTGGCCTCGAGCGCGGCGGCGACGTGCATCAACGACAGGGTCGTGAGCCCCATCGTGGTGGCGACGACGAGGTCGTAGCGGGCCTGGCCCCAGGCGACGACCGCGAGCGCGAGTCCGGCCATGAGGACGCTCGCCAGGGTGAGCCGCACGGCCAGGCCGCGGGACACGATCGGTGCAGTGGCGTCGCGAGGCCGCCGGCGCATCAGGCCGGGGACCGGCGCGTCGAAGCCGAGTCCGACCGCCAGGAACAGGTCGATCGCGAAGTTGACCCACAGGATCTGCAGGGGCGTGAGCGGCTCGCCGTTGGCGATGTCGAAGATCGCGGCGCCGAGGAACGTCAGGATGAAGCCGCCCAGCATCACCAACTGGACGCGGACGTACTTCATGAGATTGTCGTAGAGGCCACGACCACCATCCACGGCCGCGACGATCGTCGCGAAGTTGTCGTCGGTGAGAATCATGTCGCCGGCCTCCTTGGTGACCTCGGTCCCGGTGATCCCCATCGCGACGCCGATGTCGGCCCGCCGCAGGGCAGGGGCGTCGTTGACGCCGTCTCCGGTCATCGCCACCACGTTGTCGCCGCGCTTGAGCACCTCGACCAGTCGCACCTTGTCCTCGGGCGCGACCCGCGCGACAACGCCGATCCCGTCGAGCCGGTGCTCGAGTTCGGCGTCGCTCAGCGCGGCGAACTCGGCGCCGGTGAGCGCCTCGCCCTCGATGCCGAGTTGGTCCCCGATCGCGGCCGCCGTGGTGACATGGTCGCCGGTGATCATGCGGACGCGGATGCCCGCCTCCTTGCAACGGGCGATCGCATCGCGCGCCTCCCTGCGAGCCGGATCCACGATCCCCACCAGGGCGAGCAGCGTCAGATCGCGGACCTCATCGAGAAGCTCTCCGCCGGCGTCGAACGTCGCCGGGTCGAAGTCGCGCGACGCCAGGGCCAGGACCCGCAGGCCATCGCGGGCGAGGCGGTCGTTGGCCTCCAACACCCGGTCGCGCCCAAGCTCGATCGGGACAGCCTCACCGTCGGTACCCCGCGCCACGGCGGACCGGGCGAGCAGGACGTCAGGCGCGCCCTTGACGAGACAGCGGATCACCTCCCGGCCGTCGTCCTCCATCCGGTGGAAGGTCGCCATGAACTTGTAATCCGAGTCGAACGGGACCTCGCCAAGACGCGGATAGTGACGGCGCGTGCCATCGACGTCGAGGCCCCCCTTGGTGGCCAAGACGACGAGCGCGGCCTCGGTCGGATCGCCGACGATCTCGCCGTCCGACACGCTCGCATCGTTCGCCAGCGCCATCGGTAAGAGAAACGGCTCCAGCGCCGTCTCGCCTTCGCCGGCCACGCGAAGGATTTGGCCAGCCGTGGAATAGCCCTCCCCCTCGACCGAATATCGGCGGCCGACGATGACCAGCTCGCGGGCGGTCATCTGGTTGAGCGTCAGCGTGCCGGTCTTGTCGGTGCAGATCGCCGACGTCGATCCGAGCGTCTCGACAGACCGCAGCCGCTTGACAATGGCGCCTTTGGCGGCGAGCGAGCGCGTCCCCAGCGACAGCATCGAGGTCACGACCGCGGGCAGCTCGGTGGGGATCGCCGCGACCGCGACGCTGATCCCGATCAAGAAGAGCTCGTCAAGGCTGTCGCCATGAGCGACGCCAAGCACGATCACCAGCGCCAACGAGATCCCTGCCATGATCGCTACCACCATCGTCAGCTGGTCGAGTTGGCGGGTCAGTGGCGTCTTCTCCTGCTCGACCGAGCTCAACATCCCCGAGATCCGCCCGACCTCGGTAGTCATCCCCGTCGCGGTCACCACCATCTCCCCCCGACCGCGCGTCACGGTTGAGTTCATATACGCCATGTCCACCCGATCACTCAGCGCCACTTCCTCGCCCTCGACCGGATCGACCGACTTCGCCACCGGCGTGCTCTCGCCCGTCAGTGCCGCCTCCTCGATCTCCAACGTCGCGGCGACCAGGAGTCGCCCGTCGGCGGGGATCTTGTCGCCCGCCTCGAATGACACGATGTCGCCTGGGACGAGGTCCTCGGCCGGGACGTCGATCAGCTCGGCGCCGCGACGCACGTGTGCCTTCAGCACCAGCATTTTCTGCAGCGCCGCGACGCTCTCGGCCGCCTTGCCCTCCTGGTTGAGTCCCAGGATCGCGTTCAACAACGTCACCGCGAACACGACGATCGCCGTGTGCCATTCCCCGAGCGCCACTACACTCACCACCGCCGCTCCCACGAGGACGAGCTGCATCAGGTCCTTGTACTGACGCAGGAACGCATGCCACCCGGGCTCCTTCTTCGCCTCGGCCAGTCTGTTCGCGCCATACCTGGCGCGACGCCGCTCGACCTCGGTGGGATCGAGTCCGACGCCCGGCGCCAGGCCGAGCACGCGACACGCCTCCTCGACGGTCATGGCGTACCATCGGACCGCGTCCGGGCCCCTAGGCGATTCGGTCTGAGTCTCAGTCGCGCCCATGTCCACCCTTCCCGCGAGTACGGTCTGTGCGCGCAACCGATTCGCGTGCCTGGGGGGCGAGGCGGCTGGTACATCGGTCCGACAATCTCGGCAGCCCGCCCGCGTCGCCTGGCGCCCCGACTACGCGGCTGATGGTGCGGGTCTCCACATGGGCAATGGTAATCGGCTTCCTCGTCGATGTGGCCCCGCTGACGCGGCGGCGGGCTCGGTCGCCGGTGGCCGAGGCGCCCCGCACCGGACCGGCAGTCACGGCATCAAGACCTGCCTCGAAGCGGGAATCAGAACGGTTGAAGAAGGATCTGAAAAGGGGATCGAGGAACCCAAGGAAGATCGAATTGGGTGGAGGCGACGGGCCGCTTGAGGCGGTGGCGTATCGATCTATCCGATCGTTCGCGGCGACGGGGAGTGCGATTCTCAGGATCGGGGTGGAGGTAGATGCAGAGACGGGGTTCGACAGCTACGGTCGAGAGCGGAAGCAGGCTGGCTCTCCCGCAGAGGAGCTATCCAAGTTGACGACTTGGAGGAAAGAGGGGTGATTAGCGGCGATGAGTTCGACCGCCCGAAGGCGATGTTCCTCGCCTGAATGTGGACTTGGCCGGCCAGGTGGCAGGTGGGTCCGCTCCCCTGGCAGCCGATCCGGTGGTGTCGGCTGATGGATGCCTGTTCCGCGGAGTCTCGGGGGACCCCTTCCGTCGACTCAGTCGAACTCCGACATCTGCTGGTCGCGCTGGGCGGAGCGATGAACGCCGCCGGTGATGCGGTCCACGAGATCGAGGAGCGGTTGCGTCAGATCGCCGCCGCCTACGGCGCGCCCAACGCACGGTGCATGGTCTTGCCGACCTTCCTCGCGATTGCGCTCGAGGCCGGCGACACGGTGGTGCTCGAGGAGACGCGACAGTTCGGCACCTTCCGTCTCGATCAGATCGCCAGCCTCTTCGAGTTGGTCAAGCAGGCCGAAGGGGCGAAGGTCACACCGATGGAGGGCATCGCGAGGCTGGCCGAGATCGCCGCTGACGAGCCCCGCTTCGGCCCGGCGACGACGATCGCCGGCCACACCATCCTCACGGTGGGAATCTGCCTGGTGCTCCGGCCCACCCCACTCGATGTCGCCGTCGTCGCTGTCCTCGGCGCCCTCGTCGGCCTTCTGATCCACGTCGGCACCCGCCGGCCGTCGATCCAGGTGCTGATGCCGGTGCTCGCCGCAGCCGGAGTCTCGGCGGTGACCATCGCCCTGATCCGCCACGGCTGGAAAGTCGACCTGCGGGCGATGATCGCCCCGATCGTGACCTTCCTGCCAGGGGCCGCGCTGACCATGGGCACGATCGAGATCGCGGCAAAGGAGATGGTCGCAGGATCGAGTCGCCTGATCTCCGGCTCGCTTCAACTCCTGCTCCTCGCCTTCGGGATCATCGCGGGCGCCCAGCTCGTCGGCGAGCCCTCCCAGGCGCAACTGATCACCAACTCGTCGAGCCTGCTCGGTTCGTGGTCGCCATGGCTCGGCGTGCTCATCTTCGGCATCGGCGTCTGGATCTTCTTCTCCGGGCCGTCGTTGTTGTGGCTCTGCGTCGTCCTCTACGTGGCCTGGATCGGCCAGTTCATCGGCAACGAGCTCGTCGGCGGCTATGTCAGTGCCTTCAGCGGCGCCCTCGTGATGACGCCGGTCGCCTACATCGTCGAGCGCCGGACATCCGGACCACCGGCGCTGGTCACGTTCCTGCCGGCGTTCTGGCTCCTGGTGCCTGGAGCGCTCGGGCTGATCGGGATAACCGAGTTGCTGGGCGCCGACGGACCGACCGACCTCTCCGATCTGATCGGCGCCTTCGGGGCGGTCGTCGGCATCGCGCTCGGGGTTCTCTGCGGTTATCCGATCTATCGATCAGGTGTGGGGATCGCCACCCAGATCTCCCGCCTGCCCTAGATGGGCGGGTTCCACGAACTTCCGGGGCTACGGGGCGGGTGGACCCACTCATCCAGATGGTCAAGTCTTCACCCTCCTCTTCGTCGCGGTAACCGAGCAGTGGTGGCGACAGGTGCTCGCCGGGTCCTCGGCGGAAGACGTCATGCAGATCACCCCGATCGGGCGATGCGGCGAGGGCGATGCGCCCTTTAGCGTCGGCCAAGACCCACCGACCCGAGGGAACGAGATGAGCAGCGAGAGCTTCGACGAGATGGGCCCGATCGACTACCTGCTGGTCGAGTGGCCGGGACGCCAGCCGAACGGGGAGGCCATCCCCTTTCTGATCGACCTGGTCGACCGCGGCCTGATCCGGGTCCTCGACCTTGCGTTCATCGCCAAGGACGCCGAGGGCAACGTGGCCTTCCTCGACATCGAGGACCTCGGCGACGAGGTGGTCGAGCTCGCCGTCTTCGAGGGCGCCACCTCGGGCCTGCTCGACGAGGGGGACCGTTCCGCGGCGGCCGACGTCCTCGAGCCGGGCACCTCGGCGGCCCTTTTGATCTTCGAGAACGCCTGGGCGGGCCCCTTCGCCGCCGCCGTGCGCCGCTCCGGCGGCCAACTCGTCGCCAGCGGCCGCATCCCGATCCAAGCCATGCTCGCCGCACTCGAAGCGGCCGAGGCACCCTGAGAGGAGTGTAGGAAGATGCCGGGACTACTGAGAGGGATCGCGCGGACCGCGGCGATCGCCGGGACCGCCTCGGCGGTGGGCGGCAGGGTCCATCACCGCCAGAACCAGCGCTGGGCGCGTCAGGAAGAAGAGCAGTACGCACAGCAGGCTCCGCCCCAGGCCGCGCCCGCCGCTGCGGCCGGGCCCTCGACCCTCGATCAGTTGAAACAGTTGGGCGAACTCAAAGATCAAGGCGTGCTCACCGAGGCGGAGTTCGTCGCGCAGAAGGCCAAGCTGCTCGCGGCCTGAGGTCATCCGGCGAACCAGAAAGGAGTGGCCCCCGCCATGGTCCTCGCTCATGCGCCTCGACGAGCTCCTGCTCGTGCTCTTCGGGCCCGTCCGGCCACCGGGGTTGCGCGAACACGGTCCCATGTCGATGTCGGGTTCGAGGCCATAGGGCGATGCTCCTCGTCCGGGCGAGGTGGGTGGATCGATGGTTGAGCCTCCCGAGAAGCATGGATCCACGCCGGCCGCCGAGGATGGCGTGGTGGCGTCCGAGGGCGCGAGCAAGAAACGTCGCTTCCCGACCGCCTTCACCGTCCTCGCCGCGGTTCTCGCGCTGGTCTGGATCGCCTCCTTCTTCGTCCCTGCGGGCGTCTACAAGACCGATCCCAAGACCGGCGATCCGATCCCCGGTTCCTACCACCGACTCCCCTCATGTTCGAGTGTGCCGAGCGGAACCCAGTGCGTGGACGAATCGCTCTCATTCCGGATCAAGCAGCTCTGGATCGCGCCGCCGAACGGTCTCTACGGGACCGAAAACTCCGAAGGGCTTGTGGGCCCCGAAGAAGAAGGGATCCTCTATGGGTCGGCCGCGATTTTCCTCTTCGTCTTGGCGGTGGGGGCCTTCATCACCGTGACGATGAAGACGGAGGCGATCCAGACGGGCATCGGTCGTCTCGCCCTCAGATATCGGCAGACCGGTTGGGTCCTGATCGCGATCCTCATGGTCGTATTCGCTCTGGGAGGGACCACCTACGGGATGTGGGAGGAGACGCTCGGCTTCTTCGCCCTGCTGGTTCCGTTGGCCCTGGCACTCGGCTACGACCGCATGGTCGCGGCGGCGATCATCTTCCTCGGTGCCGGCACCGGCGTGATCGCCTCGACGGTGAACCCCTTCGCCACCGGGGTGGCTTCCGATGCTGCCGGGATCAGCATCGGGGACGGGATCGGAATTCGGATCGTGATGTGGCTGGTGCTGGTCCCGATCGCGATCGCCTACGTCGTCTTCTACGCGCGGCGCATATCTACCGACCCTGCTCGCTCGGTGGTCGGCATCTCATCGGCCGACGCGGTGGAGGCGCGCGGCTTGGTGACCAACGTACCGCGTCTGACCGGTCGCCAGAAGGTGATCCTCTGCCTCTTCGGTTTCACGTTCCTTTGGATGATCTATGGCTTCATCCCGTGGAACGAACTCTGGCAGGAGGGGTTCGGCCGCGACTTCCCGCTGCCCACCTTCAACTCGTTCTACTTCCCCGAGGCGGCGGGCCTGTTCCTGATCATGGCGGTGGTGATCGGCCTGATCGCCAAGCTCGGTGAGGAGGGTACGGTCAACACGATCGTCGCCGGGGCCGGCGACTTCCTCGGCGCGGCCCTGATCATCGTCCTCGCCCGCGGCATCACCGTCGTCATGAAGAACGCCTACATGACCGACACGCTCCTCCACGCGATGGAAACCGTCGTCTCAGGAACCTCGAGCGGCGTGTTCGCGATCCTGGCGTTCATCGTGAACATCCCGATCGCTTTCCTGGTGCCGTCCTCATCGGGACAGGCGGCCCTGGTGATGCCGATCCTCGGCCCGCTTGCGGGCTTCGCCGAGGTCCCGAAATCGATCGCTGTCACCGGTTTCCAATCTGCTTCGGGCCTGGTCAACCTCTTCACCCCGACCTCGGCGGTGATCATGGGCGGCCTCGCCCTCTCCAAGGTCGGCTACAACCGCTACCTGCAGTTCGTCTGGCGTTACCTGGCGATCGTGTTCGTCGTCGTCTGCGCCTTCGTCGGCATCGCGGCGGCAGTCAGTTGAAAACGAGAGGAGTAGATGTGAGCACCGACACCCAGAAAGCCCTTGGCGTACATTCCGAGGTGGGGAAGCTCCGCACGGTGATGGTCCACCGCCCGGACCTCGCGCACGAGCGGCTCTCGCCCTCGAACTGTCACGAGCTGCTCTTCGACGACGTGATCTGGGTCCGCCATGCCCATCAGGAGTTCGACGCCTTCGTCGACCTGATGCGGGGGGAAGGGATCGAGGTCCTGCTCGTCCACGAGCTCCTCACCGAGACGCTGGAGACTCCCGAGGGTCGCGCCTGGCTGCTGGAGCGGCGGATCCGCCCGGAGGAGGTCACCGAGGTCTTCTTCGAGGATGTGATGAGCTGGATGACCGAGATGCCGGCGGAGGAGCTGGCGACCCGCCTGACCGGCGGCATCACCGTCGCCGAGCTGCCGGAGGAGATCAAGAAGGCGATCGGCCGGGCACTAGCCCCGACCGATTTCGTCCTCGCCCCGGTGCCCAACCAGCTCTTCACCCGCGACACCAGCGCCTGGCTCTACGGCGGCGTGATGATCTCCTCGATGCACTGGCCGGCGCGCCAGAAGGAGACCCTCAACATCGAGGCGATCTACCGCTTCCATCCTCGCTTCGTCGACGCCGGGGTACGGATCTGGTTCGGCGGTGCCGACCATGACTGGGGCGCGGCGACGATCGAGGGTGGCGACGTGATGCCCGCCGGCGACGGCGTCGTCCTGGTCGGGCAGGGCGAACGCAGCACCGCGATGGCGGCGAGCATGCTCGCAAAGCGGCTCTTCGAGGCCGGCGAAGCGCGTCTGGTCCTCGGCGCGAAAATGCCCCGTTCGCGGGCGGCAATGCATCTCGACACGGTCTTCACCTTCTGCGACCGCGACCTGGTGACGATCTACGAGCCGGTCGTCTCGGGGATCATCCCGATCCGCTACGAACCCGACGGCGACGGCGGCGTCAAGGCCGAGATCTCCGACCGCTCCTTCCTCGATGAGGTCTCCGAGGCGCTCGGGACGAGCCTGCGCGTCGTCCCGACCGGAGGCGACGAGTTCGAGGCCGAGCGCAACCAGTGGGACGACGGCAACAACGTCGTCGCGATGGCGCCGGGGGTGATCGTCGCCTACGAACGTAACGAGGCGACCAACTTCAAATTGTCCAAGGCCGGGATCGAGGTCCACACGATCGCCGGACAGGAGCTCGGTCGCGGTCGCGGCGGCGGTCACTGCATGACCTGCCCGATCGTGCGCGATGCCTGAGAGGAGACACCGATGAGCGAAGAGATTGACCTGCGGGGACGCAGCTTCCTGACCCTGAACGACTTCTCCGCCGAGGAGATCACCTACCTGCTCGACCTCGCGGCGGAATTGAAAGCGGCAAAGAAGGAGGGCCGCGAGGAGGAGAGGCTGCGCAAGCGTGAGATCGCGCTGATCTTCGAGAAGGACTCGACCCGGACCCGGTGTGCCTTCGAGGTCGCCGCCTACGATCAGGGTGCGAACGTCACCTTCATCGGTCCCTCCGGCTCCCACATGGGCCACAAGGAGACGGTGAAAGACACGGCGCGGGTGCTGGGCCGTATGTACGACGCGATCGAGTACCGAGGCTTCGCCGAGAGCGCGGTCGACGAGCTCGCCGAATGGGCCGGGGTGCCGGTCTACAACGGGCTCACCGACGAGTGGCACCCCACCCAGATCCTCGCCGACTTCCTGACGATGCGCGAGCACATCGACAAGCCGCTCGGCGAGGTCTCCTTCTGCTACCTCGGCGACGCCCGCTTCAACATGGCCGACACCTACCTGGTCGGCGGCGGCAAGCTGGGCATGGACGTACGGCTCGCCAGCCCCGCCTCGCTCTGGCCGGCAGACGAGATCTTGGAGATGGCCCGGGGCTTCGCCGATGCCGCCGGCGGCAGGATCCTGGTCACCGAGGACGTCGCCGAGGCGGTCTCCGGCTGCGACGTCCTGCTCACCGACGTCTGGGTCTCGATGGGCGAGCCGGACGAGGTCTGGAAGGAGCGGATCGAGCTGCTCTGCCCTTATCAGATAAACGCCGCGACGATGGCGCTTACCGGGAACGCCGAGGCCAAATTCATGCACTGCCTCCCGGCCTTCCACAACGCCGACACCGAGGTGGGTCGGGAGATCAAGGAGAAGTACGGCAGGGACGCGCTCGAGGTGACCGAGGAGGTCTTCGAGTCCCCGGCGTCGCTCGTCTTCGACGAGGCCGAGAACCGCCTGCACACGATCAAGGCCGTGATGGTCGCCACGCTGGGGGACTGAGATGCGGGTCGTCCTGGCACTCGGGGGGAATGCCCTCCTGCAGCGCGGCGAAGCGCTCAGCGCCGAGAACCAGCGCGCCAACGCACGGGCCGCCTGCCGGGCGCTCGCCCCGGTCGCCTCGGGCAACGAGCTGGTCGTCTCGCACGGCAACGGCCCCCAGGTCGGCCTGCTCGCCCTGCAGAACTCGGCCTACTCCGCCGTCGACCCTTATCCGCTCGACATGCTGGGGGCGCAGACCGAGGGGATGCTCGGCTACGTCCTACAGCAGGAACTCGAAAACGAGCTACCCGCGGATCGTCGGATCGTCGCCGTGCTGACGCCGATCGAGGTCGATGCCGACGATCCTGCCTTCGGTGAGCCGACGAAGCCGATCGGACCGATCTACACCGGCGCCGAAGCTGCCGAGCTGGAGACGGCGAAAGGCTGGGCGTTTCGTCCCGACGGCGAGAGCATGCGCCGGGTCGTCCCCTCGCCGTTGCCACGGCGGATCTTCGGGGTCGAGCCGGTCCGGTGGATGCTGGAGCACGACTGCGTGGTGATCTGCGCGGGCGGCGGCGGCATCCCGGTCATCTCGACCGAGGAGCCGACGCCTGCGGGGCGGCGGAGGGTCGGGGTCGAGGCGGTGATCGACAAGGACGCCGCCAGTGCCCTGCTGGCAAAGGCGCTCGGGGCCGACCTGTTGGCTCTGGTCACCGACGTCGACGCCGTCTACTCGGGTTGGGGGACCGCCGACCAGCGGGCGATCCGTCGAGCCCGCCCGGATGACCTCGCCGATGAGGAGTTCGCCGCGGGGTCGATGGGTCCGAAGGTGAAGGCGGCCTGCAGATTCGTCGAAGTGACCGGCAAGACCGCGGTGATCGGATCGATGGGCGACGCGGCGGGGTTGGTCGCCGGGACCGCCGGGACCGTTATCGCCGCCGACGTCGCCGCACTGGAGGTCGCCGCATGAACGAGAAGGTGCCCCGATGCCCCTGAACGTCAGGCAGGCAGCCTTCATCGGGGTCGGCGCGATGGTCGGCGCCGGGATCTTCTCGTTGCTCGGGGCCGCGGGTGAAGTCGCGGGGGCCGCCGTCTGGCTCTCCTTCCTTCTCGCCGGGATCGTCGCCGGCCTGCAGGGATACTCGTTCGGCAAGCTCGGGGCCAAATTTCCGAGCGGGGGCGGACTGCTCGAGTACGTGGTCAAAGGCTTCCGAGGCGGCCATGTGGCGGGCATCGTCGCCTGGCTCGTGCTCGCCACCAACGCGATCATCGTCGGCATGGTCGCGGTCTCCTTCGGCAGCTATGCGAGCGGCGCCGTCGCCGACCACAGCGACGCCTGGGTCAAGATCTTCGCCGTCCTGGTGATCCTTGCGATGGGCGGTCTGAACCTGGCCGGCTCCCAGGCCGTGGCCAAGGTCCAGACGATGGTCGTCTACGTCGTGATCGGCATCCTCTCGCTGTTCGCGGTGGTGACGATCGTGAACATGCACCCGCACCTTCTCGCCTTCTCCGGCTACCCGGCCTTGAAGGACATCGTCTCGAGTGTGGCGCTGACCTTCTTCGCCTTCCTCGGCTTCGGGGTCATCACCTTCACCGCAAAAGACCTCCGGAATCCGAAGCGTGAACTGCCGCGGGCGATGTACCTGGCGCTCGGCATCGCGACCATCATCTACCTCGCAGTTGCGCTCGGGGTGTTCGGCACCCTCTCCGTGGACAAGGTCATCTCCTCCGGTGGGACCGCGCTCGCCGTGGCCGCGGAACCCACCCTGGGCAAAGCCGGCTTCTGGCTGATGACCGTCACGGCGCTGTTCTCCACGGCAGGCGCGACCAACGCGGGCCTGTATCCCGCCGCGAGCCTCAGCGAGGAGATGGCCCGGATCGGCCAGTTCCCACCGGTCATGGCTCGCCGGCTGGGTGGTCGCCTGCCGATCGGCCTCTTGTTCACCGCGGTGATCGCGATCGTCCTCGCGGCCGGTTTCGACCTCAGCGCGATCGCCTCGATCGGCAGCGCGATCGCCCTGCTCGTCTTCGGCCTGGTCACCGTCGGTCACTTCCGCCTGCGCGGGGAAACCGGGGCGCGCCTCTCCATGCTTTGGGCGGCGCTCCTCTCGGTTGCCGCGGTGCTCGTGACCTTCACCGTGACGACGTTGGTGCATGAACCGAAGGCGTTGATCGCGATGGCGGTAGTCCTGGCGCTCAGTGTCCTGCTCGACTTCGTTTGGAGGTCCTCAGGAGACTGTGACGCCGACCCCGACGCACCCGTCGCGGCGTCCCCCCCGCAGATATGAAGGTGGACGATCTGGAGATCCGGAAGGCCGACTGGCACAGCTTGTCCGCCTCGGTGGTGGCGGAGGAGCTGCAGGTCGATGCCGCCCAGGGTCTCGATGCTTCCGAGCTGAGCGCGCGACTGGAGCGCTACGGACCCAATCGGCTCCCGACGGAGCCGGCTCCGAGCCTCTGGGCGGTCGCCCGCGGCCATCTCTCCAACCCGATGAACGTGATGCTGCTGATCGTCGGGGTGGCGAGCCTCGCGATCAACGAGGTGCCGACCGCCCTCGTCGTGATCGCACTGGCGGCGTTCAACATCCTGATGGGCACCAGGCAGGAGCTGAAGGCGCAGGCCAGCGTCGACGCCCTTTCCGAGCTCCAGGTGCCCCATGCCCGGGTTCGCCGTGGGGGCCACGTCGAGGAAGTCGAGTCGACCGCACTCGTCCCCGGAGACGTGATGCTTCTCGAAGCGGGCGACATCGTCCCGGCGGACGGCCGCATCGTCTCATCGGCGACGCTCGAGGTGCAGGAGGCGGCGCTGACCGGCGAGAGCGCGCCGGTCGCCAAGGACGGTGCCTCGGTGCTGGACGAGGACACCGCCCTGGGCGACCGGACGAACCTCGTCTTCCAGAACACCGAGGTGACCCGGGGCTCGGCCAGCGCGCTGGTGATCGCGACCGGCCAGTCCACGCAGATGGGCCAGATCGCAGACATGGTCAGCGCGACGAAGCGCTCGCGCTCGCCGCTGCAGCAGGAGCTCGACGACCTGACCAAGGTCTTCGGCGTGGTCGCCTGGCTCGCCGTCGCGGTGATCGCGATCCTCGGCCTCGCCAGGGGCGACGACACCGAAACGCTGGTCCTGCTCTGCGTCACCACGGCGATCTCGGCGATCCCCGACGGCCTGCCCACCTTCGTGCAGGCGATGCTCTCCTCCGGTGCCCAGCACCTCGCCAAGGCCAAGGCGGTCGTCAAGTCCTTGAGCGACGTGGAGACGCTGGGAGGGACGACGGCGATCAACAGCGACAAGACCGGCACCCTGACGCTGAACGCGATGACGGCGACGACGATGCTGGCCGGCGGCGAGTGGTTCCAGGTCGAGGGCGGCGGGTACAGCAAGAGCGGCGCGATCAAGGGGGTGGCCGGGGCCGAGGTCCCCGACTTCAGCCGCCTCGCGCTCGGGCTGACGCTGTGCACCGATGCGACGGTGGACGACGACGAATCGATCGTCGGCGATCCGACCGAGGCGGCCTTCGTCGTGCTAGCCGCGAAGATGGGCGCAGACGCCGAGCAGACCCGGGCCTCCTTGGGGCGCCGCGCCGAGGTGCCGTTCGACTCCGAGTACAAGTTCATGGCGACCTTCCACGACCGCCCCGAGTGGCTCGCGGGAGGGGTCCTCCAGGAACCTCACTTCATGACCGTCAAGGGTGCCCCCGACATCGTCCTCGGGCGCTGCGGCAAGGCCCTCTGGCATGGCCGACAGGTTCCGGTCGAGGAGGTCCGCGAGGAGATCATCGCCGCCAATCGCGAGCTCTCCGAAAAGGGCCTGCGGGTCCTGGCCTTCGCCGCCCGTGACCTCGATCAGGGCACGATGGACTCCGCCCTCGCCGACCCGATGGGTGCGGTCGAGGAGCTTCTCTTCGTCTCCCTGGTCGGGATCATCGACCCGCTTCGCACCGAGGCGAAGGACGCGGTCCACCTCGCCCTCGACGCCGGCGTCGACGTCCGCATGATCACCGGCGATCACACCGTGACCGCGCGGGCGATCGCCGACCAGCTCGGCCTGGGTCCCGGGGTCCTTACGGGAGCCGAGCTGCAGGACCTCACCGACGCGGAGCTCTCCGGGCGCCTTCCGGACCTCCACGTGTTCGGGCGCGTCACCCCCGAGGACAAGCTCCGGCTGGCACGCCTGATGCAGGAGGACGGGCAGGTCGTCGCGATGACCGGTGACGCCGTCAACGACGCCGCGGCCCTGAAGCAGGCAGACGTCGGGGTCGCAATGGGCAGCGGCTCGGAGGTCACCAAGCAGGCGGCCAAGATCGTCCTCACCGACGACAACTTCGCGACCCTCGTGCGGGCCGTCGAGATCGGGCGGGATGTCTACCGTCGGATCAACACCTACGTGAAGTTGCAGCTGACGATCCTCTCCTCGGTCCTGCAGCTGATGCTCTACGCGGCGATCTTCGACGTCAACGACGGTGTCGCCCTTTTCCCGTTGATGCTGATGTTCTGCAAGTTCTTCGTGGTGGTCGCGGTCGTGATCGGCTTCGTCGTCGACGTTCCCGATGAGAGTGTGATGCGCCGGCCCCCGCGAAAGCCGGGGACCAAGCTTGTCAACATTCCGCAGATCATCCGCTGGGTGCTGAGCGGACTGGTGCTCTCGGTCACCGCGCTGCTCGTCCTGGTCCTCGGTCCCGACAGCCCGAGCCCGGATCACCCCTCCGTCTCGATGACGATGGCCTTCGCGATCGTCGCTCTCAGCGCGGTGAACCTGGGCTTCGTCATGCGGCGCGAACGGGAGGCGCCGTGGTCCTCGCCACTTTTCCCGTTCATGGGATGGATCATCTTCGGCTGGGTGCTGACCTGGGCCGCGGTCGAACTTCACATGTTCCAGCGGCTCCTGGAGACCGTGGAACTGAGCGGACCCCAATGGCTCGTCGTGATCGCGCTCTCACTGATCACGCCGGCACTCGTGGCCGTCGACAAGCTCAGCCAGATCAAACGCGAACGGAAGGTCGATCCCGAGGCGGCCGGGACGGCGACCGCGGAGGTGGCTGCATGAGGATCGGAGCATCCCTCTTCCTGATCACGGTCGGGGCGATTCTGTATTTCGCCACCAACTGGCATCTGGCGCACATCGACATCGACATCGTCGGATTGATCCTGATGATCGCCGGCCTCGCCGGCCTCATCCTCGGCTTCGTCCAGCAATCGTTGGCGTCGAAGAGGGCGCGACGCGAAAGGTTCCCGGCGGAAGACCCCGACGATCCTCGACTGCCCAGGCCCTAGTAGGCCCGAGGGGTGGCTGCGGAGCAACCACGCCGATTCGCCGCTCAGCCTCGGTTGGGGTCCGCCGCCCACCTTCCGCCGCTTCGGCTTCCGGCTGTCCTTTCACCGCCTCGAGGGCGCGCCGCTGCTCGGCATCCACCCCGGGGTAGCGGGGGGTCAAGGTCGATCAGCGCACCGACCAGGACTGCCGCGGTCGCGATCCCGGCGAACCACTTGCGGTCGGCCGGGATCACGTGCCAGGGCGCCCACTCGGTGCTGGTATGGCTGAGCGTCTCTGACATTGACCGGACCCCGCTCATCGGTCCACCCGAGTGAGAGTCCGGGGTTGGTCTGTGTCGAGTATCGCTCCTGATCGCCGCCTCGCGTAGCGAGGCGGCAAAGTTCGGGCGCCATCATCCCGAGCGCCGAGTGTGGATGGTTGGCGTTGTAGTCGGTGCGCCAGTCCTCGGCGAGCACCTGGGCCTCGGCCAGGGAGGTGAAGACCTCCGTGTTCAGCAGCTCGCCACGCAGGCGGGAGTTGAAGGACTCCACGTAGGCGTTGTGCCAGGGCGAACCCGGCTCGACGTAGGCGCTGCCGGTTCCGCCGAGCCGGCACCATTCGCGCAGCACCCGGGCGGTCAGCTCGGGGCCGTTGTCGGAGCGGATGTTGGCGGGGGCGCCGTGCTCGGCGGCGAGGCGTCCCAGGACCGCGACCGTCTGCTCGGCGTCGATCGAGCGATCGTCCTCGATCGCGCCTCGGATAGGTCCAGCGGCGGGCCACGATGCGGCGATGCCAGGCGAGCAGGGTCTGGGGGGTGACGAAGAACGACGACCAACGCCATCGGGGCAGGAGGCGAGCGGCGGCGGCCAGGAAGACCCGGTCGGCCGGCCGCAGGTCAGGTCTGTGCACCTGCCGGCGCAGCACCGTCAGCTCGTGGCGAAGGACGACGATCTCCAGCTCCTTGTACTCGGCGGAGCGAGGGCGGAGGGCGACCAATTGGATCAGCTTTCGAATCGCGAGGTACGGGATCGAGATCAGCATCGACGACTCTCCCGGTAGATGACGGGCGGGAACCTACTCAGCCGCATCAGCGTGGGGGAGGCGCTCCGGATCGGGTTTTGGCACCCCACAGGCATCAAGTGCAAGGAGCAGACCATGAACCAGGTAGGCAGGATGACGATGGAGACCTCGAAGATCCACGAGCAGGAGGGCTTCAACGCCCGCACCAATCGGGACCAAGGGATCGCTCGACCGGCTTTCGGCGAGTGTCGCCCGCGACGGGGTCCTGGAGCCACTTCTCGTCAAGGCGGGCAAGGACGGCGGGGCCACGGTCATCGCCGGGCACCGCCGGCTCGCGGCAGCGCGTCAGGCAGAAGTCGAGCGGGTGCCAGTTGTGTTCTACGAGGGTGGGCGCGACCGACAGGTCTCCCTGGTGGAAAACTTCCACCGCGAGGACCTCGATCCGATCGACGCAGCCGAGGCCTCAAGGCGATCACCGAGGAGTGCGACCTGACCAAGCCGCAACTCGCCGAGCAGGTCGACATGTCAGTCGCCTGAGTCAGCGAGCGGCTGCGCCTGCTGGCCCTGCCCGAGGGCTCCCTGGAGCTGATCGCCGCCGCGGTCGTCCCGGTCGAGGCCGAGCGTGTCCTGCGCAAGGTCGCCGAGGTTTCGCCACGAGTAGCCGAGTGCGTCTGCGTGATGGCCAAGCGCCGTGACGTCTCGCCGTCCGACTTCGTCCGCGTCTTCGACCAGCTGCTCCAGCTGACCTGCGAAGGCGCTTCACCGAGAAGCCGACGATGATCGACGTGCGGCGGATGACAGTGAGCAAGGTGATCTCCGACCGCGAGGAGCGGGCGGAGCTGACGGGGCGGAATCAACGCGGCCGACCGCTACCTCGTCTCCGAGGATCCGCAGGTCCCCATCGCCAACACCTCCGCGATCGCGATCCATGGCCTGACGATTGGTCGTCTTCAGCGCCATGCGGACCGTGAGCTGATCGCGGCCAGGTAGCCGAACTCCCACTGACGCATCTCCGGAGGGCCGGGCCTTGCGGATACCGCCGCCGATCCGAGCACATGATCGCGGATCGCTGCGCTATCGGGCGCGAGTGAATCAGATCGTAGAGCCGATCCTGGGTCTGCCCATTCCCATCGGTGACCGGCCGCCCCTCGGTCGTAAGTGGTTGTAGACGGTCTGCTCGGCGACTTCAGCCTCGCGCGCTAGAACGGCGACGGCCACCTGCACCATACCCATGCTCGCCCTTCGAACTCGATGCCCCTTCAACCGTTAGACCGGTACCGAGCCATCACCGCGCGTTTCCACGACCGAGTCGCGGGTAAGCCTTTCTCACGCGGGATCGCGGCGCTTGAGCGGGTCCCACGGTCGAGATCGGAGACGACCATGTGGGATCGGATTACGTCAGACAAGGGGGCCAATTCCGGACCTACTTCCCCTGTAGGAGTGATGGCACCGAAACGCACCCCCGAGAAGAACGGCCGCAGCACGACCGACGAGCTCTTGGGCACCTTCTCCCGCGACGGCTGGCGGGGCGGCGCCCTCCGGGCCCAGCTCGCCGACCGTTTCCCGGACCGCCCCGACGACGACATCGAGGACGCCGTCCAGGCCGCCTGCCTTGCCTTCCTCGCCGAAGGCGAGGGGATCACCGACCCGAGGGCCGCCTTCGCCTGGATCCGGACCACCGCCCAACGCGCCCTCGGCCACGAACTGCGTCGCCGCCGTCGCCAGGTCCCGGTCGACCCCAGTGAGGGCCCGCTCGGGGAGGCGCCCTCAGCGGGCCCCGGCCCGGCCGAGGAGCTGATCGCCCTGGAGGACGAAGATGACCTCGAGGTCCTGGTGCGCGAGGTCGCCTCATCGCTCTCCGGAACCCGTCGCGACGTCCTCGCCCTCTGGGCGGCAGGTCGCCGAAGGACGGAGATCGCTGCCGAGCTCGGGGTCGGCGAGAAGGTCGTGAAGCGGGCGCTCGAGGAGATCATGCGTGAGGCCCGCCAGGCCCTCGCCCATCACGCCGGGCACGGCTGCGAGGAGGGGGAGACGATCGTCCTGCGCTTGGCCTGCGGCCTCGCCTCCGCCGCCGAGGCCACCCGCGCCAGGCTCCACCTCGACGGCTGCGGGCGCTGCTCCTCATTCGCGGAGTCGCTCGAAGGTTGGCGGGAGAAGGCCGGCGCGATCCTGCCCCTGCCGGCCGCCGAAGTGGCCAGCCCGGGTCTTTTGGGCCGTGCCGCCGCCAGGGTCGGCGACGCGGTCGGCTCGGCGAGGCGACAGCTGCTGGGCGGCGGCGCCCAGGTGAAGGGGCGGGCGGTCGCGGGCGTCGGGACCGGCGGCGACCCGACCCCCCTCGCGGGGGTGCGACCGGGGGCTGTTGCCGCGGTCCTCGCCGGTTGCCTCGCGGTCGCCGGTGGCGGGGCGACCTACTGCGCCCAGCAGGGCGTCGACCCGCTGGGGGCCGCGACGGGGCTGATCGCGGGAAGCGAAGAACCGGCCGAAAAGCATCCCGAAGGCGAACCTCAGGCGAAGGCCCCGGTGACGCCGACCTACGAACCGGCGCCCGAAGAAGCCTCGACCTATCAGCCCGAAGAAGAGGCGCCGCCCGCAGAAGAACCGACCGCCGAAGCGCAGCCGAAGCCGGAAGTCGAACAGAGGGCGACGGAAGTCAAAGCCGAACCGGAACCGGGACCGGAAGAAGTCACCCCGCCCCCCGAGCAGAGCTTCGAACCGGCCTCGCCCGACTACCCGGCGACCGAATCGGGATCGTCCTCCTCTTCCTCCTCGTCCGGATCGACCACGACCAACTCATCCGCGGCGGCACAGCCGAAGGCCGTCGCCGCGGGCGAAGCACCCCAGTTCGGAGGCCCCTGATGAAGAGCACTGCCCGCTCCACCCTCACCTCGTTCGCGGCACTCGCCGGCGTCCTCATGGCGATCGCCCTGCCGGCCCTTGCCCCGGCGGGCGCTGTGGCGGGTGAATTCACGATCGCCGCCTGTCAGGCCAACGGCGAATACTCCTCGGGAGCCTTCGCGGACTTCGCCACCCGCGGGATGAAGTGGCGCCGCGCCTGCAACCCGCTCGGCCCCGGTCTGCGCGGACTGGTCACCGCCAACGTCGCCCGCGAAGGCCACGTGGCGAAGGGCTCCCAGTCGGCCTTCGTCCTCGAAGCACCGCCGGAGACGACTTTCTCGCGCCTGCGCTGGTCGGGGTACGCGCATCGTCGCGACTGCCGCTACGCGCTGCAGCTCTACGCGGTGAGCGCCGACGGCTCCGCCGATGCGATCAGGAACGTCAGGGCCGACCACGGCTG
Organism: Actinomycetota bacterium; assembly: GCA_018268695.1. Next base: position 27,606 of record JAFDWD010000407.1, read on the forward strand.
CCCCCAGGCCAAGGAGGCGCAGGCGTCGAGCTGGCCACGGCCCACCTCCTACGAACTCGGGGGGGCGAGCCGGATCGTCCAGAGGGTCGTCTGCATGGGGGCCCCGAAGGCGGAATACTGCTCGGCGAAGGGTCAGAACTACCTGCAGACCTTCACCGCCGAAGCGACCGTGGTCGACGACACTCCGCCCGCCGTGTCGGTGTCAGCGGGCGGATCCCTGATCGCCGGGGAATGGGTCGCCGGGAGTCAGGCATTCGGCTACGAAGCGGGCGACAACACCGGGGTCAAGGGGGTGCAGGCATGGATCGCCGGGGCATCGCGCGAAGAAGGCGCGCGCCCATGTGACTACACCCAGCGCATCCCCTGTCCGAGCGGGCCGGGTCAGATCACAGTGGACACCGACAAGCTTCCCGAAGGAACCCAGGAACTCCACCTGACGGCGACCGACGCGGCGAGCAACCAGTCCGAATCCGCCCCCGTCACCGTCCGCATCGACAACACCCCGCCCGGCGCGGTGCCGGTCGCCGTCGAAGGCGGCGAAGCGTGGCGAAACCACGACTCCTTCGCCCTGGGCTGGACCAACCCGGCCGAAGAAGACCGCGCCCCGATCATCGCCGCCCACTGGAACCTCTGCAGGGTCGGCGGCGGCGAATGTCAGACCGGCACCGCGAGCGGCGCTTCGGTGTCGGCGGTCGGCGGGCTGAGCGTCCCCGGCCCCGGCGAATGGGAAGCGCAGGTGTGGCGCGAAGACGCGGCCGGCAACTCCCAATCTCAGAACGCCTCGGTCCCCGTGCGCCTGCGCTTCGACCCTGAACCGCCGGAACTCGGGTTCGAGCCGATGGCCGCCCAGGACCCCGACCGGGTCGCCGTCCACGTCGCCGACAAGGTCTCGGGCGTCGCGGGCGGGGAAGTGGAGCTGAGCCGGGTCGGCTCGGGCGTCTGGCAGCCGCTGCCGAGCACCCTCGAAGGCGAAGAACTCATCACCCGGATCGAAGACGCGAGCCTCCCCGCGGGCGAATATCAGCTGCGCGCCAGTGCAAGCGACAGGGCCGGGAACGAGGCGGCGAGCGAAAGCCGGATCGACGGCTCCCCGATGAGACTGACCCTGCCGCTGCGGGAGCCGACCTCCGTCTCTGCCGGGGTTCTCGACCGCAAGGAGGTGCGAAAGGTCCTCCACCGCCATGGCCATAGGCGCGTCGTCAGGCACAAGGTGAGCGAACTGGTCCCGAAGGAGACGGTCGGCTTCGGCGGCAAGGTCACCTTCTCCGGCCGCCTCCTCGACAAGGCGGGCGGCCCGGTCTCCGGCGCCGCGATCGCCGTCTTTCAGCAGATTGCCGAAGGGGCAGAAGAAGAGGTCGCGACCCTGACCACGGGCGCCGAAGGCGGCTTCGCCTATGAGACGGAAGCCGGCTCCTCGCGGCGCCTGCGCTTCGTCTACGCCGGGACCCCGACCACCCTGCCGGCCGAAGGGTCGGCCGAACTGCTGGTGCATGGCGCGTCGACGCTGAAGGTGAAGCCCGGCTACGTCATGAACGGGGGCTCGGTGACCTTCACCGGCAAGGTCATGGGCGGGCCTCTGCCGGCGAACGGGAAGTTGGTCGAGCTGCAGGTCCGCCTGAGTCACGAATGGTCGACCTTCCGCACGATCCGCAGCGACGCCCACGGACGGTGGAGCATCCCCTATGCCTTCAAACGGACCTGCGGCAAGGCCGATTATCGCTTCAAGGCCCGTTTACCAGCAGAAGCCCAGTTTCCGTTCCTGCCGGGCAGGAGCCCGGTCGTGTCCGTGACCGTGAAGGGTAAGCCATGCCCCACCGCCTGAACCACCAAACCAAGGAGGAACCGAGATGGGAAGAGCACTGCGCAAGCGCATCAGCTACGCCAACGTGACCGCCACCCTGGCGCTCTTCGTCGCCCTCTGTGGCGGCGCCTATGCGGCGACCCAGATCTCCGGCCGCGACATCCGACCCCACTCGTTGAGCGCCCGCAACTACCGGGCGAGCTCGGTGACCGGCAGGGCGGTCAAGGAGAAGACGCTCGGGATCGTGCCCCGTGCACGCGACGCCGCCCGGCTCGACGGGGTCACCGCCGAACGGCTCCTGGTCCGCTGCCCGGAAGGGACGATCCCCGCCGCCGACACCTGTATCGAAACCGTGGCCCGGCCGCCGCTGCCGCTCCACAGCGCGATGCTGGAATGCGCGGGCACCGAATCCCAGAGCGGGCCCGGCAGGCGCCTCCCGACCTACAACGAGGAGGCGATCGCCCTCACCCACGAACAGATCGCGCTCGCCCCCGGCGGCGAGCTGACCAGCCAGGTCTATCCCTCTTCGACCGCGCCCGGGGAGGTCGAAGCGCTCTACGTGACCTCGAAGACCGGGAACGTCGCCCTCACCCCCGACACCGACCCCGGAGCGAAGTCCTACCGCTGCGTCGCCGACCCGTTGAACTGAGAGAGAGGAGTAGCCATGCCCCCGGGAGATCCCCACCGCACCGGACACGACCGACGGTCCCGAACTCTGCGGGCCGGGGCGGCGGCACTCGCCGTCGCCCTCGCGCTCGCCGTCCTCGCACCGCCCTTCGCCTGGGCGGAGGCCGAAAGCGAAGGCGAAGGCGCCGGTCCTCCCGGGCCACCGCCGATCGGTTTCGAAGAACCCAGCGAACTCGCCGGCGAAGGGGAAACGGGGCTAGAAGAAGTCGCGCCCGAAGCCGGGGAAGAAGTCGAAGAAACGCCGCCCGAAGAAGCCGAAGCTCCGCCGCCCGCCCCCGAAACCGAAGGAGTCGGCACGGGAACGGATCCCGCGCCCGAAGCGCCGCCGCCGCTCGGGGAAGCGCCGCCTGCGCCACTCCCGGCGCCTACATATACACCGGAGGAAGAAGCGCCGACGCCGACCTACGAACCCGCTGGGGCTCCACCGACGGAACCGGTGCGCGGCGAAGCGATCGTCGCGCCGACCGCGTCGCCGTCGCCGAAGCCGAGGGCCGGGAGGCCGGCCGGGTTGCACGCGGAACCCACGTCCGAACCGACCGCGGCGCCTATGCCCGAACCGGAAGAGGCGCCCGAACTGCCGGCGTCCACTCCGGCCGCTACCCCGGCGACGGCCGACCGCGCCGGGAGTCTCGTCTCACGCAGTTTCCATACCGTCGCTGCCGGCGACTGTCTCTGGTCGATCGCCGAAGGGATGCTGCCCGCCGGTGCGTCCGAGACCAGAATCGCCGCTGAGGTACACCGCCTCTGGCGGATGAACTCGGCGCGGATCGGGACCGGCGACCCGAACCTGGTCATGGTCGGGACGGTGCTGCGGCTGCGGTAGGGAGGTTCTGGGAACCACGAGTGCCCGCACAGATGTTCGTTGGAACAGCGGTGTTGTGGTTCCTCGTCTCCCTGCTCTCCCGCCGGAGAACCTCGGGCTCGGCTCCTAGCTAATAGCTGACGCCCGAGGTCCTCGAGGGCCCGGTCGGCCCCGACGCGCATCGTCGGCAGCTCTGGTGTGCGCCGCGCGGATCCAGCACGTCGATGACGTTCCTGATCTGCCGAGCGGTCTGCCCGGCTCCGTCGGCTAAGCGAGGTGCGCCGAGGCCGGGTAGCACTCATCACGCTGGAACCGAAGGGCACCTGGGAACCAATGCATGACGCACCGGCCGCAACCGTTCAGGAAGCCGGGGGGGTGAGCGACTCGGCCAACTGTCCGAGGAGCCAGAGGCCGGTCCAGTCGCGAAGCTCGTAGACCACATGCATGCCCTCGCGTCGTCTGGCGACGATCCCGGCGTGGTGGAGGACGCATAGCTGTCGGGACACGGCCTGACGGGTCAGCGGGAGGCAGGCGGCGAGGCCGCCGACGCTCTCGGGGCCGTGGGCGTCGAGCTCTTCGATCAGCCGGATCCGGGTGGGGTCGGCGAGGGCCCGCAGCGTTACCGTGAGCGCCTCGACGGCATCGTCGTCGAGGCGGCTGGTCGCGCTTTTGTCGGAGACGCTCTGCATCTGCTTCCTGATTCAGAAGGGAGGAAAGACCGAATCTGGCCCCCTCCGCTCCGCCATTGAGGGACCGCACCTTGAAACCTTGAAAGCGCACGCTTTCAAGGTTGCGGGCCAAATCCGGGTCCCGCGCCCCTGTCTTCGCGAAAAGCCGCCGATCCAGGCGGACAAGCCCAAGACAGGAGGTGCGGTCGGATGTCGGCAAGTCTGTTCAGAGGAAAGAAGGGGGGTGAGAGCGATGGCCGCCCGCCCGTCGCGATGCTGGCAAGCGTCGGGCGGGTCGCCCTCTGGGCCGCGGTCGCCCTGCTCTTGGTCCGCGGCGCCGAGGGCGTCCTCGCGCCACCGGCCGAAGAGGGCGCGGGCGCTTCCGTAAGTAGACCCGGTCCCGGCGAGGCGGCGGAAGCCCTTGCCGCCGGCTTCGCCCGGGCCTGGCTCGAAGATCCCGACCCGCGCAGCCTCTCGGCCTATCTCGCCGAAGGTGTCCATCTGGGCAAGGGAACGACGCCCTCGGAACCGGGTCAGGTCGCCCAGGCCGATGTCGTCCACGGCAAGAACCTCGGAGGCGGGGGCTGGGTGCTCACCGTCTCCTGCGATCTCCGCGACGCGCGCACACTCTATCTGGCCGTCCCGATCGTCCGCAGCGGTGCGGGCGAGGCGGCGGTCTTGGGCGCGCCCTCGATAGTCGCGGTGCCGGCCACGGCCGGGGCCGACCCCGAGCGGCCCCGGCCGCTCGTCGGACCGGGCGCGGAGGAGATCTCCGAACTGGTCGCGAAGTTCGTC
>JAFDWD010000408.1 GCA_018268695.1 Actinomycetota bacterium
CGCGGCACGGTGAGCGAGCTTGAGGAGGCGGGATGTTCACTCGGATCGTGGTCGGGACCGATGGCTCCGACACGGCAGGGCAGGCGGTAGACCAGGCGATCGACCTGGCGAGGCTCTCGGGGGCGTCCCTGGGGATCGTCAGCGCCTTCCAGCCGGTCTCCAAACGACGGATCCAGAGCGAGCAGGAGGGCGCTCCGGCCGACATCGCCTACGAGATCGGCCCGCGTGAGGACGTCAACCTCGTTCTCGACGCCGCCGCCGCGAAGGCGAAAGCCGCCGGGATCGAGGTGACCACCCACCCGGTCCAGGACGATCCCGCCGACGCGATCCTGAACGTCGCCGAAGAGATCAAGGCCGACCTGATCGTGGTGGGGAACAAAGGAATGACGGGCGCGCGCCGCTACCTGCTCGGGAGCGTGCCGAACAACGTCTCCCATCACGCGCCCTGCAGCGTGATCATCGTGCGGACTACTTAGGGGCGGCAGTCCGAGGGGCGGTGCCCCGGGAGGGAGTGCGGTGTTTCTCCGCAGGTGCGTCCGTGAGATGCCACACCTCGGCCGATCCCGTAACGCGCGAGTCAGATACACCCCCTGTGAGGGGGTCAACCTGCCACGCGTGAAGGTCGGTGTCCCTTGCGTCCCTTGCTCCGGGCGCCGGGACCTACCGAACCCGCCGCGACGTCGCCAACCCCGTGGTCGGCGTTTCCGTCGCTTTCGCCGCGTCGATCAGACCCGCCCCCTGCACGGTGCGGGGGTAGCCCAATCCGCGGGCGGTCGTCTTCAGGCGCTTCGTCACCGCCTGCACCAGGGCCTTGCCCTTGAGGCTCTTCGGGATCACTCCGGCGGCGAGCATCAGGGCCACCGTGCCGGAGACGTGCGCCGCCGCCATCGAGGTCCCGGCGTAATCGGTCGGGATCGTGAACTGGTTGGTCGTCCCCGGTTTGAGCGTCACCTGGTAGATCGGGCGTGAGAGGACCGAGGGGCAACCCGCCGCGGGAGGACCGCCGCCGGGGGCGACGAGGTCGATCCCCTTGCCGGCCAGCGAGTAGGAGCCGATGCAGCCGCCCTCGGTGGAGCCGCCGACGCCGATCACGCGCGGCCCGGTGGCGGGCTCCGAGACGCAGCTCTTGGTCGTCGCGACGCCGGCGGAGAGGTTGCCGCCGGAGGCGACCGTGACGACGCCGCGATCGTAGGCTTCGCGTAGCGCTTCGTCGACCTGCGGGACCTTCTCGCCGCAGGCGAAGTTGAAGCTCATGTTGATGATCTGGGCGTGGTTGCGGACGGCGAAGCGGATGCCTTCGGCGATCCGGTTGGCGTAGCCGACGTTGGCGCTGTTGAGGACGCGGACGGGCATCAGCTGGGCGCCGTAGGCGATGCCGCTGAGGCCGACCCCGTTGTTCGTTTGCTCGGCGATCGTCCCGGCGACGTGGGTGCCGTGCCCGTTCTCGTCGAGCGGCAGCTTGTCGTGGTCGACGAAGTCTTCGCCGGGGAGGAACTGTTCGGCGGAGAAGTCGGGGCTGCGCAGGTAGCGGCCGTTGCCGTAATCGCGGTAGGCGATGCCGCTGTCGAGGACGGCGACGCGGATGCCCTGGCCGCCGGGGCGGCCGTCGGCGATCAGGTTCGACCAGGCCCCGACCACGTCGATACCACCGGGTGAGGTCGGCAGCTTCGCCGTCGAGGGGCCGGTGTAGGGGAGGAAGTCCCACTGCTTTTCCGCCCAGCCACCGGGGGTCGGCACCGTTCCCGGGGGCACTTCCAGGGTCCCCGGATCGTCGGGGTCCCAGGGTTCGAGTTCGGCGGCGGACGCGGTCGCCGCGTAGTTCGGCTCGGCGTACTCGACCCGCGGCAGGGCGCGCAGGGCGCGGGCGGTGGCGAGCACCCCGGCGCCGCGCGGCAGCGCCACCGTGCGGCCGTGCCTTTCGCCTTCGAACTTGACCACCAGCTGGCGCGGCGCGAACCGGCGCGCGGGGCCGATGCCACTGGCCGCCGCGGCCTGGCTCGCGGTCGCGCCGAGCAGCGCGAGCAAGGCTGCCAAGGCGCCCATCAGGGCGTATCTGTTCCACGTCGAATGCATGCCGGTTCCCTCTTCGAACACGCCGCCCCTGCCGAAGTTGTAGGCGGGATACTCCCCGATCGGTGCAACCCCCGGGACAGAATTTCCCTGAGCAAGACGAGGACGCCCACGCGCGCGGCATGGAGCTGGCCCTGGCCGAGGC
>JAFDWD010000409.1 GCA_018268695.1 Actinomycetota bacterium
GTAGCGCTCGCGGTTGCGTTTGAAGTCGAAGCCCGCGTTGACGGCGAAGGCGCGGTCGTTGCCGAAGGCGTCCACCTGCACCGAGTGGTCGATCACCAGGTCAACGTCGACCAGCGGGTTGATCGCCTTCGGGTCGCCGCCGATCTCGTCCATCGCGTCGCGCATCGCGGCGAGGTCGACGACGGCGGGCACCCCGGTGAAGTCCTGCATGAGGACGCGGGCGGGCTGGAAGGGGATCTCGACGCTCGGCTCGGCGGCGGCGTCCCAGGAGGCGATCGCCTCGACGTCGTCGGCGCTCACCGACACCCCGTCCTCGAGCCGCAGCACGTTCTCCAGCAGGACCTTGATCGAGTACGGCAGACGGGCGACGTCGAAGCGCTCCTGCAGCGCGTCGAGGCGGAAGATCTCATAGGCGCGGCCACCGACCTCGAGGGTCGCGCGGGCGCCGAAGGAATCGGAAGAGGTGGTCATGAGACGAGCCTTTCGGGGGGAGGGACGGGGAAGACCTGGGACCGGCTCAACGCTTGTCCTTGGAGTGGCCGCCGGTGACTTCGGCGGCGGCGCGCTGGCCGACGCTGCCGCTCTGGGCGCGGACCGCGATCGCGGGGCTGACCAGGCCGGCGTGGGCGGCGACCCGGTCGAGGAGCGGCGCCACGGCGACCTCGACCTTGTCCTCGACGATCGCCTTCTGGACCGCGGCGGCCACCGCGCCCGGGGTGGTGGTGCCCATCCCAGGAGGCGTCTTGGCACCGGTGTCGGCGAACATCCCGGCATCGCGGACGAAGCCGGGTGAGACGAGGGACACGCCGACGCCGCGCGGGGCGAGGTCGGTGCGCAGGCCGAGCGCGAAGCCGCGCAGGCCGAACTTGGTCGCGTTGTAGACGGAGGTGCGCGGGCTGGCCGACTTGCCCGACAGCGAGGAGACGAAGACGAGGTGGCCGGAGCCGCGCTCCAGCATCGCCGGGAAGAGCGCGCGGGCGAGGAGCATCGGCGCCTCGAGGTTGACGCGCAGGGTGCGCTTCACCTCATCGACGGAGAACTCGGCGAGCCAGCCCGCTCCGGGGAGCCCGGCGTTGGCGACGAGGATGTCGACCCCGGAGGCCGCCTCCGCCAGCCGCTCCGCCTCCCCGTCCACGCCGAGGTCGGCGACGACGACGCGGTGGTCGGACCCGGGAAGGCTCTCGGCGAGGGCCAAGAGGTCCGCCTCGCGCCGCCCGCTCAATACAAGGGAGGCACCGGCGCCCGCCAGGCCCTGAGCGATCGCCCGACCGAGGCCCCCGGTGGCCCCGGTCAAAAGTGCTGTGCGCCCGGAAATCTGCATTCCAAAGCCCTAATCTACCGGTGTCGGTTTGCGCAGGGATCTTGGTCGGGCGCGCAGGAACACCCGCTCCAAGTGCGAATCCGAACCTAATGTTTGCGTTTTGTAAGCAAACGCCGGACGGATGCACTACTATGCCGACGGTCAACACGACCGAAACGCCGAGTCCTGCATGTCATCTGGCATCGGGAGCGGGGGAA